>DATJHZ010000152.1:0-30313 GCA_035493595.1 Cyclobacteriaceae bacterium | reverse complement strand
GAATACACTTACTTTAAGAACTTTCTGCATAGATGATCCTGCCTTAATAAGTTCTTTCTCCAATTCATCCAGTACATGTTTGGTGTGTGCTGTGATGTCACCTTCAAAGTGTGCACCTTTACCAGCAACAAAAACAAGATTACCCAGCTTTGTAGATCCGGAGAATAAAGGAACATCCTGATCAGTTACTACATTAAATACTTCCTTTTTATCAGTATCATCATCGACTTTGGCAGTTGCACTTAATGATATTCCAGTAGCACCGGCAACAGTGGCTAGGAGTTTTTTCAGGATTGATCTTCTTTGTTCTTTCATGGTAGTTTAGTGTTATGGTTAGTTATGCTTTGACTTTATTCCCATCTAAGCTATGATAGTCTTGAAAGTTCTTCTTTCAGTCTTGTGGCTACAATTTTTTCTTGTCCTGACTTTAACATAAATACAGTTACGTTCACACTATTATTTTCTCCGCCTCCTACTTCAATGGATGGACTTCCATTACGTAAAGTCTCATGTAACTGTTTATCAGTGAGCTTTACTTTATTCGTGTCCCATGAAATTTTAAGAGTGGGTGTGTGGTTTCCTAAAGGAGGAACATGTACTGTTGTTGTAATGCCTGGAATATCTTTGATGGAGTTTTCAATATGAGAAATTTTTGTTTCCCATTCGCTCCATTCTTTGTCGTGATCTGTGTTGATATATTTTTCAAGCGCTACATACATGCCCAGAATTTCTTCTTTATTTACTTTCATGCCACGACCAATATTGAAACCTCGTGGTGGCATGTGAAGGCGTGCGGCTGCAATAATTTCTTTCTTGCCCATAAGTATACCTGCGCTTTGAGGTCCGCGCATTGCCTTGCCTCCTGAGACAACAACAAAGTCAAATCCCATATCATTAAATTTCCATAGATTTGAAACAGGAGGAACATCGGCAGCAATATCAATAGACGTTGGTATACCATGCTTTTTGCCGAGAGCTACCCATTCTTCATGCATTATTTTCCCTTTGTCAGCTTCAATATTTAAAAAGTGCATGAGTGCTGTTCTTTCGTTAATAGCATTCTCAAGTTGCTCTGCTGTTTCTATTCGGATTATTTTGCAACCTGTATTTGTCAATGCATGATTATACACAACATCATGCGATGCCTGGCAGATCACTTCTGATTTCATGCCAGTATATTCCAGGTGAGGAAGTTGTTCTACCCTCTTTTGATCCATGCCTGTAAGAATACCAGCTAATCCTAATGTCATGCCGGAGAAAGCACCGGATGTTACCACAGCAGCTTCGGCGTGAACTATTTTAGCTATACGTTCTCCTACCTTATCCTGTACTTCATCGAGTAAACAGAAATCTTTAGCACTGTTGTTAATGGCATCGAGCACTTCATCGTGCATGAGTGAACCTGTCATATAGGTTAAGGTTCCTGCTGCATTAATGAAGGTGCGTATATTTAATTCTTTAAATAAGTCGCGCTTTGATTTTTGTGGTGAAGAGAGAAGAGCTTTTCCATTTGCTGTAAAACTTCCGAGCAGAGGTATCGTTATTATTCCTTGAATAACTTTTCGTCGTGATAGCATGTGATTCTTTTAAAGGGAGTGAGGTTGTATTAGAATATCCCAATGTCCTTCTTCGAGATGAAGAAGGACTTATTGAGGATACATTACTAACTAAACAACCAAACTAACCAAGGTTTTAAATCTTTTTTCTAATTGTATAAAGGGCGAGTTATTTATCCCACCACATTTTTGTCATGAAATTATCTTCACCTTGTCTGGCAATGGCAGCCTTATATGACGCAGCATTCAATGTTTGTTCTGTTGTTGGATAAAGAAACCTTCTGAAAATCTGACCTCCTGTTGCGTTGCCTGGATAATTATTGGGAACAAGTGCAGGGTATCCCGTTCTACGATAGTTCGCAAAAACTTCGTGAGCATTGGGAAAAATGCTCATCCAGAACTGCGTGTAGATTTGTTCTTTTTGTCCTTCAACAGATGCAGGCTTCAGCGGATGCGCAGCCACATAATTGTCGATGTCAGCATCAGCTATAGTACCAGTAACACCACTGATCAGATCCCACTGTTTCATCGCAGCACGTATTCCTTTTTCAAATAAAGCGTCTGCAGTTTCTACTGCATACCAATTTCTAAGCGCAGCTTCAGCCAGTAGAAAATCAGATTCAGCTGGCGTGTAAAGTAACAGTGGTGATGCGAGACGTAATATGGTTGATTGTTTTGGTTCTGAGTATGTTCCAAAATCTGCAGGCTTAACACCATTTATGTTGGATGGCATTCCTTTTTGAATGGAAGGAGTTGCATCGGCGACACCGTTAACGTACACAACGGAGATTACACTTAGCCGTGGGTCATTATTGCTTTTAAGAGAGTCAATAAATACTTGTTGGTATTTTCCACCTTCTGTGTTACTTACACCATCAGCTTTAATATAATTATCATTGAGCATACCAAGGGCCATTGGATTTTTATTGATATCCTGTCCTGAGCCTTCGTATCTGATCTTGGCAATATCGTTATAGTCTGTGATCACACCACCGGCAATAGCTTTTGTTACCCATGATTGTGCGCTGCTTTCGTCAACTTTGGTTAACCTCATGCCGAGGCGCAGCATCATTGAGTAGGCAAATTTTTTCCACTGACCGATATTGCCATTGTAGATCAAATCAGAAGCGCCGAAGGTAGTTGTGTTATTGGCGTCGAGACTTTGTGCAGCTTCATCAAGTTCCTTAAGCATGTCTGCATAAATATCTTGCTGCGCATCATACGCTGGCTGAAATATCGATTTGTTGTAGCCTTGCCCTGCTTGTGAGTATGGTACATCGCCATACAAATCAGTTATTCTGCTAAAACAAAATACACGCCATATTCTGGCAACGGCGTAAAGGTTTATCATATCAGGATCATCCTTTACAGCTTTGATCACCTCACCAATTTCATTAATCTGATTTGGATACGAGTTGTTAAAAACTGTATAAGATAGATCAACTCTCGCAGCTATGTATTTGGAGCCAAAGCCTTCAACATCATTGTAGCTGGTAGTGTACTGCATAGTACCGAGCAGCAGGGTTTCAGTATTTCCGCTGTAATTAGCTCCATCGTATAATGCTTTGCTGAAAATATATTGTGGCGTTGGTGTTGAGATGGCGTCGGGGTTAGTATTTATCTCTTCGAAATTTTTGTCGCAACCCTGAAAGAAAAGCATACCCTGTACCAACAGTAACATGCTTGAATATTTTTTTATTGATTGTTTCATGATCTTACTTTTTTAGATTAAAATTTAAGCATCAGATTTACACCATAAGAACGGGTGCGTGGCAGCCCGATTGATTCAATGCCTTGTGCGGCACCGTTGGTAAGACTTTGCTCAGGATCGAAGTTGACAGTCTTCTTGTAAAGTGTAAGCAGGTTACGACTTACTAGAGCAATGCTGGCAGATTGTATTCCAAGTCTCTTAAGAGCATCAGACGGTATGCGATACGAAAGAATAACCTGACGTAATTTTACAAAGCTGCCATCATGCACAAATAATTCTGTATACCTGTTGAGACTGTTATAATAACCGCTACGAAGCTGAGATACAGGTACTGTTCTTGTATACGGATCGCCAGTGTCAGTGACTCCATTTAAAACCAAACCTTCTTCTCTTCCCGGCAGTGTTGATTTTAATAACCCTAAGCGAGTAGCATAAACTTCCATTACAGAGAAGATCTTATTACCAAACTTACCGTCGATCAGAAAACTCAGTGTGAAATTTTTATATTTAAATTCATTGGTGAGCCCCATTGTAATAGGAGGGACACCTTTTCCTAATTCCTGATTGATGTCGGTCTGTTTTGGTAAACCAGAGTTAGTATCATAAATCACATTACCACTCGCATCTTTAAGCATTCGGTATCCATAGATTGCGCCGAAAGTTCTGCCCACGTTATTATTTATATAGGCGTTACCATTGGCTGAATTGCCCAGTGAGAAAGTGCTTATGCCATCTGCAAGTTTGAGCACTTCACTTTTGTTGTAAGCAAAATTATAACTCGTGTTCCAACTAAGCGCTCTTCCCTTTATTGGTGAAGCAGTCAGCAATAGTTCTATGCCTTTGTTGCTCAACTGGCCGGAGTTAAGATACGCGGAACTATAGCCTGATGTAGACGAGATTGGAACTTTCACAATATCATTTGTAGACTTACGATCGTAAACTGCAACATCTAATCCCAGGCGATTATCAAAAAGCTGGACATTCAAACCAACTTCAGTAGTTGTAGAAGTAAATGGTTTAAGTTTAGCGTTGGTTATTTCTGCTGATGTAACGTTCTGTAGTGGTACTGAACTTGCACTTGCTACAGGGCTGTAAGTAAGATTGATAGTATAAGGATTCGGACCGCCGCCACCTACTTGCGCCCATGAACCTCTTACTCTTGCGTTGCTGATAACCTTAGGCAGATTAAGAGCATCAGATAAAACGAAACTTGTTCCAACGCTTGGGTAAAAGATACTGTTGTTCGAAGGACTTAGTGTTGAGAACCAATCCTTACGACCAGTAAATGTTAAGAATAGCAAACTCTTATAATCTAAATCAACTGAGCTAAAAATAGAATTGGTAGTGACACGTCCGGTGGTCGGTTTGGTGATAGGGCTACCCAGATTAGAGAAGCTGTAAAAATAAGGTTGGATGAAGTTGGTTCCTGTCAGATCAAGTTCTCTGTTTTGAAATTGACGACCGTTCAAACCTCCCATAACAGAGATACCAAATTTATCTCTAAGTTCTGTTTTATATGTAGCTGTCAACATTCCATTAGTCTCAGACACATCTGATTTAATGCCTGAATACTGACCGTTCGGAACATATAATGTCCCCGTTGGAAGAACGCTTGTAAAGTTGTAATTATAAAAATCGCGGGTGAGAGTTCCTTTCACTGTTAGATTTTTGAGGATGTCATACGATACAGAGGCCTGGCCGATGAAACGGTTCTTGAAGTCCCGCTCTTTAAATTTATCGACAACGAAATAACTGTTAGTAACAATGGCCGCATCATTCCAGATTACTTCGTTTCCTTGTTTATCATAACCAGGCTTGAGCCAACGAACATCAACTGTGTTGGCAACTTCATAAGGTGTCCAATTAGGATTGCCAAGTGCATCGCCAGCAATCGGTCTGTTATTTCCCTTTTCCAAAGAATATTGTATAACCGATTCGATCTTTAGTTTCTTTGTAAGTTTAGCGCTGATGTTGAGGTTGGCTGTCTTTCTGTTATATTTTGTGTTTGGCAAAATACTATTGCTATTCAAATCAGAGAATGATAAACGATATAGAATTAATTCATTTCCTCCGGAAAGACCAATGGAGTTGGTTGCTGTATTTCCAGTCTGATAAAAGTTCTTCAAATTATTTTTCTGTGCAGAGTACGGGTGGTTGAGACCATCGGCTGCAACGTAGTTTGTAGAGCCATCAATCTTTGCTCCAAATGATCGGCGTCCGCTGCCCTGTGCAGCTGCTAACGTAGTAGGCATTACACCACCATCTCCCTGGCCATACTCGTATTGAAAGTCAGGAAACACAGAAACTTTTTCCATGCTAAAAGTTGAATTATACTCTACGCCAACACCACTTTGAGCTTTACCTTTTTTAGTAGTGATCAGAACTACACCATTTGCACCTCTTGAACCGTAAAGTGCAGCAGCCGTTCCGCCTTTCAAAACTGTTATTGATTCAATGTCATCAGGATTGATGGCACCCATACCATCTCCTCTGTCAACAGCATTTGTAATACCCAGACCATTAGGATCGGAACTTCCACCAGGCACAGAGTTATCAATCGGCATACCATTGATTACATATAATGGTTGACTATTGCCAGTGAGAGAACCGTTACCTCGTATGATAACGCGGCTTGATCCACCAGGCCCGGTTGAGAGGCCTGTTGAGTTAACACCGGCAATCATACCTGTCAGCGCGTTGGCCACATTGTTTTCGCGAGCTTGTGTAAACTGATCTCCTTTTACTTCTGTTACTGAATAAGCAATGGCACTTTTGCTCTTCTCGATTCCTAACGCAGTAACAACAACTTCCACAAGTGACTGTGCCTCCTGCTCCAGCACGACATTAATTACAGTCTGATTTGAAATAGGAATTTCCTTTGTAGCGTAACCTATGAATGAAAAAATTAAAACACCATCGCCATCAGGAGCGGAGAGACTATACTTTCCATCGGCGTCTGTTGTTGTACCTGTGCTACCTGAACTTTTTAGGATAACACTAACACCAGGTAGAGGCTGATTATCTTCTTTAGCAGTTACTGTTCCTGAAATTTGAATGCTGCTGGGTTTGCTAGTTGATTTCCCTGCAGCAAGAGAATCAACTGGTTTTTCGAAGTTCATGTATTTGGGATATGCAGAACTAAACTCGTTGTAAGAGAAGATTGTGAATTGCTTCTCATTAATTCGTTTATAATCCAGTTGCACACTTGTCAGAATTTTTTCCAGTAAGACCTCTAGTGAATTTTCGGTTTTATTGAGCAATGATTGAGAAACTGTTTTTCCCTCAAGTAATCCTTCTTTGAAAGCAAACTTTACGTGATAATGCGCTTTAATTACTTTTAAAGCTTCTTTCAATGTTATGCTTCCATCTTCTGGAAAATGAGAACCAGTATAATTTGTTTTTTGAAACAAAGCATTTCTTCCTGAGAAAGCACTTGCATACTGCTGACCGTAACAAAGAGGTGGTGAAATGTTTACAACAATCACCATGAAAAAGCTAAAAACATAGTAGTCGAATTTTTTCATAGTATAGGTTTTAAAGGTTTATAGGTTCTGAGTAAATTGAAATTCAATAGAACTTATTTGCGGGCAATGCTGATTTCTTTGCCCACAGTTTCTATCCGAATTCCAAGTGTTGCAGACACTAGTGAAAGAAGTTCATTCACACTCGTCACACTGATCTCTCCTTCAATTTTTAACTTCGTCAAACTATTATCTTCAACTTTAATAGAGTAGCCATAATTATCCTGCAGTGTTTCAATGATCTCACTAAGTGATGGATCTGTGAAAGTAATTTCATGCACCGTCCAGGTAACCATTTTATGAGGCTTGGATAATCTTTTCATGGCAAGTAATTTTTGCCCGGTATAGACTACATAATCTCCTGGGGAAAGCACCAGATTTTTGCCAGAGGGTACATGATTGTTTGCATACGTGACTTCAATTTTACCGCTCAGCAAAGCAACATTCGTTTTGTTTCTTCTTGTCTTTACATCGAATGACGTACCGAGTACATTGATGTCAATATCACCGCTATGAACAATAAATTTCTCTCCAGGTGAAACATGACTGATATCTTTGTTAAAGTGTTTCACATCAAAATAAGCTTCACCTTTTATCCAGACTTCGCGTGGTGCTGCATCACTCCATGTAGATTGATAGGTTAGAACAGAATTTCCATTTAGCATTACTATTGATTGATCAGGAAGTGTTACAGCTTTAACTTCACCATAAGCAGTTGTAATGGTTTCTGTTTTATGACTATTAAGCCATAGCGCAATTCCACAAGCAAGCAAGAAGATTATTGATGCTGCTATTTTACCATAGAACGGTATGTGCCATGATATTTTGCGTTTATCACTTTCGTGCGAGATGGTTGTGTTTATTCTATTCCAAACATTTTCACGACGACCTTCATTGTTGAATTCATTTTGAAGACGATAAAGCCGGATGATGGATGTTGCTTCTCGTATTAATTCTTTTTTCTCCGGATGATTATCTAAAAATGACTGCCAGAAATAATTGCTTTTTTCATCGCCTACAGTTACCCATTGAATAAATGAATCATCTTCTAAAAAATCTGTGAGTGTGTAGTGTGTGTACTTTTGAAAGGTCATACGTCAGAATTTATTCTTTTAAATTCATTACGATTAGACCTGATATGACAGAATTATCCCTTGGTTTAGAAAATATTTTAAAAGAATATTTTCTAACTAGTTAAATGTGCGAAATAAAACACACCATCAATGATTAGAGATTACTGATCAGACTTGAGGGGAAGCTTGCGAGATTTGTTAAAGACTCGATAGGTGGTATACTTAATGTTGAACAGTCTTCTGAAGACAGAGAGTCGTGTATTAGTGTTAGTGGCTTGGGGAATAAGTGTGAAATGATCTCTGCCACACCAATACCAAGGAATGCTAATGAGTTCTTGAGATTCTCTAATGCTTTATAGAGTAATTTATAAGTTGAATTAACATTGATGCCCATGATGTCAGCAATTTCTTCATAGGAGAGGCCATCATAAAACCGAAGGAATATTACTTCTTGCTGACGTGCAGGGAGTTTATTCAAAACGTTTTTTATAACCTGCTGTAATTCCTTTTCATCTTCACTTAAAATCAGCTGACTATCAAAAGATATTTCAAAAGGAATTGACTCATCATCCTCCTGCAGATTAAAAAATCTGGATTGAGTTTTGATTTTTCTGAAGAGAATATTTCTTAGCGATTTGAATAAATAATTTTTTACTGAGATTGGATTACCAAGATTGTCTCTGTTTGTCCATAGCCTGACAAAGAGATCATGAATTGTATCTTCAATCAAGTCTACATCCTTCGTAAACTTATAACCATAATTATTGAGCAGACTATAATAGATATGATAAAGGCTGGTATATGCTTCCCAGTCTCCTTTTTTAAAAGAGTTCCAAAGGATACTGTGCAGTTCCTGTTTGTTATTATCCATAGGTATTAGGTCTGAGAAGGTACTTCTTGAAGCTATAGCATGCTGTGCACTAAAGCACAGAAAAATTGTGTTGATCTACTGTAATACAATAAGAAAAAATTAATCCAGAAGTCAAATAGGTCAGGTAGTAATATGTTCTTTCAGCATTACTCTCAATTTGGAAAGCGCGCGTGAAATTTGTGTTTCAACCGTTTTAATTGAGATGTTTAGTTTAACTGCAATTTCCTGATACTTCAAACCTTCAAGTCGGCTTAGCTCAAATATTTTTCTACACTCCAGTGGTAAATCCTCTAGTGCTTTATCAAAATCTTTTTCAAGTTCTTTTTTTAATAAAGCATGATATGAGTTAGCGCCATCAATCCCCTCATGTGTGTAAAGGTATCTCATCAGATCAGCATGCTTGGTTCTGTTTTTTTTAGCATCCAGAAAATTCAAGCATCTGTTTTTTACTGAGATAAAAAGATAAGATGTTAGTGATTGATTTTCATCGAGCCGGTCACGATGTTTCCAAATGGAATAAAATAGCTCCTGAACAATTTCCTCAGAGTCGGCAGGATCGTTTAGAAATTTTCTGGCATAGGCGCACAGCTGTGGATACATTCTCCTGAATAATAATTCAAGACTCTTAGGGTCACCTTTCTTTATATTGATTACTAGATCAAAATGTTCAGGTACCTGGCTCACGTAGTTTTTATTTTAGATGATTTAGCTAAGTCATAGCAGAGACAAAAACTGAAAGCGTATCTGATTGCTGAAACTGATTTATGGAAGTCTGATTGTAATGATGAATTGGAATTGACTTGCCAGATGGTTTGATTTTCAAATGAGGGTAAACCTGAGACTGATAGTTTTTCCATTCTTCTAAAATTTTGTAATTGAAGTTTCAGACCTATTAGTCGCAACAATTTCTAGAGAGTGGGCTGTACGAACTTGAGAAATAATATCTATGAAAATTTCATCAGGTGAATTTTTATTTACGAAACCGGTTTCGTGAAATCTTAGTAAGAATCGTGTGTGTGAAAATAACTTCATGTGTGTGATGTGTACATTTTTTTGATGAGAAAGCAACCGATTGCACGCTTGCATTTTTCTTATACTTATACAAAATGCTTTTCTTCTCTTCAGTAAAATTGATGAATCTCAACTTTTGATAATTGGTTTTATGAGAAGCAGACAGCTACATGTTATGCATAGCGATACACAATCTCTTTATTGATCCCATGAGTTATCCAGAGAAAATATTTCTCTTCATATTTCTATCCGTGTTTATCATCAAAAAGAAACTATTACAAAGAGTTGCATTCATCTATGTACTCCCCAATTCAAGGTCTATGGCTACTTATGTCCGTTGGAGTATAAAATGATTTGAATGTGTATTTTAAAAATTGATATTGTAGGGGTAAAGACTATTATCGTTGTATACTTCTTTGTTACTTAAACTTTAAGCCAGCGTTCATGAAAAAATTACTTCTGCCATTGATGCTAACATTTTCTGCACTCTCAATGGAAGCACAATTGGTTGATCAGGTCTCAGATCCGGTTGAATGGGTTAACCCGTTGATGGGTACTAATTCTAGTGATAGTTTGTCAACTGGCAATACCTATCCAGCCATAGCGTTGCCGTGGGGCATGAATTTCTGGATGGCGCAGACAGGTGAGATGGGAGATGGTTGGGCATATACATATGACGCTGCTAAGATTCGTGGCTTTAAGCAAACTCATCAACCAAGTCCATGGATTAATGATTACGGACAATTCGCCATTATGCCTGTTACTGGAAAACTTCGCTTTAATGAAAACGAAAGAGCAAGCTGGTTTTCTCATAAAGCTGAAATAGCAAAGCCATATTATTATAGTGTTTACCTCGCCGATCATGATGTTACTACAGAGATCACACCAACAGAACGTGCAGCGGCCTTTCGCTTTACATTTCCATCCTCAGACTCATCGTATGTTGTCGTCGATGCACTTGACGACGGCTCATACATAAAAATTATTCCAGAAGAGAACAAGATCATTGGATACACTACAAAAAATAGTGGCGGTGTTCCCGATAATTTTAAGAACTACTTCGTGATTTATTTTAGCAAACCTTTCACACTCAAGTCTACGTGGAAAGACAAACAATTTGTTTCAAACTTATTGGAGTTGAAAGATAAACATGTTGGTGCAGTAGTTGGATTTAAAACAAAGAAAGGTGAAAAAGTTTTTATGCGCGTGGCATCTTCATTCATCAGTCCAGAGCAAGCTGAACTAAATTTAAAGGAGATTGGCAATGATGATTTTGAAACTGTAAAACAAAAAGCCAAAGCTGCATGGAACAAAGAACTTAGCAGGATAAAAGTAGAAGGAGGTTCGGTAGATCAAACACGTACATTTTATTCATGCTTATATCGCGCACTACTTTTTCCAAGAAAATTTTATGAATACGACATTAATGAAAAAGTTGTGCACTATAGTCCATACAATGGAAAAGTCTTGCCCGGTTATCTATTTACTGATAATGGATTCTGGGATACTTTCAGAGCTGTATTTCCATTTTTTAATTTGATGTATCCTTCACTCAATACACAGATTATGGAGGGCTTAGTCAATACTTATAAAGAGAGTGGATGGTTGCCTGAATGGGCCAGTCCTGGCCATCGCGATTGTATGATTGGTTCAAACTCTGCATCTATCATTGCCGACGCTTATCTTAAAGGTGCACATGGTTTTGATATTAACATATTGTATGAAGCAATTTTAAAGAACAGTGAAAATGAAGGGCCACTTAGTTCTGTAGGCAGAGCAGGAGTGAAGTACTACAACACATTAGGATATGTACCATACGATGTGAAGATCAATGAAAATGCAGCTCGCACATTGGAGTATGCCTATGATGATTTTTCTATCTACCAATTAGCGAAAGCATTAAACAGACCAAAACAAGAACTTGAAAGATTTGCCAAACGCTCTCAGAATTACAGAAATGTTTTTGATAAAGAAACTAAACTTATGCGTGGACGAAATAAGGATGGTAAGTTTCAATCACCCTTCAATCCATTCAAGTGGGGTGATGCTTTTACAGAAGGCAATAGCTGGCATTATACATGGAGTGTGTTTCATGATGTTCAGGGACTGGTAGACATGATGGGAGGAAAAAAAGAATTTGTAAAGATGCTTGATTCTGTATTTGTGGTTCCTCCCGTATTTGATGAATCTTACTATGGTTCTGTGATTCATGAGATTCGTGAAATGCAGATTATGAACATGGGCAACTATGCTCATGGAAATCAACCAATACAACACATGATCTATCTTTATAATTATGCAGGCGAGCCATGGAAAGCACAATATTGGTTACGCGAAGTTATGAACCGCTTGTACGTGGCAACACCTGATGGTTATTGCGGAGATGAAGACAACGGTCAGACATCAGCCTGGTATGTTTTTTCAACAATGGGCTTTTACCCTGTTTGTCCAGCAACTGATCAATATGTAATAGGAGCACCTTTATTTAAGAGAACAACAGTTGCGTTGGAAAATGGAAAAACGATAACAATCAATGCTCCTGATAACAGTGTTGATAATCGCTATGTAAATGCAGTTAATTTGAATGGAAAACCTTATGATAGAAATTGGTTCAGTCACGCTGAGCTTATAAAGGGAGGCGTGATAAATTTTAGTATGACATCTGTTCCAAATAAGAGCAGAGGCACAAGTGAAGAAGCTCTGCCTTATTCTTTTTCAAGAAAGAACTAAGACGTGCGGTAAATTATTTTGTTGCGAACTATGCCAAATGTGTAATTATTTTTTGCTTTAATATCCTGCAAGACAACTCTTCCAGACGAGAAAATTAATAGAATATGCAGGATGATTTCTTGTGATTTGAAGCTCGTAAATTTATTAATTATTGAAGGTTAATTGATTTTTATTCCAGTTTAGCTTAAAATTATAATAAGTTTGACTAAAACACGGTGAATCAATTCAATAACCATACTGATGAAGAGCTTCTGAATTTTGTTCAGAATAGTGATAAGTCAGCTTTTGAAGAGATTTACAACAGACATTGGCACAGACTTTATAACGTTGCGGTTAAAGTTCTAAAATCGCAAGAAGAGGCAGAAGAGATTCTTCAGGACATTTTTCTGAAACTCTGGATTCGCAGAGAAGAAATTAAGGTGCTAAATCTTTCAAATTACCTGATGAGCTCTGTAAAGAAAAAAATAATTGACTCCATCAGATCTAAAATTGTTCAACAAAAGTACTGGAATTATTATAGGCAATTTATGCCTCAAAGTGTTGATGAGACCGAAAGCACTGTTGTTTTTAACGAGCTCACCAATGAAATTCAACAGGCTATACAACAATTGCCGAAGAAGTCGCAACAAGTTTTTAGGCTGAACAGACTTGAAGGCCGTTCTGTTTCTGAAATAGCAGATTTTCTGAAATTGTCCGAGCGTGCCATTGAATACCATCTCACTAAATCTTTAAAACAACTTCGCGCTCATCTAAAGGATTTTATCCTCGCGTTATTTCTTTTCCTGAATTTTTAGGATTATCTACAAAAAAAAATATTTTTTTCTTTACGGTAAAGATCAACTTCCACGACTATAAGTTGGTGAGGTGTGTTTACAAATACCATAAAGATCTTTAAATGAGATTAATCCTTATTTGGGTTTCAATACTAACGATTATTACACTTTGTGTTAGTTGCAAAAGATCAGACAAAGGAGATAAACTTTTTAAATTATTATCTTCATCAAAAACCGGCATTGACTTCGTTAATACTATTCAGGAGTCTGATACTTTTAACATACTTACATTTGAATACATCTATAATGGTGCCGGGGTGGGAATCAGCGATTTCAACAATGATGGTCTGAAAGATATTTTCTTTTGTGGCAACCAGGTTTCTAATAAGCTCTATCTAAATCGGGGAGATTTAAATTTCGATGATGTTTCAACTGAATCAGGAATTACTAATTCCAAAAGATGGAGTTCGGGAGTTTCGATAGTGGATATCAATAATGATGGACGGATGGACATTTATGTTTGCGCTACAGCTATGCCGGATTCAGCAGACAGAAAAAATTTACTGTATGTCAATCAAGGATGGGATGATAAAGGAGTTCCATCATTTAAGGAAATGGCTGAAAACTATAAAATCGCTTATGGCGGCTATAGTGTAATGGCTGCATTCTTTGATTATGACCATGATGGAGATCTTGATCTTTACATTTTAACCAATGTAAAAACAAACGACAGGCCTGTTAATTATTTTGAAAAAATTGTTGATGGGTCGGCAGCGAATAATGATAAGCTTTTTAAAAATAACGGCGACGAAACATTTTCTGATGTTACACTCCAAAGCGGTATTCTGGAAGAGGGCTTTGGTCTTGGTCTTTCAATTGCCGATTTCAATAACGATAGCTGGCCAGATATTTATGTTTCGAATGATTTTATGACAAATGATATACTATATATCAATAATAAGAACGGAACTTTTCGAAATGCAACATCACAATACACGGGTCATCAAAGTCAATTCTCAATGGGCAATGATGCTGCCGATTTCAACAATGATGGTTTGATTGATATCGTCACACTGGATATGCTTCCTGAAAATAACTATCGAAAGAAAACTACTATTGGAAACAAAAGTTATCAGAGCTATCAAAACACAGAGCACTATCGATATCAGTATCAATTTATGCGCAACATGTTGCATTTGAATAATGGCCTTGATAAGGAAATCAAGTTTAGTGAAATAGGGCAAATGGCAGGCATCTATCAAACTGACTGGAGCTGGTCTCCATTACTTGCTGATTTTGATAATGATGGATGGAAAGATTTATTGATTACAAATGGATATCCAAAAGATATTACGGATAAAGATTTCGCAAACTATAGAGTCGAGACGTACAATACTTCGTCGCGTGAGAGTCTAATGAAACTAATTCCGACGGTAAAAATATCCAGTTACGCTTTTAAAAATAATGGTGATCTTACATTTACTGATGTCAGTAAATTATGGGGTATCGATCTGCCTTCATTTTCAAACGGAGCAGCCTTCGCAGATTTAGACAATGATGGTGATCTGGATTACGTTGTGAGTAAAATAAATGACCCGGCTGCTGTTTATGAAAATACATTGAATAATCGTGGTCAGCCAGTAAAACAAAATTATCTGCATGTTCAATTAACAGGAAGTGCTGATAATGTACTGGCAACTGGCACGAAAGTAACACTGTTTTATAATGACGGAAAAATTCAGTTTAGTGAACTCGAACCATATCGTGGCTTTCTATCTTCTGTAGACCAAACGTTACATTTTGGTTTAGGCTTATCATCAACAATTGATTCTCTTATAGTTGAATGGCCCAATGGAGAGACCAGTAAAGTAAGCACAGTAAAGGCGAATCAAAATGTGAAAATTTCTTACGGTGATAAAACTTTAAAGAGCAGACCACTCGTAAAACAACGCGAGAAATTATTACTGACAAGTACCCACGTTTCAGGATTGAATATAAAAGATGAAGAAGAAGATCAAATTGATTTTAATATTCAACGAACGCTCCCTCATAAATTTTCACAATCTGGTCCTGGCATTGCAGCAGGAGATCTAAATGGAGATGCATTGGAGGATATTGTGATAGGTGGATCAATGCAGAAACCAACAACAATTTTATTGCAGCGTAGTGATGGAAGTTTTGCCCCGGGAAAATCCTTTCAATTGCCAAACAAAGTTGAAGAAGATGAAGGGCTATTATTATTTGATGCAGACAATGACAGAGATCTTGATCTTTATATCGTAAGTGGTGGCATGAAGGAATATGCATCACCTGATATTTTTCAGGATAGTTATTACATAAATGATGGTATGGGAAATTTCAAAAAATCAAATTTGCCAGATACGCGCGCCAGCGGGTCATGCGTACGCGCTGCAGACTTTGATGCTGATGGAGATTTAGATCTTTTTGTTGGCGGTAGAGTAGTTCAGAATAGCTATCCCTATCCTGCTCAGAGTTATGTGTTGCAAAACAATAGAGGAGTGTTTACAGATATAACAGATCAGGTTGCGCCGGCATTAAGCAAAATTGGAATGGTTACAGATGCTCTTTGGACAGACTACAACAATGATGGCAAAGTAGATCTAATGGTGGTGGGCGAATTTATGCCCATAACTTTTTTTAAAAATGAAAACTCAAAATTAATTCGCGAGCAGAATACAACCATTCAGAATCAAATCGGTTGGTGGAATAGCATTGTGTCAGGCGATTTTGATCAGGACAATGACACAGACTACATAGTTGGTAATTTGGGAGCGAATAATAATTTTCAAATAAGAGAAGGATATCCATTAAAAGTTTTAGCGAAAGATTTTGACCATAATGGAAGCGTCGATCCCATTATGTCATGTTATTCAAAAACCTCTGAGAGTGATCCTCAAGTTAAACTCTTTCCTATGCATTTCTGGGATGAGATTAATTCACAGAGTCCAATGTTTCGAGCAAAATTTGGATTGTATAGTCAGTACGCCACTGTCTCCATGGATAGGCTATTTTCACCTGACGAAACCAAAGATGCCTTGCAGCTTGAAGCCAACAACATGATGTCCAGTTATGTTGAAAATCTGGGAGATGGAAAATTCAAAATAAAAAGCCTGACTACGGAAGTTCAAATAGCGCCAGTAAATGGTATGATAGCGGGTGATTATAATTCAGATACTTTTTTAGATGTATTGATGGTGGGAAACGATTTTGGAAACGAGGTTTTCTCAGGTCGTTATGATGCTTTCACAGGAGCACTTTTATTAGGAGATGGAAAAGGAAACTTTAATTACAAGTCATCTGCCAAGAGCGGCTTTTATGTACCAGGTGATGCTAAAGGACTTGTTCAGATCAATCATAAGGGAGAGCCGCTTATAATTGCTACTCAGAACAGAGACAGCCTTAAGCTTTTTTATGTATCCGCCACAATTGAATATAAAACGATCACCCCAAAGCCCTATGATTTGTCCATGAATTTGTTTTTTGAAAACGGACAAAAACAAAAAGTGGAATTCTATTATGGCTCATCCTATCTGTCGCAGTCAACCCGAAGCGTTCTTGTTCCGCAAGGCGTATCCAAAATCATTATACAGGATTTTAAGGGTAATTTGAGAACACTGGATGTGAAAAATCTATCCGGAAGGTCGAGATAGTATCAGCATGCCATAATTTCTGTCTCCGCATCAAAAATATTTCAATAATTCTTTACGGTAATCTTGCAGTTGCCCGACTTTAACTAGTTAGGGGAGGAATAGGATTTTAAGTACGATTTAATGACACAGGAAGAAATTGAGCAAATTTTGAAAAGGTACCTTGACGATCAATGTACCGAAGAAGAGAAGCGTTTTGTGGAAACCTGGATTGAAAACATGCAGTCCGGCAGCGAGACGTCTTTTACAGAAACCAATAAAGATATCATCAGAAACAAAGTTTGGGCTGGTATCGAGAATCAGTTAATGACAGATGAAACCGGTAGTACTGGTTTTAGATTATGGAAAGTATGGCGCGTCGCCGCTGCCATTATTGTTATTGCCGTATCAACGCTTTTGCTCCTGAGGTATTTCCAACCACAAATGGCAAACAGCTTGTCATTTGGTTTAGTTGGTGAAGCAGATAAAGTTTTTGTTGCGTATACAAATACCGGTAAAGAAACTGTTTCAGTACATCTTGCTGATGGAAGTACCATTCTTGTTCATCCTGGGAGCAAAATCAGATATCCCAAAACATTTGGTAGAGAGCGTGAAGTATATCTTTCAGGTGAGGCTTTTTTTCAAGTTGCAAAAGATCCTAATCATCCCTTTCTGGTTTATTCAAATGAAGTAACAACACGTGTTTTAGGAACCAGCTTTCTGATCAAGGCTTATGATCATCAGAAGGAGATAGTAGTAGCAGTGAGTACCGGTAGAGTTTCTGTGTTTTCAAAACTATTACCAACACAGAGCTCAAAAGAAATTCAGCAAGAGGTGATACTTACACCAAATCAGCAAGTAGTGTATAAAAGAGGTGACGGTAAAGTAGAGAAGAAACTGGTGGAAAATCCGCGCATATTAATTCCACAAACATCAATGGATTTAGTTTATACCAACGAACCAGTAACAAAACTTTTCAAGGCGTTAGAAAAGCTTTATGGTGTAGCAATTCATTATGATGAACAAGTTCTGGCCAATTGTAACATTACAACCGAGATGACAGACGATGATGGCTTGTTCAATAGACTAGATGTAATATGTCACGTAATTAATGCTGAGTATACAATTAAAAATACTGAAGTAGTTATAAAGGCCACAGGATGCAACAACTGAAGTTTAACTTAAAGTAATTACTATGAAGAAAAACTACTGATCGTTTTAAAAAGATAAGGCTGGCATGTCGTTACCATGTCCAGCCTGTCATGCTCTGCTGAAGCAGAAGAGCAGGTTCTTGCCCATTGTTATAAACAAAAACATTCAAATCTATGAATAAACCCAGACGTATTCAATATGTCTCTCTATTTCTCATGCGAGTAACATTAATAAACATAATGTTAACCTTTTTTACGATAGCGATGGTACACGCCATCAATCTCGAAGCGCAGGAGATTTTAGACCGTAAAGTCACTATTAATGTCGTGGAAGTTGAAGTTCAGGATGTACTTGGACTTTTAGGCAAACAAGCCAAAGTAAAATTTACTTATAACCCACAGCAAATCCCCATTCACAACCGAGTTACTCTTAGTGTTACAGAGGGGAAATTATCGTATGTATTACACAAAGTCTTAGATGAGATTGACTACAAAGTGGTGGGTAGACAAATCGCTTTGAAACCATTGCAAAATCACGCGAGTGTAACGCCTGACAAAACTGAGGTTACAACATCATCAGATGGTGTTGCCGCTTTAACTGTTTCAGGTACAATCACAGATGCTAACGGTGGTACAGCATTGCCGGGTGTTAATGTTGTAGTAAAAGGATCGACACTCGGTACAACCGCCGATGGAGAGGGTCATTACTCAATTGAAGTTCCTCAAGGAGATGCTGTGTTGGTGTTCTCGTTCATTGGTTATGCAACACAAGAAGTCTTAGTGAATAACCAAACTACTATCGATGTAAAAATGGTTGAAGATATACAATCACTTGGCGAAGTAGTTGTGGTTGGATATGGTACGCAGGAAAAAAAGGAAATTACGGGAGCCGTTTCACAGATTAATGGCGACGATGTTAAAAAAAGTCAGGTTGTTTCTATGGGCAATGCGCTCGCTGGACGCATTGCAGGAGTTATTGTAAACCAACCTAATGGTGAACCTGGAAATGATGACGCCAAGATTCTTATTCGTGGAAGAGGTACGATAGGAGATGCATCACCATTATATGTTATTGATGGGGTTGCCAATCGTGATACTCAGGGCATTGCTCGTCTTGATCCAAATGATATTGAAAGTATCTCTGTTCTTAAAGATGGATCGGCAGCTATTTATGGTGCTCAAGGTGCCAACGGAGTAATACTTGTTACAACTAAACGTGGAAAAACTGGTAAACCTAAAATCAGTTATTCATTTAACGAAGGGTTTGTTAATCCGACCAGGCTTCCAAAAATGATGAATGGTGTTGAGTTTGCCAAGGGGGTAAATCAAATTACACCAGGCACTTATTCGGATCAGGCAATTGCTGATATTCAAAGTGGTAAGACACCTACAACAGATTGGGTTAAGGCTGTAACTAAAAATCACGCTTTGCAAAAGCGTCATAGCCTGTCGTTAAGCGGAGGAAATGATATTGTTAAATATTTTCTATCTGGCGGTACTGTCTTTCAGAATGGAATAGTGAAAAATGATCATACCACACAATTCCGTCAATATAATTTTAGGTCAAATATAGATGTACAAATTACTAAGAAGCTGGGCATAGGTCTTGACCTTACTGGCAGGCAGGAGAATAAAAATTTTCTTGATGTAGATCAGCAAACAGTTTGGAGCAGTACTATACAGGCCTCACCACTAATACCAGCAACTTTGCCTGATGGATTGCCAACAGGAGGGCTCAAGGAGAATAACCCATTAGCTATTGTTACTTCTCCCGGATATGACAGAAATTCTGCGGCGGTGATTAACGGAACACTTAAAGCAAATTATAAGTTACCTATCGATGGACTTTCTGTTGATGGTTTCGCAGCTTATGATTTTCGTGATGATTTTAGAAAGAAATGGGTAGTGCCTCACGTTTATTACACACTCGATACTAATGGAGATCCTCAGCCTACGACGGCAACAAATAATATATCTACCAACTTATCGGAATACTTCACCCGCTTTAGTTCAATAACACTTCATGGTAAAATTCGATACGATAAGATTATTGGCGATCATAAAATATCAGCCTTCTATGCTTATGAGCAAAATAAAATGAAGACTGATCTTTTTTCGGCTGCCAGAGGTATTTATGGATCAACCGCTGTTGATCAACTTTTTGCAGGAGATCCAAGCAATCAGACAAATGATGGTACTGTTCCTGTCAATAGCTATTTAGCACGACAAAATTATTTCGGACGTGTAGCGTACTCTCTAAAGGAAAAGTATATGGTCCAATTTAATTTCAGATACGATGGTTCATCAAAGTTTGCGAGTGGCAAACGCTTCGGATTTTTTCCAGGTGTTTCTGCCGGCTGGAGAATTTCAGAAGAATCATTCCTCCAGGGGAATCCTGTTGTGAGCAACCTGAAACTTAAAGGTTCATGGGGAAGAGTTGGTAACGATAAAACTCTGAAACAAGATGGTACCAATTATAATGATTTTGCATACCTATCACTATATAATCTTACCACCCCAGGAAGTGGCATTGTTATTGGCGGGCAAGATGCAAATGGTCTTTATCCAGGGATAGCTGCCAACGGCCAGTTCACATGGGAAAGCAAAGATGTTATAGATCTGGGATTTGAATCAGGTTTCTTTAATAATAAACTTACTCTTGACTTCGATTACTTCTCTGAAAAGCGCGATGGTTTTTTAACAGACCCGCACCTTTCAATTCCAGTATATACAGGTCTTAGCGCAGGTAACTTGCCTCCGCTAAACATAGGTAAGACTTCCAATAAAGGATTTGATGCAACAGCTAATTACAGAACCAAAATTGGAGAAGTTAATTTTTCAATGGGAGGAAATATTACTTATGCGAGAAACAAAGTAATCAATATTGCGGAGAGCAAGTCAATACCATCATGGCAAAAAATTGAAGGTAAACCTATTGGAGATCTTTCATCGCAAACTAATGATTTGACATACCAGGTAATAGGTATCTATAAAACACAAGCTGATATTGATGCCCATCCCAATTCATCAATATCTTCTACGCCTGTCATTGGTCAATTAATGTATAAGGACATTGATGGCGATGGCGTAATTACAAGTAATGATCGCTACCGCTCAACAACAACAGCTACTCCAAGATTGCAATATGGTGTTAATCTAGATGCACAGTATAAAGGTTTTGATTTCTCTTTGTTATTCCAGGGCCAGGCACAGTCATCTCAGTTCCTGACATACAATTTTTCTGCTGTAACAAATGGAATAGAATACTATTATAAAAATGCTTTTTCAACGGAGAATCCGAATGGAACTTTACCTTCCATTACTAAAAACATGGAACGAAATTCACTTTGGGTGAGAAACACTTCTTACTTAAGACTTAAAAGTATTGAGTTAGGTTATACGATACCGAGGGCACTTCTTTCAAAGGTTGGGCTTCAAACGGTAAGAGTATATGTAAATGGGTTTAACCTGCTTACGTTCGATCATCTTAAGAAAGATGGCCTTGCGGATCCGGAGAATATTAACATTCAATCCTGGCGTTATCCGCAGACAAAAAGTATCAATTTTGGTTTAAACTTAACACTATAATGTTTAAAGATATGAGTAGTAACAGATTCAATATATTTATAGTGGCTGTAGTTTTAATATCCATATGCGCATCGTGTAACCATGACATGCTAGAGCTAAAGCCACAGAATGCCTACAGCGAAATTGATGTTTTCAATGATAAGAGTTTGCTCAATAATTATGTGAATGGTGTATATCTGGGTATACATCAATCTTTTGATGATGAGAATTCATTACTGGATGGCTTTACAGATAACGCCTTTAACAGACAGGGAGGTTTTTCTGCCCGCCAGTATACATGGTTCCATCATGGAATTAATTTAGCAGATGGAGAAAGTATGACGCGTGGTTCATGGCAAAATGACTACACCAATATTAGGAGTATAAATTTGTTCTTTGATAAGACCGCAACATCTAAAGTTGATGCAACAATACTCGCCGCCTATACAGGTGAGATGCATTTCCTGAGAGCATTCTATTATTTTGATTTGCTCAAATGGTATGGAGGTGTTCCGATAATTACAAAGGTTTATACTCCCAACGATGCAGATTATGAAATGACACGCAATTCTATTGATGAGGTAGTGAAATTCATCAGTGATGAAAGTGATTTAGCAATAGCATCACTGCCTTCCATTACAACACAATTGAAAGGTCGTGCGTCAAAAGAAGCGGCCATGGCGTTAAAGGCGCGAACCTTACTATATGCAGCAAGTCCACTTTTTGGTACAGAAAGTTCCGCTAAATGGACAGCCGCCAGCGATGCAAATAAAGCAGTAATGGATCTGGCAACTGTTGGCCTGGCTCCAACGGCTGCAGATTATGGTGAACTGTTTCACGGAACAGGTGATACTGAGATCATCTTTGCTCGATATTTTTCACAAATTAATCAACAGAATGGTTGGGGAGGATGGGGTATCAACCTGTGGCTATATTCAGGAGGTAATGGTGGTTGGAGCGATACGACACCAACGCAGGATCTGATTGACAGCTATGAACTGACCAATGGTAAACTTCCTAGTGATGGAACATCAGGTTACGATCCACAAAACCCATATGTAAATCGTGATCCACGATTCTATCAGACAATTTTATTTCAGGGCACTTTATTTTTTGATCCATCAGCGAAGGTAATGCGCCCAATGGATTTTTCTTATAATGGTTCCAATATAGATGACAAATCAACAAGTGGTAAGGATTCTCCTATTTCAACATATGTAGGTACTGGTGGAAATAATTCACTCACAGGGTATAATTTCAGAAAGTATACAGATGAAGGTAAAGCAGCGGGTGTTGGTGGTGCAGATGTTAACACCAATCCATATATCTTCTTCAGAAAGTCGGAGTTCTATTTAAACTATGCAGAATGTCAGATTGCATTGAATAATGAAACTGAAGCAAAGATTGCATTAAATCAAATACGTGCTAACCGAGGGATGCCAGATATTACTGAAACAGGACAACCCCTCGTAGATCGTTACAGAAATGAAAGGCGGGTTGAACTTGTATTGGAAGACCACCACCTTTTTGACATAAGGAGATGGATGACTGCCGATCTGAGTAACAATAAACCGGCGAAGGGAGTAATAGTAATTAATACTGATTTAACTGACGATACGAAAACAACAGTTGATTACCATTATACTGATTTCGGAGGAAAATTTGTATCGCCAGACCCTACCAGATCGTGGGATGACAGGTACTATTGGATGCCGATACCACCAAATGAAGTTACCTTAAGTAATGGAAAATTAGTTCAGAATGACGCTTGGAAATAATTAATTTCGTTCATTGTTTGGTTTATAACGGAGGATTTTTCCTCCGTTATTTTTTAGTCAGGTTTCATTGAGATTAGTTATGAGTATAGTAAAAGCAAGTCTGTTAGTTTGCGTGATCGTATTTCTTTTCACGGGTTGTAATAATCAAACGCAATTCAAAGTGATGCAACCCGATGAAACAGGTTTACATTTTAGAAATGATATCCAGGAAACAGAAGAGAACAACGTTTTTACCTATGAGTATTTTTACAATGGCGGCGGCATAGCCATTGGTGATATTAATAATGATGGTTTACCTGATATCTATCTTTCCGGAAATTCTGTTTCCAATAAATTATATCTCAATAAAGGTGATTGGAAATTTGAAGACATCACAGCCGAATCAAATGCCATAGAACGGAAAGGGTGGAAGACTGGTGTTTCCATGGTGGATGTAAATGGTGATGGCTGGCTGGATATTTATCTCTGCTATTCTGGTAATGGACCAGGCGAAGGAATCAAGAAACCCGTTATCATTGATTACCCAGGAAGGTCCAAGCAATTGTTCATTAATAAAGGATGCGCTAAAGGTGGTGTACCCATATTTGTAGAGAGCGCAAAAGAATATGGTTTAGATGCACCAGGTACATTTTCAACGCAAGCATACTTTTTGGATTATGACAAAGATGGTGATCTGGACATGTTCTTATTGAATCATGCCAACATGTTTTACAGTACAATGTTCAACGTAAAGAAATTAAGATCACTGCGGCATCCTAACTTTGGTAACAAGTTGTATCGTAACGATGATAACAAGTTTAAAGAAGTTAGTGTTCAAGCCGGAATTTTCGGAAGCGGATTGAACTTTGGTTTGAGTGCTTCCATCAGTGATTTGAACGGAGACAATTGGCCTGATATTTATGTTACCAATGATTACGACGAACAGGATTTTTGTTACCTCAATAATAGAAACGGAACCTTCAAAGAAATAACGCACACCTCTTTTGGTCACCTTTCCAAATTTGGAATGGGATCTGATATTGCTGATGTCAACAACGATGAGCTGCCAGATATTTTTGTTGCTGATATGTTGCCAGAAGATAATCATCGCCAGAAATTATTGAAAGGAGCAGACGAGTATGATAAAGTTATGCTTGCTGCAGATAGCGGTTATCATAATCAATACATGCGAAATACACTTCAGATCAATCGTGGTCTTGCGCCAGATAGCTTGCCTCGTTTTATGGAGACAGGACAGTTGTCAGGAATTTCAAATACGGATTGGAGTTGGGCGCCCCTGCTTGCTGATCTGGACAATGATGGATTGAAAGATTTGTTCGTAACTAACGGATACCTCCGTGACTACACCAACATGGATTTCCTAAAATATGTCATGAACGATGCAATCCAGAAGAACAAGTCGAATGATCGCCAGCGAGATGTTTTAGGTACAATAAATAAAATGCCTTCAACAAAATTGAATAAATATGCTTTTAAAAATGTTGATGGTTTGCACTTTGAAAATCATACTGCCGATTGGGGCTTAACCGAAAAAGCAGTATCAAATGCCGCTGCCTATGCCGATCTTGATAATGATGGCGATCTTGACATGATAGTCAGCAATCTTAATGATGAGATAACAGTTCTTCAAAATCAGGAAGACAAAATTCAAAAGAATAATTTTATCAAAATTAAACTGGTTGGAAAAGCCTTGAATGCTTCTGCCCTTGGTGCAAAAATCTATGTCACTACCAGTGATCGAACTATTTTTCAGGAAGCATATTATACGAGAGGTTATCAGTCATCTGTTGATCCTGTAATTACTATTGGTATAGGTGAGGCATCGGCTATAAAAAAAATAAAAATACTGTGGCCGAATAATTCAGTTTCAATGGCTGAGCAAGTAGCGCCAAACAAAACAATGGTATTTAATCAGAATGAGAGCGCTAAAGTCAAGGTGCCAGATGTTACAATTAGAACACCACTCTTAAGAGATATTAGCAATACGTCAGGGATTAACTTTAATCACAAAGAGAATCCATATATAGATTTTAAGTCGCAAAGACTTTTGGTAATGCAATTATCAAGAATGGGAGGAAAGGTAGCCGTTGCAGATGTAAATAAGGATGGAAATGATGATGTGTTTTATGGGGGAGCCGCAGGGCAGGAAAGAATGCTCTACCTGGGCACAGATAACGGAACCTTTACGCCGTCAGCTTCTCAGCCCTGGAATGGAGCAAAATCGTATGAAGACATTGGTGTTACATTTTTTGATGCTGATTCTGATGGAGATGCAGATTTATACCTCGTAAGTGGTGGTAATGAATATATGATGGGAGATCCATATTATCAGGATAGATTATTTGTGAATGATGGAAATGGAGTATTTACTCAGGCGTTAGATGCTCTTCCATCAGAAGAAACAAGCGGAAGTTGTGCAGTAGCTGGTGACTACGATAAAGATGGTGATCTTGATTTATTTGTTGGCGGAAGGTTAGCTGCTAAAAACTATCCACTGTTTCCTAAAAGTTTTCTTCTTCGAAATGATACAAAAGATGGTAAAGTAAAATTCACCGATGTTACTGTTCAGGTAAATGAAGATCTTTCTTTAACAGGAATGGTAACGGATGCCATCTGGTCTGACATTAATAACGACACATGGCCTGATCTTATGATTGTTGGTGAATGGATGCCCGTTAGAGTGTTTATAAATAATAAAGGAAATCTTACTGAGGGTACATCATCGTATGGTCTTGCTAAAAGTCATGGATGGTGGAGTACTATTTCGCAAGTTGATGTTGATGGAGATGGTGACATCGATTTTCTATTAGGCAATGCAGGAACAAATTTGCAATTACATGCTTCACCTGAAAATCCGTTGCAATGTTATATGCAGGACATTGATTCAGACGGCGCCATTGATCCAATACTCTGTTATTACATTCAGGGCAAGAGTTATCCATTACCAACGCGAGATGAATTACTAGAACAGGTAGCACCACTCAAGAAAAAATTTATCAAGTATGCTGATTATGCTGACGCAACCATTCAGGATATCATATCGCAAGAACAACTGACAAAATCTTATATCTACTCTGCGGAAACACTTCAGTCATGCTGGCTGGAAAATAATGGCGATGGAAAATTCAATCTCAAACCATTACCTGACTTGGCACAAGTCTCTATGATTAATGGATTTGTTGCTGATGATTTTGACGGTGATGGTGTAAATGAAGTTCTTGCCGCAGGCAACTTTTATCCATACCGTGTTTTGCTAGGTAAAAGCGATGCATCTTCCGGTATCCTATTAAAATTTGGAGCAGGCGAAGCTAAAGTTTATAACTACGACTCACCGCTATGGCTCGAAGGTGATATTCGTGACTTAGCCATAGCACGATTCAAAAACGGAAAGAAAATTCTGGTAGTGGCTCGTAACAATGATCAATCCTCTCAATATGAAATTGTGAAACGACCTAAAATCGTTTCGAAATAAATTACTTATGAGTTTTAAATTAATATGAAAGATGAAATCAATTTATAGCATATACTTTGTTGTTATTTTATTGGCGGCTTGTAAGAGTAAAGAAATCGTTACAGCTCCAGCCCCTGTATTGCCAATTCCCTCTGAAGCACAATTAGCGTGGCACGAAATGGAAATGAATGCATTCATTCATTTTACAGTAAATACATTTACAGATAAAGAATGGGGATATGGAGACGAGAGCCCTTCTCTATTCAATCCGTCAGCAGTGAACACTGATCAATGGATTACAACATTAAAAGATGCAGGTTTTAAAACAGTAATACTTACCTGTAAACATCACGATGGCTTTTGCCTCTGGCCTTCGCAATACACAGAGCACTCCATTAAGAACAGCCCATATAAAAATGGCAAAGGAGATCTTGTGAGAGAAGTATCTGATGCAGTGAAACATCATGGATTGAAATTCGGAATATATGTTTCTCCCTGGGACAGAAATCAGGCAACGTATGGTAAGCCGGAGTATGTTACATACTATCGAAACCAGTTGAAAGAATTATTCACAAGCTATGGACCTGTTTTTGAAATGTGGTTTGATGGCGCCAATGGTGGTGACGGTTATTATGGTGGTGCAAAAGAGAAGCGGGCAATTGATCGCAGAAGTTACTATGACTGGCCAACAACATTGAATATGGTTCGTGAAATGGAACCCAATGTTATTTTCTTTAGCGATGCAGGCCCCGGTGTTAGATGGGTAGGAAATGAAAGAGGTCTTGCTGGTGAAACCAACTGGAACTGCATTTCTCCTGATACACTTTATGCTGGCAAAGCAGGAATAGAGAGTCTTTTACAAACCGGAAACGAGAATGGCACACAATGGATACCTGCAGAAGTAGATGTATCGATACGACCAGGCTGGTTTTATCACTCGAAAGAAGATTCATTGGTGAGAACCCCTGAGAATCTGTTTGATCTTTATCTGTCATCCGTTGGTCGCGGTTCTACACTTTTATTAAATGTTCCTCCGGATAAACGCGGACTCATTCATGAGAATGATGTGAAGGCTCTGCAAGGCTGGCGCAAAATGCTGGACGAAGAATTTAAAACTAACCTTGCCGCCAGAGCGGAGGTAAAAGCAAGTGCATGGCGTGGCTCAGACGAGGCCTATGCTGCAAGCAACATTGCCGACGCCAATAAGGAAACATATTGGACTACTGATGATAACGTAACCACAGGAACGCTCGAAATAAATCTGGGTGAAGCAAAGCAAGTGAAATACATCGTGCTTCAGGAATATATAAAGTTAGGGCAACGTGTAAAGAATTTCACAGTGGAGGTCTGGAAAGATCAGGCTTGGAAAAAAGTATCAGAGGCAACAACGATTGGGCATAAGCGAATTTTAAAAATTGATCCAATCACCACAGATAAAGTGCGAATCAGTATCACAGCCTCCAGAGCTTGCCCGCTAATCTCAAGTGTAGAAGTGTTTTAGAAAAGAGGTATTGCGCGCATAAGGTTAAAGATTCCGTGTAATAGTTTACTCTAAGAAGTTAGAAATACTATCGCTGTGCGTTTTACGTTCAGAAATGGACCTGTGCCATTTTTTCAAATTCCTGCACGCCTGTTCAGGATATGATAATTAAAGTTGATGTTTTATAAACGTTTGATATTGAGATGATAGAACCCCAAATAAAGATGAGATTCCATATAATTTCTTTTTTTCTTCTATTCTCCTGCACGTGGGTTCTTGCCCAGCAGAAACAAGTGTTTGAAATAAAAGATGGGCAATTCTTATATAACAAAAAGCCCATTCAAATCCATTCGGGTGAAATGCATTATGCCCGTATTCCGAAAGAATATTGGAGACATCGGTTGAAGATGCTAAAAGCGATGGGTCTGAACACCGTTGCTACCTATGTTTTCTGGAATTATCACAATGCAGCACCGGGCGTTTGGGATTTTAAAACAGAGAATAGAAACATATCAGAGTTTATAAAATTAGCGAAGGAAGAAGGATTGTTTGTAATTCTTCGCCCGGGCCCGTATGCCTGTGCAGAGTGGGAGTTTGGTGGATATCCATGGTGGCTTCAGAAAAATAAGGATCTGGTTATCCGATCGAACAATAAACCATTTCTTGATTCATGTCGCATCTATATTAATAAACTGGCCGAGCAGGTAAAGCCGTTGCTTGTAAGCAATGGTGGACCCGTTATTATGGTGCAGGCCGAAAACGAATTTGGATCTTATGTATTTCAACGAAAAGACATTCCCCTGGATGAACATAAGAAATACAGCAGCGCAATAAAAACCATGTTAACAGAAGCAGGCTTCGATTGTCCTTTCTTCACATCAGATGGTTCATGGTTATTTGATGGAGGAGCTTTGCCGGGTGTGTTGCCTACCGCGAATGGTGAAGGCAATGTTGAGAATCTAAAAAAAGCAGTTGATAAATATCATAACAATCAGGGCCCTTATATGGTTGCAGAGTTTTATCCAGGATGGTTAGACCATTGGGCAGAACCTTTTACTCGTATTGGTGCGGACGAGATTGTAAAGCAAACTGAAAAATATTTACAGAATGGTGTTCACTTCAATTTTTACATGGCACATGGCGGAACAAACTTTGGATTTACCGCTGGGGCAAATTATAACGATGAACACGACATCCAACCTGATATAACAAGTTATGATTACGATGCTCCAATAAGTGAAGCCGGTTGGGCAACACCTAAATACATCGCGCTTCGGGAATTGATGAAGAAGTATGTGATGTATACAATACCAGAGGTTCCTGAAAAGATTCCTGTAATCACATTGCCTGAAATTAACCTCACCAAATCTGTAGATTTTTTTGAGTGGAAGAATTCCATGAAACCTGTCGTTAATGATGCTCCGTTGTCATTTGAAGATTTGAATCAAGGCTCCGGGTATGTTTTATACAGTAAGAACTTCACACAACCTGTTCAGGGTAAGCTTAAAGTTTCAGGACTGCGTGACTATGCTCTTGTTTATGTAAATGGCAAGAAAGCAGGAGAGCTAAACCGACAAGAGAATAACTACACACTAGATATTGATATTCCCTTTAATGGACGGTTGGATATTTTAGTCGAGAACATGGGTCGTATTAATTATGGATCTCAGATTACCGATAACACAAAAGGAATTATCTCGCCAGTATTAATCAATGATTTTGAAATAACCGGGAATTGGAAAATGTACCAGTTTCCTTTCGATCGCGTTCCTGACATTTCAACATCAGCAAACAAATATAAACCTGGATTACCAACAATTTATTACGGTGCGTTTGAAACCCAACAGATTGGCGATGTCTTTTTAGATCTGCAAACATGGGGCAAAGGAATTGTTTTTGTTAATGGTCATCATCTGGGAAGGTATTGGAAGGTTGGTCCGCAGCAAACACTGTATTTACCTGGCTGCTGGTTAAAGAAAGGTAAAAATGAAGT
>DATJHZ010000151.1:0-28480 GCA_035493595.1 Cyclobacteriaceae bacterium | reverse complement strand
CCGATTCCACATTTAAACCAAATGGGTTTGCTGGGTATTCAAACTGATATCACCGAACTTAAGCAGTTAAAAGAGGAAATTGAAAAGCTAAAGAACGGCAAATAATTTTCAGAATATGATTCGCACATTGATACTAACCATTTGTATTTTTTTATGCTGTATGATTAGTAATGCTCAGAAGCTAAAAGTGATGACCTACAACATCAGGCTAGATATTGCCATTGACAGCATCAATCAATGGCCGAACAGAACTCACAAAGTTTTTGATCTTATTCATAAATACAATCCCGATGTATTAGGAGTTCAGGAAGCCCTGCATCATCAACTGCAAGATCTTCTTAAAGGTTTGCCTGAATACACGTATGTAGGCGTTGGTCGCGATGACGGAAAAACAAAAGGTGAATACTCAGCTATTTTATTGAAGCGTGATAGATTCAACATTACAGATCAGAAAACATTCTGGCTCTCTGAAACACCTGAAGTACCTGGAAGTAAAAATTGGGATGCTGCGATCACACGGGTATCCACTTACGCAAAAGTTTACGACAAGAAATTGAAGAAGGATTATTTTTTATTCAATACACATTTTGATCACATTGGTGTACTGGCCAGAGAGAAAAGTGCGGAGCTTATCAAGACGAAAATAAAAGATATTACAGGCGATCTTCCTGTTGTTCTTACCGGAGATTTTAATTGTGAAAAATCAGAACGCGCATATCCAGCCATGACAGCATCAACAGGCAAGCAGCTTTATGACTCACGACCTGAGGATAATACACAAGGAACATTTTGTACGTTCAAAGTTGGTGTTCCATGCAAAGCCATCGACTACATTTTTTATTCGGCTGGATGGAAAGTTGAGAACTATACAATTATAACAGACAACGATGGTAAATATTATCCATCAGATCATTTGCCTGTTATGGCAGAATTTTCAGTTAAGAAATAGATTAGTAAGTTGTTTAATCAATGTTAGAGCTTGTCACAACAAATTAATGTTTGACAGAAGCGGGAGCTTTTTTTATTCCTGGTTTATTCAACATTTTATCTGCCCGTAACATTTTTAAGATAGCCAGATGATAGTAAAATGTTTTCTTCAGATCATTGGTGTCTCTTGCTATATTTTCTAGTACTACAACGCTGGTCTTGCTTTCAGGAAAATAAAAATTCATAGAAGCAAATCCAGGCACTAAACCTGTCTGACCGTATTGAATAATATTGTCACGTGTGTCTATTGTAATTCCATATCCATAATCTGTTGCTCCAAATAAAGGATGATTTCGCGTAGCCCCTTTCTGTTTTTTAACCATCGGTGCATAACTTCTTCTTAGCAGCTTTCTTTCTCCATAGAGACAATTGTTCCAGAGAACGAGGTCATTTGCTGTTGAAATGAAACCACCTGCCGCTACAAAATTTTCAAAACTGTTATGTTCTATAGCTAAGGCGCCATTATCTTGTTGAGCATAGCCCTTCACCAAATTTTTATGCTTATGTAATGCCGGGTGAAAAGTGTTATACATTTTACATGTGCTAAAAAGTTCAGCAGAGAGATCGGCAAAAGACTTCCTGGATATCTTTTCGATAATTTTCGCCAGCAAATCATATCCTATCTGAGAATAAGCAAATGAAGAGCCTGCTTTGAATGATAATGGTTTATTAAGCTCCGTTATGCCGTGCGTGTGCGTAAGCAGTTGATGAATAGTTACTGTGTCTGCCCAAGGTTGACTCAATTCAGGCAAGTAATGATGAATGGGTACGTTAAGTTTAAGATTGCCTTTGTCAGCCTGTTGAAGCACTAACACTGCCGTTATTTGTTTGCTGATAGAGCCAATTACAAACTGATTGAACTGATTGATAAGAATCTTGTTTTCAAAATCAGAATAGCCAAGTGTTTTTGAATATTTTGTATTTCCATTTTGTGAAATCACAATAATGCCGTTGAAAGGCGTGGATGTTTTTGCTGAAATAAGAGAGTCAATTCGTAATGCCAGATCGGCCCGTTGAGCAAGCACATTGCCGGTTGTGAAAAGAAGAATGAAGAGTAAAGATTGTAAGTTCAATATTTGACGAATTGAAATTTCCAGACAATTATAGTACTCACAACTTTATCTTAATTACTGATTAAGCCAAAACAAAAGTTTCACCCACTTCATCCAGTATTGCAGACACCTCTTCATATGTATCAGTCTCCACCAATTTTGTGCGGAAGGGTTTGAAATCTGGTATGCCTTTAAAATAGTTAGTATAGTGACGGCGCATTTCAAAGATACCTAGCTTGGGGCCTTTCCAACGAATAGAAAAGTCAAGATGTTGTTTTGCTATGCGCACGCGTTCAGCCATATCAGGTGGCGAAAGTTTCTCACCAGTATTCAGATATGATTTTATTTCATTGAAGATCCACGGATAACCAATAGCTGCACGACCAATCATGAGGCCATCTACTCCGTAACGATTCTTATATTCTAATGCCTTTTCAGGAGAATCAATATCACCATTACCAAAAATGGGGATATTCATACGTGGATTATTTTTTATTTCACCAATCAATGTCCAGTCAGCAGAGCCTTTGTACATCTGCACTCTTGTACGGCCGTGTACGGTGAGAGCTTTAATGCCAATGTCTTGCAAACGCTCGGCTACTTCAACAATATTCTTTGTGCTGTCGTCCCAACCTAAGCGGGTTTTAACAGTTACGGGCAGATGCGTACATTTTACAATCTCGGCAGTCATCTGTACCATCTTAGGTATGTCTTGCAGTAAGGCAGCACCCGCTCCCCGACATGCCACCGCTTTTACAGGGCAACCATAATTAATGTCAATTAAATCAGGATTAACTTCTGTAGCAATCTGGGCGGATTGTACCATGTTGCCGATATCGCCTCCAAAAAGCTGGATGCCGATAGGGCGTTCATATTCAAAAATATCGAGTTTCTGACGGCTTTTGGCGGCATCGCGGATGAGGCCTTCAGAGGAAATAAACTCCGTATACATCAAATCGGCCCCGCCTTGCTTACAAACTGCCCGGAAAGGCGGATCGCTCACATCCTCCATGGGTGCGAGAAGCAATGGGAAGTCCCCTAAGTCAATATTGCCGATTTTTGCCATCTTTGGCGCAAAGATAACAAGGATTTGCTCAATGCTTCAACCACAAAATTTAGTATCCGATAAACGCCCTTTATTTTCACTCTTTAACATTTCTGTAAACCTGGTATTAGGCTTCCTGTTAATAGGCCCTTTGATTGGGCTTGGCATTGCCTCTCTTTTCTATGAAGGCAATCTCATTAATGACATTATGAACCTGACGGATGAGAATAATTTATTTTATCCGTTATTGATAGTACAAGGAATAGGTAGTTTCATTGGTCTTATTCTTCTGCCCTATATTCATATCAGAACTATTGAACAAAAAAGGCTGATGCCTTTCTTTAAAAAAGAGCCACGATTACTTTTTGTTTTCTTCGTCGTAGCAATAATAGGATTCAATTTTATCATTGCTATTTCGCCTGTTACAGAGTGGAATATCAATATGCACTTCCCTGATTCTTTAAGTCAGTTTGAAGAATGGGCCAGATCAAAAGAAGATCAGAATGCCATGCTCACCAAAGCCATTACATCATTTACGTCGATTGGTGATTTAGTGCTTTGTTTGTTGGTGGTTGCAATCTTGCCGGCCATTGGTGAGGAGTTAGTTTTCAGAGGTATGATTCAGAATGAAATATGGAGAGGCAGCAAAAATATTCATGTTGCTATCTGGGTAAGTGCTTTTATTTTTAGTGCTATACACTTTCAGTTTTTTGGATTCTTTCCGCGCATGTTTCTGGGTGCACTCTTCGGATATTTATACTATTGGTCAGGTAATTTAATTGTGCCCATGTTTGCACATTTTTTTAACAATGGTTTTAGCGTTGTGGCCATGTATCTTTATAATCGTGGTACCATTGAAACTGATTTAGAGAAAACAGAATCTGCTCCCTGGCAGGCAGTATTAGTGAGTGTTGCCATTACAGGCTGCCTGCTTTACTATCTCTGGAAATTTTTTAATGATCAGCGAACAATAGAAGCCCATGAGTCTTCGTCCCCTCTTTAAAAACTGAATCTAATTTGCATCTTTGTCAACTTAATAAAAATTTATAAACAGTGACGTCGGCCATTCGCAAATACAATAACCTCACCCAACGTATCATTACAGGTCTTCTAGGCTCAGCCGGTATTATTGCCGGTGTTTGCTATAGCGATTGGACATACTTTGCTATCTTTTTTATAATCTGTCTATTCTCTTTGCTGGAGTTTTATAAGCTAGCCGGACTTGATGGTATGGTTCCACAACAAACTTTTGGAACCATCTGTGGTATTTTTATTTATGGGCTGTCATTTTTCATCGAAAAATATTCCCTGCCAGGCAAATACTATATTCTTATTTTTCCGCTGATCTCTTTTGTATATCTCATCAAGCTCTATAAAAAATTTGAGCGTAAACCTTTTACCAACATAGCGTTTACATTTCTCGGTATATTCTATGTGGCAGTACCTTTTTCATTGTTAAATGTGGCAGCGTTTGAAAATGGAAACTACAACTATCAGATCATTTTTGGATGCCTGTTTATCTTATGGGCCAGTGATACCGGCGCCTACTTTGCAGGAACCTTCTTTGGTAAGCGAAAATTATTTGAACGTATCTCACCAAAAAAATCATGGGAAGGTTTTATTGGTGGTGCCGTGCTGGCTTTAATATTTGCCTATGGTCTTGCTCAGTTTTTTGAAAGTCTGAGTCTTCTTCAATGGATGATTGTGGGCTTAATTATTATCGTTGGTGGAACGTTTGGTGATCTTGTTGAGTCACTGCTGAAGAGAAGTATTGAGATAAAAGATTCAAGTAACAGCCTTCCCGGACATGGCGGATTTTTAGATCGATTTGATGGTCTTTTGATTTCGGCACCTTTTATTGTGGCCTACCTGGAGATTTTCTGATCATTTATTTTTTAGCGAAGTATAATTTTATACCCGCATGATGAGTTATGATACTAATCCTGTTAAGAATTAGTTAAGACATCATTATTTATACCTCTGAAATTAATTTTCAATTAAAAATTGGCGCTCATGCCATTAAAAAAGTTGAACTATATAAAGTTTCGAAATATAATTCTGCTTAATTCTACCTATCTTATAGATACGTTGGGTGTTGAATTTACAACTTGAACAAGTACTCAACTTTCTTGAACCTTTACCTATCTTTGCAATCGTTTTAAATCGTTCCTTTGAACGATTTTGAGCTATTTTAACTTTGTAAGAAAACAAACTAAATTTTCCATTTTATATGGCGTATATAGAACCGGCACCACTCAAAGACAAGGAGAATCCTTTTGAAGCCATGATGACAAGATTTCACGAAGCAGCGCAGCTTCTGGGTCTTGAAGATGAAATCTACAATGTATTAAAAACACCAACGCGCCAGGTTATAGCTGCGCTGCCTGTTACCATGGATGATGGAAGCATCAGAGTGTTTGAAGGCTATCGCGTAATTCATTCAACAATTCTCGGACCTTCAAAAGGAGGTATCCGTTTTGATCCGCATGTTAACATTGATGAAGTTAAAGCACTCGCTGCATGGATGACCTGGAAATGTGCCGTTGTGGATATTCCTTATGGTGGCGCAAAAGGTGGCGTTACCTGCAACCCAAGAGAAATGTCTGCCGGAGAAATAGAGCGCTTGATGCGTGCCTATACTCAGGCGATGATTGATGTATTCGGCCCCGATAAAGATATACCCGCACCCGACATGGGAACTGGCCCTCGCGAGATGGCGTGGCTTATGGACCAATACTCACGCACACAAGGTATGACTGTTCAGGCTGTCGTTACTGGTAAGCCCATTGTGCTTGGTGGTTCGTTAGGAAGAACAGAAGCTACCGGTCGTGGTGTTATGGTTTCAGCACTTTCAGCAATGGAAAAATTAAAGATCAATCCATTCAAAGCCACCTGTGCTGTTCAGGGTTTTGGTAATGTTGGTTCGTGGGCTGCACGTTTGTTACATGAACGTGGCCTTATTGTGCAAGCTGTTAGCGATCTTTCAGGTGCATATTATAATGCTAATGGAATTGATATTGAAAAAGCATGGCAATATCGTGAAGGGAACAGAGGCTCATTAGAGGGTTTTGCCGGTGCAGAAAAAATTAAAGGTGAAGATTTACTTACATTGGATGTTGATGTTCTAGTTCCGGCTGCAACAGAAGATGTGATCAAAAGCTCAAATGCTGCCAGCATCAAAGCAAAGCTTATTGTTGAAGGTGCCAATGGCCCTACCTCATCTCGTGCTGACAGCATCATTAATGAAAAAGGAATTATGGTTGTGCCCGATATTCTGGCAAACGCTGGTGGCGTAACAGTGTCTTATTTTGAGTGGGTGCAGAATAGATTAGGTTACAAATGGACTGCTGACCGCGTAAATCGTCGTTCAGACCGCATCATGAAAGATGCCTTTAACAACGTTTATAAAACAGCTCAACAATACAATGTGCCTATGCGTACGGCAGCCTACATGGTAGCCATTGATAAAGTAGCTAAAACTTACAAATACAGAGGCGGGTATTAAAAGAAATCCAACCTCACTTAAAAAATAAAAATTAACTTTGCGGCAGCAAGCGATGTGCTTGCTGCTTTTTTTATGTGTTAATTAATTGTTTCTAAACATGACTATTCATCGCGAAGGACGCACCTTACTTTTTGTTTTACTTGTAGTTCTTGTTGCCTTAAACTGGGCTATTGGTTATTTCTTTCCATCAAGCGCACTGTTGCAGAATGGTTTTATTGTATTGAGCATTATTTTTTATTTGATAATCCTTCAGTTTTTCAGAAACCCTATTTTCAGCATAGAGAAGAACGACAAAAATGTTATTGCACCAGCAGATGGTAAGGTTGTTGTTATCGAAGAAACAGAAGAAACAGAATATCTAAAAGGAAGACGTAAGCAAGTGTCAATCTTCATGTCACCTGTCAATGTTCATGTTAATCGTATGCCAGTTGGTGGTGTGATTAGCTTTTTCAAATATCATCCGGGTAAATATCTTGTTGCATGGCATCCTAAATCAAGCACAGAAAATGAACGTACTACGGTGGTTGTAAAAACCCCTAAAGGAGTAGAGATTCTGTTCCGTCAAATAGCCGGAGCGTTGGCACGTCGTATTAAATGGTATGTGAAAGAAGGCCAGCAATTAAACCAGGGCGATGAGTTTGGTTTCATCAAGTTTGGTTCACGTGTTGATATCTACTTACCACTGGATGCTAAAATCAATGTTAAGATTGGAGACATCACAAAGGGAGGAAGAACTGTTATTGCCGAGTTATAAAACCTTGTTTAAGGCTTTATAAGTGGGTCTTTAATATTTTAAAAGCCCTAACACTCGTTGTCACTTCATTCTTCCTTAAATTTGAAAACTAAGGTTAATTCTTCTGTCCGATTTTAAGTCGGATGGCATAGTTTATAAACGTTAAACAGTTTTAAAATGCCCGAATACAGTTCTTTAAAATTCGCGAATAATCGTCAGGATTTTTTCATTACACTCAACAAGCGGGTTAATGAGTACTTCAAGACAAACAACATCAGTAAGCACGCGAATAATGAAATGAAGTTCAAGACAATTTTCATGTTCTCACTTTATTTTATTCCATACTTTCTCATCATCAGCGGACTGTTTACAAACATCTGGATCTTATTTCTTTTTTGTGTAGTAATGGGCTTTGGTGTTGGCGGCATTGGTCTGTCAGTAATGCATGATGCAAATCACGGAGCATATTCAAATAAACCCTGGCTTAATAATTTTCTTGGCTATTCTTTAAACCTAGTTGGTGCCAGTGCTTTCAACTGGAAACTTCAACATAACGTTCTTCACCATACCTATACCAATATTCACGAAGCTGATGAAGACATTAGCCCGCGTGGCGTACTTCGTATGCATCCAGATTCAGACTGGAAATCTTTTCACAAGTTTCAACACATTTATGCATGGATTCTTTATGGACTGATGACGTTGGTTTGGGTATTTGTAAAAGATTTTGTGCGCCTTATAAACTATACAAAGATGGGCCTTGCTCAAAAGCAAAAAGCCAACGTTACTAAAGAATGGATTATTCTTATAGGTACCAAGCTTGTCTACTTTGGTTACATCTTTGTTATTCCATCCATTATGCTACCCTTTCTTAGTGGCTGGCAAATCTTTTTAGGCTTTGCAACGATGCACTATCTGGCCGGTTTTATTCTTGCTATCATATTCCAACCAGCACACGTAATTGACGGAACAGAGTATCCCGTTGTAGCAGAAAATGGTCAGCTTGAAAACAGCTGGGCTATCCATCAAATGTTAACGACTACTAACTTTGCCAATGAGAGCCGTCTGTTTTCATGGTATGTAGGGGGATTGAATTATCAGGTTGAGCATCATTTGTTCCCAACCATCTGCCACGTTCATTACCGAAAAATTTCATCTATCGTAAAAAATACGGCGACAGAATTTGGTGTACCTTATAAAAATGAACCGACTTTTTTAGGAGCGCTCATAGGGCATGCCAAGCTACTTAAGCTACTTGGTTCGAAACGTGACGTAGAGTTATCGGTTGTTGCCGCGAATTAGCAGTCATTATTGTTGGCGTTGAGCAGCAAGAGCTACAGGATTTCACCAATCCAAAAAGGATCTTTTGATCTGACTTCAACAATACCATCTTTCACTGCTTCAAAAATTCCATCATCATCTTCTTTCAAGAGATGAAATGTGAGCACTTGTTTTTCAACACTTCTCTTTAATTTTATTTTGCTGGCAGCAGGAAGCCATTTATCGTATTCTCCATTCTTGCTATAAGACCATCTTGCTGATTCATTTAAGATGGTAACATCAAGTCTTGTTATAAAATCATGTATCACTGAGAAGATTTCAGGTGAACTGCTGATGACATGCACAGCTTGTTGATTTTGATTTAATAGATAATTGAATCCTGCAATCACTGAATTTTCTTCATCCTGGTACGGAATAATTTTAAATGGAACCTGAGCTGCCATTTTATCTGCAACAATTTCCTGATTTGCAGTTTGTGCAACGACAACATCAATTTTAAATCCCCAACGAATAACGTCATCAATCAACTCGTCGGTTATCATTACCAATGGAGCCCATTCCAGCAAAGGCTCAATCAATTCAAGCGAAAGCGACTCGGTAATAAATATGGCAGGTTCCTGACCTTCTTTTACAAAATGATGTGACGACATTTTCGACAGATAGGTTTAGATAATCAATTTAGAAACGCCAAATTACTTAAATTGCGGACTATAATTCTTTATAATATGCTACAAGCATCCGCCTGTTATTCTGTTTTTCAAAAAAGCATTGACGATTACCACGTTAAGGACAATGTTGATACTCCCATCAGCAATCCGTATCCTGCCGGAAGTTTTGAGGCATTGCTTTATCATAAAAACTGGATTGACACTGTACAATGGCATTTCGAAGATATCATTCGCCTGCCTGAAATAAATCCGTCTGAAGCGCTTGTTCTGAAAAGAAGAATCGATAAGTCCAATCAGGATAGAACCGATCGTGTTGAGATGATCGATGATGTTTTTCTGGAACAGTTTAAAGATGTTAAACCAAAAGCAGGTACTCGCATTAATTCTGAAACTCCGGCATGGCTGCTGGATCGTATGAGCATTCTGATGCTGAAGATTTATCACATGAAGGAACAAACATTGCGTACGGATGCCAGTGCAGAGCATATCGCTAAATGCAAAATGAAATTAGACATTCTCATGGAGCAGAAAACAGATATGCAATTAGCTTTTGACGAATTAGTTGAAGATATCAGCTCTGGCGCGAGGCGCTTTAAAGTTTACCGTCAGATGAAGATGTATAACGATGCATCGCTAAATCCCGTACTTTACAATAAGAAAGTTTAACTTCACTTAATACACCTACCATGGCTTTACGAAAAATTCTCATACTCCGCTTCTCAGCCATGGGTGATGTGTCCTTGCTTGTGCCGGTAGTGAAGTCATTAATAACAGCACACCAGGATGTTGAGGTAACAATTGTAACCAGACCGAAATTTGCTCCATTCTTTTACGACATGGAGCGCGTTGTTGTGTTTCCGGCAGATGTTGATTACACCTATACTGGTTTCTTCGGCATTCGAGATCTTTTTAGAAAGCTGATGCGCAAGGGTCCGTATGAAGTTGTAATGGATATGCACGATCATATTCGTACCATGATTTTGCGTAGCTTTTTTAAACTCTTCGGTACTGATGTGGTTGTGTTTGATAAGGGTAGAAAAGAAAAGAGCGCTTTCACCCGAAAAGAAAATAAAATAACGACACCACTACCACATACTGTTGAGCGTTATCGCATGGCTTTTGAAAAGGCAGGCTTTCCATTTGCTATTACAACACCGCCATATCTGGCATTTAGCGATGCGATCCAAACAGCATCGGGTTGGTTTGGTTATAAAAAATCTATTGAGAAAAAAATCTGGATTGGTTTGGCTCCCTTTGCCATGCACAAATCAAAAATATGGCCGCTTGAAAATTATCCAAAGTTGATTGAACAACTTATTCAAAAGAAGGATGTTAAGTTTTTTTTATTTGGCGGAGGTGATAAAGAAATAGCGTACTTCGAAAGTCTTCGTAAACAATTTCCAGATCATTGTGAAGTTATTGCTGGTCAACTTAAGCTTAGACAAGAAATTGCGTTGATGAAGCATCTTGATATGATGCTTTGCGTTGACTCATCTAATATGCATCTGGCAGCATTGGCTGATGTGCCCTTGATTTCGATCTGGGGAGGTACGCATCCTGATGTTGGCTTTGCACCATATGGAATTAAATCTGAAAATATTATTCAAATCAGTCGTGAAGAATTGCCTTGCAGACCGTGTTCGGTATACGGTAAGGAAAAATGTTTCCGCGGAGATTTCGCCTGTCTCAACAACATTGGCGTGGAAAGTGTTGTTACTAAAATTGTTGAGCATTTAGCCTGAGTTATTTACATGTCGCAAAAAATTGATACCATCATCTTTGATCTGGGTGGCGTACTTATTGATTGGAACCCAAGATATCTTTATCGCAAAATTTTTAAAACTGAAGAAGAGATAACCTGGTTTCTGGAGAACATCTGCACCATGGAGTGGAACGATGAACAAGATGCAGGTCGTTCTTTTGAAGAAGCTACCAATTATCTTTTAGCGAAACATCCTGAGTGGGAGGTTCCCATTCGCGCCTGGTATGGTCGCTGGCAGGAAACAATAGCCGGACCGTTGCATGATACAGTTGACATTCTGAAACATTTTAAAGAGAATACTGACCATCGATTATACGCACTCACAAACTGGTCTGAACAAACCTTTCCGTGGGCACTTGATAATTTTGAATTCCTTCATTGGTTTGAAGGTATCGTAGTATCAGGTGTAGAGAAAACGCGTAAACCTTTTCCTGAATTCTATCACATTCTGTTTGATCGTTATGCCATTAACCCGGCTACTTCTATTTTTATTGATGATAATGGTAAAAATGTTGTGGGTGCTAATGCAGTAGGCTTGCGTACTATTCATTTTCAATCACCAGCACAATTAAAGGCAGAACTTCAGGCATTGAACTTGCACCCGTAGTATTAAAACGTTACATACTTATCGATAAGTTTTTTATCAAGCCCTTTGGTGCGTGCTGTGCGTGCTTGTCTTCGTAAAATAAATTCAAGGATGCTCATCCAGCCTGGTAAATTACTTTCGCTTATATCAAACAGCCAGGCTAAAGCATGTCTGTCTTTTGGAAATCCATTGCTTCTTACTTCACCATCACGCGCAAGGCCATAACCAATTTGTAAAGACTGTTCAAACCCACGACTGGCTGGTCTGAGCTCCACTTTAAACTTGCAGACTTTATCAGTTGTATTAAAGAAACGATGATTGATATTGGGTTGGGCTGTTGCTGTTTGGCCCGCTGACAATTGATGAACTGTACTGCCAAGTTGAACACTGACAACGCCTTCAATACAATCAAATTTTTCTGAATATGTTTTATGGAAATGAATACCTACGCCGCCTTTAGGTGCCAGCTCAACTTCAACAAGTGTATATTCGCCATTAGTCTCTGCCGAAGTTTTTAAAAAAGTTACATAGTCTTTTTGAATAGGATTATAAATACGTCTGATGGTTTCCATACTTTATCGTTTATGGCTACCTACGAATTTAGTGCATCAAATAGATTTTAATTGTATGATGATTGTAAAACTGTTTTACAATTCTTTTTCAAGCTTTACACTTATTTCTCGTATTACATTATCTAACTCTATGGCACAAAAGTGGATTCGTTCATTATAGTCTCGCAGAGCTTCAGCGGATGACTCCATTTCCATAAGCATAGCCAGTCCTAGTATACGAGCTAATGGCCCGCGTACATTGTGCGCATTAAAGTATGCGTACTCAATTAATTTCTGATTCTGAATTTTAATTTTCTCTGTTCGCAGATCTACTTCTTTCTCAAGATTTTCATTAATCTTTGATATGGCATTGTTGGCCTCAATCAGTTCTTCTGATTGTGCCAGGATCTCCTCATTCTTCTCAGAGATGTCTTTATAAAGTTGTGTAAGTGATTTATTGATTCTCCTTTTTTCACGCGAGTATCGATACAGAAAAACACCTGACGCGGCGATGACAATCAATAGCATTGAAACAATAATAATAATGGCATTCTGCGCTTTTATTTTTTGCTCACCTAATTTTATCATCTGATCTTTTTTGTCAGTCTGATAAACCTGTTCAAGTGTAGCCAGCTGTTGGGCCTTTTCGGCATTAAAGATTTCTGTATTTAATCTTGAGTAGACTTCATGATAGTATAATGAAGAATCATATTGTTTAAACATCTTAAACGTTTCTGAAAGTTTGAGTCTTGAACTTATTTTGCCATTGCTATCATTATTATTATCCGCAAGTTTCATTGACATGTGGAGGTAGCGAATTGCTTTCTTTCGATCATTCATACCAGAAAAAATTTCTCCCATGGTTTGGTATAATTCTATTTGCGTGAATTTATCGCTCTTCAGATCAATGAGGTTCATAGCTTGATAACAAACATCGAGTGCTTCATTATATTTTTTAGAGCCTTCAAAGACGTCAGCTATCTTTAGTAACACCCCGCCTTGTTGATTTCTGTAGCCACCTTTTTTGAAAGACTCAAAGGCTGAACGATATGATTTGAGAGCGTGCGTGGTATCATTTTTCTCCATGTAAATAGAGCCAAGAATGGTGTACGTATTTCCAATGGCCATACGGTCTTCTGATTTTTCCAATATGGCACGGGCTTTATTTGAGTATTCAATAGCCTTATCATAATCTTTCTGGTACAGAAAAATGCGCGTCATATTATTCATCGTTCTGGCTGTAGCAGGCAAATCCTTTTGGCTTTCACGAATACGCAGAGCCTTAATAAAATAATCGAGCCCAGCCGCGTAATTACCTTGGATAGAGTTACAAATACCAAGGCAATTGTAAGCTGAGGCAATTCCTTTTTGATAATTAATAGAGATAGCTTTTTCAAGAGCATCATCAGCAAATTGCTGAGCCATGGGTAGTGAAAGTCGTGTGTAGGCTTGAGAGATTTTATTTAGAAGATCAATCTCCAGCTCTGCTGAAGGTTCTTTCTGTAATTCGAGTTGCAGAGAATCAATTAATTTATCCTGGCCACAAACAGAAAGGGAAAAAAGTAACAGTACAAGAGAGAAGAAACGCTTCATAGGTTATGAAAAAGCTCTTCCCAATATTATGGATAATGCGCTGATTTACAACTCGCTAATCCATTGGACATGAAAGATTAATATTCAGGTGTAAGAAAATCATAGAGTTTGTATAAGAATGCGTTTTTCATGGAATGGATATTTCTGATTTTTATACAATCGGTTTATAATAGAAACAAAAGGTAAATCTTTTATAAAACCGTGCATCTGGCTAATTCAACACGCTATTGATAAATGTAACGTCCTCTATTCTAGTATAAGGAACGGATGGTTTTCTGATATCCTTTAACACTCATATATCTAATCACGGCACCATAAAAGTTGCCTGTTCATTTTAAAGATTGAACCAATAGGTAAGTTTAAATACCAGTGCTCTATCCTTGCTCATTAAATTTTCAGGCAAATAGTTTTCGGTGTAGACTATAAAGAAATCTGATGCCGGTTTATAGCGCCACTGAAAACGAGCATTAAGATTCATATTATCCAATAACTTATTATACTGAACATAGGTAGTGAGGAATATTTTATCTGTAAACGTAAGATCAATGCGAGGACCAATCAGAAATAATTTTTCACGGCCATAGTTATCGGGTAACTTCAAATCATTGTAATCAAAACGCATGGAGATATTTCCTAAAGGCTGATATCGAAAGTTTAGCTGACCGTTTACATTCAGATTCGTTCCGTTATAGAATCCACCATACGTGCTTTGAACTGTATAGTTAAGAAGTTGTCTGGTGTTGCTTTGGTAAATTCCTGAAACAGTCTGCCAATAATATTTTTCACCAATTTGAAAATTAGTAAACTTGGTATCATCAACAGGATTAAAAACATTTGTCATACGCTGATAGATATAATTGTATGAGAGAATCAGTACAGCTGTGTTAAGAAAATTGAAACTGTAGTTCGCGGTATAATTTTTATCACTCAAGATGCCTCCTGGAATGTAAGTTTGATAAACGGACAGAGATGGTCCCATCAACACAATTCTGCTGTTCTTCGGATACATCTTATACATAACTGTGCTGAAATAATTGAATTGCCCGGGATAAACCTGATGACTTGGCACATAACCGGCTTCAGCATTAAAATTCTTTCCGATAAATGAGTGTCCTACATTAGCACTGAGATGTCGAACAGAGTATTGTAGAGTAGTTCCTCCTGAAATATTTTTGTTCGTGTTAAATGCATCGAATGATTGTGCTAGGAAAGAACTGCTCGACCATTTGTTGCCTTTGCTTAATAATTCGAGATCAGCATCTATTACCCGGTTGTAAGTATTTCTTTTTTTGATAACCTGACCATTAACAATAGAAGATTGAAATACACTTTCATGAAAATATTTTGAAGAGTCACCTGCACCAACACCAAGCGTTTCTTTGTCTACATAGGTAACAGCAAAATTAGATTGATGCCAAAAATTTCGTTGTACCGTAGCGACCGTATAATTCTGCGATGGCAAACCAACAGATAACTTTTCTTTGGTCTGCATGTTAAGAATACTAACGCGCCAGTTTTTATTTAAAGACCCGCTAAGTCTTGCGCCGAAAGCTATCGGTACTCTTCTGTATAAACCACTTGAGTCTTTTACGAGACCAATTCGTCGCGAGAAAAAAACTCTGGCTTCTGGAAAGCCTGCTCTGTCAAACAGATCACTATTCTCGAGAAAGAATTGTCGACGTTCAGGAAATTTAAATTCGAAGCGAGTCAGGTTAATCACTTGCTGATCAACTTCTACTTGCGAGAAATCAGGATTCACTGTAAGGTCAAGATTTAAAGAAGGCGTTACAGAAATCTTGGCATCAAGTCCTGGCTGGATCTCATTAGTTTTGGGATCGGTTTCATTTTGTGTAGACGATCGACCTGCAATAAAAGGTATTAACGAAATATTAGTGTGTGCAGGAGGAACAGGATCTTCCCAAATTAACTGACCTGAATAAGCAAACGTGCCGGTTGGAAATTGAATAGGCGTATGAACCCACGATGACTTGTGATTTCTTTTTTTATCAAGGCGATCAAAGGATATGTTCCATTCCTTCAACCCATCTTTATAGCGAAAGCTTTTAAAGGGTATAGCCACTTCGCCAATCCATTTATCTTTGTATCGCTGTACTTTAGAATACCATTTATTGTCCCAATAAATATTCCACGAGTCGTCTGAAGCACCACCACCGGATATAGTTCCTTCCATTTGAATACCCTTAGGAGTTAGCACAAAAAAGAATCCGTTTAACCGATCGTTATAAGGACCTATATTGATACCAACATTATCATTTCGATCATAGTCAAAATCGCGGCGAAGTGAATTTATTATATCAGGACTTTCATCATCATAGCAGACGAATGAGAGGTATAGAAAATGTTCGTTGAAGGTCAGTCGTACTTCAGATTGAAAGGGAGCTAACGCCGTATCAACAGGGTAATTAAGAAACCAGTTCTTGGCTACATCGGCTGTGGTCCAATCTTCTTCATCGATAACACCATCCAGGGTGATAGTACCTTTGGCTTTTTTAATTCTGATTTCGGTTCCCGGCTTGTTCTGTGCAAACAGCACGCACGGTATCATAAAGCAAAGGAGAAAGATAGATTTCATTGCGTTTTTAAAATGGGCCACCAATAAAAGAATTTCTTTTGGTAAAAGATATGATGATGTGATGGATGGTTTTGTTAAGCCGTTGTTAAAACTGCATGGCTCTAAAAAAAGAAGAGATCACCCAATAAATGCCCCAATAAATTTTAGGATAGAATCGTTTTAACTTTTAAGTTACAGTATAAAACCCCATAACCATGCGAAGACGATTTATAATACTGGCACTCACAGCAGCCTGTTGCCTGTTGCAAGTGGATTTTTTATTTGCTCAGAAAAAATCAAAAGATAAAAAAACGGATAAGCCAGCAACAGCCGCGGCCGATACAACCAAGACCAAAAAAGTTACTATAAAAGAAAAGGTAAAGAGCTGTCATAAATTGCCAGGGTTATTTACACTTTATCAGGATACTGTATCTGGAAGTGTTCAATTATTCTTAAAGAAAAAACAGCTTGGTAAAGAATTTATTTACCAAAGCTTCTCTATGGGTGGCCCACCTGAATTATTTCTGAATCAAAACATGATTCGTGAAACGTGGATCTTCAGCATCAAAAAAACATTTGATAAAATTGAATTTATAAAATCGAATACAAACTTTTATTATGATCCGGCAAACGCAATCAGCAAAGCCGCCAATGTAGATGTATCAGAAGCTATTTTTTATTCAGAGAAACTTGTGGCCGAAGACACCTCAGGTTATTTAATTGCTGCCGACGGATTGTTTATCAGCGAGAAGCTTGATCAGATTAAACCTAATGTACCGCCAACACTTCCTCCGGGTGCGATATTAAATTTAGGTTCGCTTAATACGTCAAAATCAAGTTATCTTAAAATACGGTCGTACCCCAATAATACCGATGTTGTAGTAAGTCTGGCATACGAAAATCCGGCGCCTGTAAAATTTGGAGGTAAGGATATTACCGATGCCCGTTATGTTCAGGTAAAAATGCAGCACAGTTTTATTGAAGTTCCACATAATGATTATAAACCACGATATGACGATCCTCGTGTTGGCTATTTCATGCAGGAAGTGAATGATCTTACAGCAACAGAGGTAGCTTCATACAAGGATGTTATCAATCGCTGGCATTTGAAAAAGAAAGATCCGAGTGCTGCCTTAAGTGAGCCCGTTGAACCTATCACATGGTGGGTTGAAAACACAACACCTGTTGAAATCAGACAAACAATAGTAGATGCAGGATTAAAATGGAATGAAGCTTTTGAAAAAGCAGGTTTCAAAAATGCAGTAGTCATGAAGATCATGCCAGACACGGCCAAGTGGGATCCGGCCGACATTCGTTATAATGTAATTCGTTGGGTGTCGTCAGATTTGGGTTATGCCATAGGACCAAGCTTTGTAAATCCGCGCACGGGCCAGATACTCGGCGCTGACATCACGATTGATTTTGGTTTGCTTTTCGGAACAGCTCTTGAAGAAGATTTGTACCAGGCATTTGGTGGACAACATTTTGAGGCAATAAATAATCATAACACAATGTGTTCCATTGCCAAGGGGTTACAGTTGCAACAAGGTTCAGGTTATACAGTGTTAGAAGCTAATAATGCTTCGGCCGAAGATATGCAGCGGTTAAGAGATCAGTTTCTTTCATTTCTTATTCTTCATGAGATGGGTCATACCATGGGGTTGAATCATAACATGAAATCAAGTCAGATGCTTAGTCCGCAAGAGTTGAACAATAAAGAGATTACGCGCAAGCTTGGCGTTTCTGGTTCTGTTATGGATTACCCAACTATAAATCTTGCATCTGATAAATCTAAACAAGGAGATTTCTATACTACTAAAACCGGGCCTTATGATTGGTGGGCTATCGAATTTGGTTACACACCATTAGAACCTTCAAAAGAGAAAGCAGAATTATCAAAAATTCTGGCTCGCAGCACAGATCCTAAACTTACATTTGGTAACGATGCTGACATCACGTTTCAGGGTAGAGGCATAGATCCTCGTGTTATGGTTTGGGATATGAGCAATGACATGGTTACTTATGCCGAAGAACGTTTTAATGTGGTGAACAAAACAATGTTGTTGCTAAAAGATCGCTTTACACGAGAAGGTAAATCATACGAAGGACTCCGCCAGAAATATAATATGCTGCGCGGCCAACGTTTTGGAATGGCCTCCGGATTAAGCCATTACATTGGAGGTATTTATGTTGATCGAAGTTTCCCTGAACAAAAATCGGTAAACAAACCATTGACACCAGTCCCTGCAGATTATCAGAAAAAAGCTATGAAGGTATTAAGCAAATATGTTTTTGCGCCCAATGCTTTTGATTCAGACACACAGTTATTTCCTTATCTGCAATTACAACGTCGGGGATTTAATTTCTTCGGTTACACGGAAGACCCCAAGCCGCAACAGAATGTATTAAATCTACAAGCTGATGTGTTAAATTTTATTCTGAATCCAGAAACAATGAAACGAGTGAATAACACTTCACTATATGGCAATACTTATAGCAGTGCCCTTATCGTGCAAGATCTGATAAGTGCCATCTTCGATGCAGACATGAGCGGTAGTGTTAATATTTATAGACAAAATATTCAGACTGAATTAGTGCAGAAGCTTGCAGCTGTAGTTAATGATACGCAAGATCAGTATGACAATGCATCTTCAGCTGCTGCCTATAGTTCGTTAACAAGTCTTAATGCCCGACTTAAGGTTGCTGCCCTTGGCGATGCCCAAACAAAAGCGCATCGTAAAAATCTATCATTCCTTATTGATAGAGCGTTGTCAAAAGACAGGTATTAAATTGAAGTAAGGATTTGTATTCTGTATTGATTGAGCTTTAATGATTAATAAAACTCTCCGGCATAAATACACCGGAGAGTTTTATTTTAAGATCGGTATTCTGATAATGAATCAATGTCTGACGCTAAGTCTGTAGAAGTTCTTAATCAAAGTTACAAGTTCACCGGCAGTGAGATAATACATAACATTGGCATTCTTCTTATTGAAATCTGCCAGGATTGCATAATATTTTTCTTCGGATATTTTATGTTCTTTAATCAGCCAGTTTTTTAATTCCGGATTATCAATAACAACTTCAACATAAGTTTTAACCTGTTGGTTGTCTTCTTTTAGCCAAACCAGTTTGCGCTTTTCTTTTTTAGCTTTTGAATAATAAAATTTATTATGCCTGGCGGCTACTATGGCATTTTGATCATCAAACATACCTTCATAAAGATTGGTGGCCTTAGTTTGTATGGTTATGTTTTTCAGCATGGTTGCATTCTCACTGAGCCTTATCAGACCGGGTTCCCAGCTTGTTAAGGGGTATGTTAATGGAGAGTATCCAACGAATGTGAATACCAATGTATCCTGACGTGTTGCTTCTACTGTGAAGCTGCCTTTCTCGTCAGTTATTGTGCCTCGTCCCTTGTGTTTAACAAACACACTCACGTATTGCATGGGCTTAAAAGAAGCAGAGTCAACAACAACGGATGTGAACATCTCCTGAGCTTTGGCGAGGGGCGCGGCCAAAACTAAAAATATAAATATGATTCTCTGCAAGCCTGATATTTTCAAAATATTGTAAGACAACGATTTGTTTTTTGATTTATGTGCAAAAGTAGGAAATGAGTTTCTGATTATAAGCTGTGGGCTATCAAACACCGAGTGTCTATCTAAAATACTGCCAAACCTGTATTTTTATAACATTTTCGTCGGTAAAAGGGGTTTTTGAGAAAATTTTTCATTTACCTTTACGCCCCTGATAAAATTATGATTACGAGTATTATGCGCGTTTCAAATCTTTTGATGTGCTGATATTTGGAGAGATAAAATAATCAGGTAAAAATTTAACGTATAGTAGTTAAGCACCAGTTGCCACCTACTACTGGTGGAATGAACCTCAGCATTAACCACTAAATAAATTTAAAGCTACGCTAATCATTTGCGAGGGGCAGGAAAGATGAAACGAGAAATGATGGCATTTGAAATCTTTTGTTCAAATAACTTTCAGGCACTTAAAACAGTGATGGTGTCTGGTGATATAAATTTTAGAAGCGTAGAACCGATTTATATCTGATTTTAAGAGAAAGTTTTTTTTAGTGGAAAATAATAGTGCAAGCAATGCTCAAAACTGTGAAAAAACCGCCAAAGGAGGCCTGAAATCATATTTTCGGATGGTGTGCCAGTGCTTCCTTCCAATTATTCATCGTAAACTTGTACTACAACAAATTATTATACTGTGACTTTTTACTCCGCCAGACATTATTAACTTGCTTAGGAGTAAAAAATTGATTTTTTTTCAATCTAAATTTCACCTAAACAATAAATCTTTTTAAAACATGAAAACGTCTAGTCAATCGAATTCTCTTGGGGACAGTCTTAAATCCGGGTTTGCTGCAGTAGTGATCCCTGTGGAAATCGTAATAGCAGTCCTGATCTACATTTTTGTATTAGGTGACGGGAGTCACTTTCAAAATGGAGATAACACAAACCACCCCATAACTGGCGATTATTTTGGAGTTGTATATAAAGGAGGATATCTCGTGCCCCTTCTTATCTCTTTATTGATGATGGTTTTGACATTCGGTATCGAGCGTCTGTTAACTATCGGTAGCGCAAAAGGTAAGGGCAGCATCAAAAATTTCGTGTCTAAAATCAGATCTTTACTTGCTTCTAACAGCATCGATCAGGCTATCGCTGAGTGCGATCGTCAAAAAGGATCAGTTGCCAATGTGGTAAAAGCTGGTCTTTCTAAATACAATGCTTTAGCTAAAGACAGCTCAATCGAGCCAGATAAGAAAGTTATCATCATCCAGAAAGATATTGAAGAAACAACTCAGCTTGAAATGCCAATGCTTGAGAAAAACCTTGTGATCATCGCAACTATCGCTTCTATCGCTACTCTTATGGGTCTGCTTGGAACGGTAATGGGTATGATCAAGGCGTTCTCGGCTCTTGCAACTGCAGGTGCTCCTGACTCTGTTGGTCTGGCAAACGGTATCTCTGAGGCCTTGATTAACACAGCCCTTGGTATCGGTACTTCAGCTATCGCCATTATCATGTATAACTATTTCACTAGCAAAATTGATGCTTTGACTTATAGCATTGATGAAGCCAGCTTTAGCATCGTGCAAAACTTTACAGCACAGTCAAAAGGTTAATCATTTAAATACCTGAAATTATGGGAAAAGTAAAAGTTCATAGAAGTTCACCCTCCATAGACATGACGCCTATGGTTGACTTGGCCTTCTTGCTTGTGACGTTCTTTATGCTCACAGCAACCGCTATTCCCGATGAGCCTGTGGCTGTAGACACACCATCATCTGTCTCTGAAATTAAGATTCCAGAGAACAATGTGTTAACCATTACTATCGGAAAAGATGGTAAGGTTTTCTTTAACGTGGATGGACAATACACCCGTGCAGATTTGTTGGGTAAGATGGGAGATCTATATGGCATCAGCTTTACGGAACAAGAGAAACATACTTTTGCTGTGATCTCAAGCATTGGTATACCGGTTGGAAACTTAAAACAATTTCTGGCGCTTGAGCCGGAAAAGCGTAAGGAAATAGAGCAACCTGGCATTCCTGTTGATTCGGCGCATAATGAATTGGCAGATTGGATTCTTCAGGCCAGACTTGCCAACCGTATGCTTCGTATTGCCATTAAGGGCGATCAAGATGCTGAGTATCCGGTTGTGAAAAAAGTGGTCAATACATTGATCGATAAGAGGGTGAATCGATTTAATCTGATCACGAATATGGAAAAGGGTTCTTAACTGCATCCTGATATAAATTCAAAATAAACAAGAATTGATATGGCAGAAATAAGTCAAGGCGGCGGCGGTGGCCATAAGAAAGGTGGTAAAGTAAGAGCTAAAAAATCATCTACACGGATCGATATGACTCCAATGGTGGACTTGGCTTTCCTTTTACTGACATTCTTCGTAATGACTACGACGCTTAACAAACCTCAGACTATGGAAATAGTAATGCCTGAGAAAACCGAAGAGCCAGATGATCAGCCTAAAGTTAATGAGAAACACGTTTTAACATTAGTATTAGGTGAAGACAACAAGGTGTATTGGTACATGGGTATTACAGATCCTAAAGTTGAGCTTACAGATTTCTCAGCAAATGGAATACGAAAGCTATTGCTGGAGAAGAAGAATGAAATACCAAAATTGGTAATATTGATTAAGGCTTCAGACAAGTCTAAATATGGAAACATGGTCGATATTCTTGACGAAATGAATATCAACCAGATTAAAGTTTATGCTTTGGTCGATATTACTAAAGTTGATGAAGACCTAATTAAAGAATCGCAGCTATGAAAACGCAAACAGTAGTCTCGGAACGCTGGGAAGATATAGTCTTTGAAAGACGGAATAAGGAGTATGGTGCTTATATACTTCGCAAGATTTATTCAAAGCACGTTGTGTTAGCTGTAATCATCATGATGGTTTCTGCTATCGTGCTTGTAGCAACACCTTATGTAATTGCTTTTATCCGTGAGCATAGCGAGAAGCAAGCTGAAGATACCAGAGTATTAACAACGGTTAATCTTGATCAGCCGCCTCCAATCATGCCAAACCAACCACCTCCGCCAAAAGTGGATGTTCCTCCTCCAATTAAAACTATCAAGTATGTAGCCCCTAAGGTTACAAAAGAAGAAGTTGCCGAAGAGGAAATGCCAACAGTGGAAGAACTGAAACAGGTTGAAGTTAGTACTGTAACACAGGAAGGTCCTACAGAAGTTGTTTTTGAAGAGCCGGTTCAACAAGTTGTTCAACAGGAAGAAGAAGATAAGATCTTCACTGTGGTTGAGCAGCAGGCTGAGTTCCCAGGTGGTATGGCAGAACTTTATAAATTCCTTAACAAGAACATTCGTTACCCGGCATCAGCCAGACGTATGGGGGTTGATGGAAAAGTATTCATACAATTTGTGGTAGATAAGGAAGGTAGAATCAGCGACGTTACCATTATCAAAAGCCTGAGTCAGGATTGCGATAAGGAAGCACTTCGTCTTATTCAACTTATGCCTCCCTGGAAACCAGGTAAACAGAACGGTCGTGCCGTTAAATCAAAATTCGTACTTCCTTTAACATTTAAACTAGAAGTTTAATCGCTTAAAGAACAATACCCAAATCTTTTTTCCTCTCACGAGATTTAAAGATTTGGGTATTTTTAATTTTCAACGTCACATAGTCTGGTCATGGAAACAGATCCTGAAGATAAGAGAGCTTCCTTTAACGGTATATTCAAATATTTTGGAATACTCATGGCAGTAGTATATGTGGCTTTTGGATTGGGCATAATCTTTAACCCAAACGATATCTTTAGAAAAGTACCTCCTCAATATTCACTTCCTCTTGGAATTCTCATGATAGCATATGGTGTTTATCGTGGATTCAGAGTTATCCAAAATATGTTTACAAGATGATCAGGCTGAAAGGATATACATTTTCTTTTCTGGCGTTGCTAATTCTTAGCGCTGCCTGTACCAGTAAAGATAAGAATGGTAAGCCTCTTGATGGGCCAACATCGGGCTCTATTAAAATTGCTGTAGATGAATCGCTAAAGCCTCTTGTTGAAGCTGAGATCGATACATTTGAAGGACTTTACCCAACAGCGCATATTGAACCACTCTACATGTCTGAACAGGAAGCAGTAGAAGCTTTACTGAAAGACAGTGTAAGAATGATATTTTCGACTCGAGAGCTATATGATAATGAGATGGCTGTTCTTAAAGTCGTTAAGCTCGAACCCCGACAAATGAATGTTGCCAAAGACGGCATTGCTTTAATTTTAAATAAATCAAATAAAGACAGTCTTTTCAGCTTTGAACAGCTCCAGGGTATTCTGGAAGGAAAGATTAATAACTGGCGTCAGCTTGATCCATCGCTGCCATCGGCCAGCATAGACATGGTTTTTGATAATCCCAAATCCGGGATGGTACGGTTCTTGAATGACAGTGTAGTACATATGGATCAACTACCAAAAAATTGCTTCGCCGTAAATACAAATAAAGCTGTTGTGGAATATGTTTCACAAAAAGAGAATGCCGTCGGCCTTATTGGTGTTGGTTGGATCAGTGATGACGACGATTCAACGGCAAATCAGTTTCTTGGAACAATACGTGTTGCAGGTATTAGCCGCAACAGCGATCATTATAAACCTTATCAGGCTTACCTGGCGACTAATCAATACCCTTTGCGCCGTAACATTTATATGGTAAGCCGTGAAGCCAGAACAGGACTTGCAAGTGGTTTTATGACTTTTGTAGGGAGTGACAAGGGACAACGCATAATTCTTAAATTAGGATTAGTGCCTGTTACCATGCCTGTTCGAATTGTTGAAGTAAAACATGAACCTTTAAAAATACAATGAAAAATTACGCCTATTCGTTTAGCAAATTCGGATTTGCTATGTTGATTCTCTTGGTGGCTAATGCTGCTCGTGTGGTTGCGCAAGAAGTTTCCAGTGCTGGAGAAGTAAAAGCTGCTTTGCGGTTTATCGATATTGAAAAGCCAAGCAAAGCCATTGAGTCACTTAAAACTCTAGTTAATAAATACCCTACCGATGCTACGGTTTTCTATGCATTAGGATATGCCTACATTAAAAAAGGAGAGCTTGATCTGGCTTCTGCTGAATTTGATAAAGGTATTAAACTGAATGATAAAGAACCGATTAATTATGTAGGTAAAGGATATATTAGTCTGTTGAAAAACAATCAGGCTGATTCAAAATTGAACTTCGACAAAGCCCAGGCATTGGCCAAGAAAAATACAGCAGTTTTGAATGGAATTGCTGAAGCTTATCTTTCTAATAAGCAGCTTGCTGGTGGTGCGTTGGATATTCTTTTAAAATCAAAATCCATTAACGCTAAAGATCCTGCAACATTAATTTTGTTAGGGGATGCTTATCTTCAAGCTAATGATGGTGGTAAATCTGTGAGCAGCTATGAAGATGCAGCTGTAGTTGATCCTAAAAATGGTAAACCACATTATAAAATAGGTACTGTTTACAATCGCTCTAAGAATACTACTGCCGCTATTACTGCATTTGAAAAAGCAATTTCTGTAGACCCTGAATATGCACCTGCATTTAGAGAACTTGGTGAGATTTATTATGGAAAGTCCGAAGGAGAAAAAGCGGTTAAAGCGCAAGAATCATATTTAAATATAATAGAGAATCCTGAGTCTGGTAAAGTGCAATTGTTCTTCTATCTGTTCATGGCGAAGAATTACTCAAAGGCAACTGAAGTGTTTAATCAGATTTCAAGTTCACCAAACCTGTTGCCAATTGCATGGAAGTTTGATGCGCTTTTAGAAAAAGAACTTAATAATTTTGATAAATCTATTATAGCATTCGAAAAATATTTCTCACTAGCTAAGCGTGAAGAAATACAGGCATCTGATTACTTTAATTACGCCGAGTGTTTAACTAAGGCTAAGAAAGATTCATTATCTATTATTGCCTATGACAATAGCTTAAAATTGGATAGTACTCAAATGAAAGCCCTTCAGCAAAAAGCTGATGCTGAAATGAAATTGAAGAAATATCCGGATGCCATTAAGACTTTAATAAAACTTATGTCAAAGAGACCTCAGCCTATGTCCATTGATCATTATACTATTGGGAAAGCATATTTAGCAAACAATCAATTAGTTGAAGCTGATACTATGTTTAGCCGATTGATAAGGTTGCAGCCTGCAATGCCAATTGGTTATGTAATGGAGGCCAAGGTTAAATCTATTCAAGACCCCGAGCAAAAAGCTGGATTAGCAAAGGCATACTATGAGAAAGTAATTGAGCTTGGAGAATCTAAGCCAGACCGAAACAAAGCAGACTTACTGCAAGCCTATAACTACTTAGCAACTTACTCATACAACATTGAACATGATATTGCAAAAACAAAAATGTATTATGAGAAAATAATTGCGCTAAATCCTGCAGATACGGGTGCTGCTACCAATCTTGAAATCTTGAAAAAGATGGAACAGAAAAAGGCGGCGGCAACAAAACAGCCATAAATTTAAAAGCGCTCTGGAAACAGAGCGCTTTTTTTATCTACACCGTTTATCAATTACTCTTTGTTAGTTGGATAACAACTTCTTTAAAAGCTGGAAACTCAAGAAGAAGTTCATCTCTCTTGGCCAACTCGAAATCACTAAAATCAAAACCCGGAGCAACGGTGCAGCCAGCTAACGTATAACTACGAGGTACATTAACCTGAGCGCCAAACCATGTATTAGCAGGAATTACAACTTGTAATGATTCACCTCTAGTAGGATCATCTCCCAGTAAATGAATTTTAACACCGCTGTCTGATAATACATAAATAGACAATGAACTTCCTTTATGAAAATGCCACAACTCATCTGATTTAATCCGGTGAAACAAAGACCGATCTTCAGAGGGCAATAGAAAATATATAGCGGTAGAAAAATTTCTCACGCCATTAAATCTCGTTGGTAACGATTCCGAATCGATCTCTTCTTGTGAACGATACGTTTCTTTATAATATCCACCTTCAGGATGAGGTAATAATGCTAATTGTTCAATCCAATACTGTGCTTCAGGTAACATTCTACTGTTTGTTTTCTCTTAAATTTAAAGGCTTAATGCCTGGATTAAAAGGAGTAATAACCAATTGGCTGCTCGCTTAACGATAACATAATGATATTTTATCTGTGTAATTTTACCTTTGAATTTGTGATTCATTAAATTGAGAGCCATTGTAAGTTTAGTATGAGTAGAATTTTAAGTTGCTTGCTGTTGATATTGTCTGCATGCATGAGTGCATTCAGTCAGAAGAAGGATGTTCCTTATGTTATTCTGGTTTCGTTTGATGGCTTTCGTTATGACTATGTTGCTAAATATAACCTTCCAAATTTTTCAGCTTTAATTAAAAGCGGCTCTCGTGCAGAAGCTCTGATTCCCTGCTTTCCGAGTAAAACATTTCCAAATCATTATAGCATTGTAACGGGTCTTTATCCTGGCGATCACGGATTGGTTGATAACTCATTCTACGATCCTCATCGTAATGAGAAATTTACTATGGCCAATAAAAATTGCGCTCTTGATTCTTATTATTATGGAGGAACACCTCTTTGGAGATTGGCGCAACAGCAAGGCTTAAAGTCAGCTTCTTATTTTTGGGTTGGCTCTGAAGCACCTATTGATGATCATTATCCTGATTATTATTTTCATTATGCAGACACAGTTGCCAATAGTAATCGGGTTGCTCAGGTTTTACAATGGTTAAAAATGCCTGAAGCGGAGAGGCCTCATTTTATCACCTTATACTTTTCGTTAATTGATGATGCTGGTCACACGTTTGGTCCTGGATCCGGAGAGTTAACGGATAAATTAAAAGAAGCTGATAAACTATTGGGTGACTTAATGAATGGAATAAAGAAGGATGTTAATCTGCCGATAAATTTAATAGTTGTTTCAGATCACGGTATGCAAGAGCTAACTTATAAACCTGATACCTATATTTTTTTAGACGAAATAGTCGATGTAAAAGATACCAGTATTACTATTGTTAACAACGGAACACATGCTCATATTTATTTAAAGAATAAAACAAAAGTTGATTCACTAGTAAAAGTACTGTCAACAAACTCTTCTGATCTTAAGGTTTATCGTTCGCAGGATTTTCTTCAACGATGGCATTATCAGAACTCACGCTCTGGCGATATATTTATTACTGCTGAACCCGGTAAAGAGATAACTTTAAAAAGTCGTGAAAAAATAAAAGCCACCATGAAGCCAGGTTCACACTGGGGTGTTCATGGCTACGACCCTGATGTGGTAAAAGATATGAGTGGAATTTTTTACGCTGCTGGTCCCAATATAAAACAAGGCATTGTAGTGCCTCCCTTTCGAAATATTCATATCTATCCTTTAGTAGCCACTATATTGCAATTAAAGATTCCAACAATCGACGGCTCTGCTGATGTTTTGAAAAGTATCTATCGTCCTTGAAATAATTTTCTAAGACACGGGTCCTTAGCTCAGCTGGTTTAGAGCACTACCTCGACAAGGTAGGGGTCGTGAGTTCGAATCTCACAGGTCCCACATCTCTTATCTAAATGTCGAGAACTCGTTTCTTTTGAGTTTTAGAAATGGAAGGGGGTAGGTTGT
>DATJHZ010000150.1:0-4591 GCA_035493595.1 Cyclobacteriaceae bacterium | reverse complement strand
TGAATCACCTGGCCATAAAGTATTTTCTGATCTCCCTTGAGGTGCTCAAGTCCGATGCAACTGAAAAGAAGCATGGGGAGCATAGCAATAAGGAGATATTTATATTTCTTTGTGGTCAAACTATTTCTGGTTAAGCGTCAATTAACAGCCATTAATCGTGCCATTCACCTGTAAAATCATGTCTTGCACTACTAACAAGAGCAAATGAACAGCAAACTATTAATTAACTTTCGGTAATGATCTCAAAAGCCAATATCAAATTCATTAAATCCCTGCAAATAAAGAAATACCGCAAACAGGAGCAATGTTTTGTAGTAGAAGGTTCAAAAAGTGTTTTAGAGCTACTCGCGTCCGATTTTGAACCGACAATGATTGTGGGCACAAAAGAGTTTATCAGCGAACTACCGAAAGCTTACGCGGCACAGGCGATAGAAGCTGGCGTTAAAGATCTGGGTGATATGGGCGAGTTTCAAACGAATGATTCGGCCGTGGCCGTGGCCCGGATGAAAGCCAATAAAAGGATTGATCTGGATGCTAATGAATTTGCCCTGGTGCTGGACGATATTCGCGACCCCGGCAACCTGGGTACCATCATCAGAACGGCAGATTGGTATGGCATAAACAAGATCATTGCCTCCGAAGAGACAGTTGATTTTTATAGCAACAAGGTGATCACCTCAACCATGGGCTCTTTTACAAGAGTTAAAATTTTCTACACCAACCTGGAAGAGTACCTTAAAGGCACAAAACATAGAGTGATGGGTGCTTTTCTAAATGGCGTAAATGTTCACCAGTTTGATTTTAAGGGTGGGGGATACCTGGTAATCGGAAACGAGTCAAAGGGTATTTCAGAGTCTGTTGAAAAACTTGTTACCAACCGAATTACCATACCACGTTATGGCAAGGCTGAGTCGCTTAATGCTGCCATTGCCAATGCTATTATTTGCGATAATATCAGGAGGAGCGGATAGTAGTGAGTGACGTTGCTGTAGTGCGAGATTAGCAGAGATGAAGGGTTTGCAATTCACAAAAAAACTTCTGCGTATCTTAGAATAATCAAAAAATAAACGGCTTATGAGAACAATGACGTGCTTACAATTAGGTGGAGCCTGTGAACAAACCTTCAATGCAAATACATTCGATGAGATCGCCATGATGGTTAGCAAGCATGCGCGCGAAAAGGTTCAGCAAGGTGATGCTGCCCATATAGAGGCTATGAATGAAATGAGGAATAGAGCATGACTTCACCCGATACAATGGCTGCCTGGATGGACGATAAACGAAAAGCATTCGACGCATTACCTGAGGATGGTGACTAAAAAGAAATCATTCAGCAATCAAGCAATGGTTGAGAACAGCTCATCAATTTTTTCTTTGAGGAGAGTCGTCTCACGGATGAACTACGAGTGCCAACTGTAATTTATTCAAATTAATAACTTCAAAAAAATCAAAACAAGATGGATTTAAAACTAAAAGATAAAATAGCATTTATAAGTGGCTCAACTGCTGGTATCGGTTTTGCCATAGCAAAAAGATTTCTAAACGAAGGTTGCCGCGTTATTATCAATGGCAGAACAAAGGAAAGCGTTGACAACGCTGTAAATGAGTTGAAGGCTTCTGTGGAGAATGCAAAGATCTCTGGCATTGCAGCCGACTTTGCAAAGGTTGATGATGTTGACAGGTTAATAAAAGAACTGCCAGAGGTTGATATATTAATAAACAACGCTGGAATATTTGAACCGAAATCTTTTGTAGATATTCCTGATGAAGATTGGTTTAGATTTTTTGAAGTCAACGTTATGAGCGGCGTTCGGTTGTCAAGGCACTATTTTCCAAAAATGATACAGAAGAATTGGGGGAGGATCATTTTTATTTCCAGTGAGTCCGCCGTATTTATTCCCGATGAAATGATTCACTATGGAATGACAAAGACAGCGCAGCTTGCTATAAGCAGGGGATTAGCAGAATTAACGAAGGGAACTAACGTAACCGTTAATTCAATTTTGCCGGGCCCAACAAAATCTAAAGGTGCAGTAACGTTCATTGAAGACTTATCTAAATCAAGTAATAAATCAACCACTGAAGTTGAAAAAGATTTCTTCAAAAATATGAGACCAACTTCTCTGCTTCAGCGCTTTGCTTCTGTTGAAGAAGTTGCAGATACGGTTGCTTATTTTTCAAGTCCGCTTGGTTCTGCAACGAACGGAGCCTCTATACGTGTGGATGGAGGGTTAGTAAGGTCAATCTTGTAAACTCCACTAATGCTCCGTCAGAGTCCTCTCTGATGACTCTGCGAAGGACTAACGATGTTCTATGTGCTCCACACGTATTTTTGATGACCGTGTGCATAAAAATTGATTTCGAAATTATTAACCTCTTTAAAACCGGAAAAATACCTTTCATCCTGTAAAGATGTGAAACCTGGATGCGTTCACGTTTCGCATCCAGGTATCCAGGTTAGTACATGTCTACTGTGCCAACTAGCCGTCCGCGTAACGTGGTTGCCACACCCGATATGTTTTTGATGGTAAGCGTATTGCTGCCCCCGGTGATCACAAACTCACGGCTTGTGACACTGCCTTGTAACGTGGAAATGACATTCTGGTACAGTTTATCCCAGATCAGCTTGATGTGCACGATCCTGGATGTGAATTGCAACGATGCAGAGGCGGCAAAGGTGTTATCGACATTCAGTGTGCCGCAGAAGAACGTGGTGCCCCCGGCGGCAGTCTCCGGTATTTTTACAGTGATGGAAGCGTTATTATTCAGATCGGCCTGAAAATAGGTTTCAAACTTATTCTGAAAATTGATCAAAGAATAGGTGCTGCCGGAAATAAGCGGCGTTACAAATGTGGTGTTCAGAATCCGAACATCCTTTGATCCTGATATTTCAAGTTCATTGAATGTGGAGTTCTTTATCTCCACATTCATGGATGGAATTCCGGTGGCTGAGAGTGCAAATCTCACCCGCTTATTATCCGTGATGTTGTTAAATGAAATATGATGACTTCCAATAATGTTTACGCCTGCAAAACCACCGGCATTCTGCGATATCACATTGGACACCTCACCATTGGTGCTACTGATTTCTGCGCCTCCAGGTGTAAAGACCGAGATCATCAGGTTATACGATGCATTGTCATGCAGGTTGAGATTCGACAGTTTGAACCGGTCGCAGGCGTTGATCTCTATGCCAGCGTTTTGCATATGGGATGCCTCAATGTTTTCGACCACGAAATCAGCGCACTGGGTAAACGTAATCGCGTTATCTCCCCCGGAAAAAGTAGGATTCCCAATGGTATAGGTGTGATTTCGGAATATCACGCCCTGGCTACTCACGACAGACGTACCTTCTCCATAGTTATCCACCGTTGAGGCATTTTCAACGACAATGTCTTTTGAACTGGTGATCGAAACGCTTACTCCCTGTCCAGCGCCGACTCGACCCAGGCGGTTGAAACTTACGTTACTGACATTGACACGGATACAACTATCGATCACGACCGCCACCCGGAGAACCTCGTTGAAGACACAATTCGTGATATTCACGTCCTGATTGAGCGTGCAACGGATCGCTCCGGCGTTATTCTGAGTTTGAGTAGCCTTGTTTCCATTAAAGATCAATCCGCTGATGTTTACGTTTGTCGCATATTGAGCGAGATCGATGAACGGTGCGTTCACGTCCGCGGTGCGCGTGATCGTCGAACCGTTGCCGAGTACGCTCATGTGACTCAGGAGCGTAAAGTTATCGATGGTATACGTGCGTTTCGGAAAGATGATCGTGCCGCCGGTCGGGGTGATCGCTGCAATCGCCTGATTGATTCTGCTCTGGTCTGTTCCAGTGAAATCGTCTACACTTACAAATGGTATCATAGTATTATTTTTTTTGGGATTGTAACGCCGCGAATTACGGATGGTTTGTTTTTTATCGGAGTATCTATAGGCATTTGCTCCGGTGTGACAGCAATTGACGCAGGAATTTTACTTCTCTGCAGAGTCTCACAGCGGGGACTCTGACGGAACCATTTCTCCATCACTCCGTCTCCAACCAGTGTTTGTTATTCATTGATCTTTTCTAGTTCCAAATCCTTTGGTACGTTATATTCAATCAGTGCTGAATCGTACTCTTGTTTTGTCATTGGTCCAATTACTTGTTTATCATGATGGACAATAAGCCAGTAATAGACTTTATTTCGCCCAAACCGATAATCATTTTTCATATATAAAGGATCGTCAGTCTTATTCGGTTTTTGTTCTGCAATTATAAAATCCTTGTTGTAATTGTAACGTAATATGTTTGAAGGAATTTCTCTTTGATTTGGATTATATGAAAGAATGTCATTTATAGACCCACCTTCTCCGCGAAAAAAATACCCACCACTCAAATCCTTTGTGTAGTCAGAGCAGCTAAATAGAAAAGTAGCAATAAGTAGTATAGTGAACTGCATGTTTGTATTGTAGCTCCCAATGTCTCTGTTTCTTATTTCTCCGATCATAGCTTTGTTAGATCTTCATTTAAATTCATGTACCTCAACACTTAAACCACGCAGAACTATACACATAATCTTCCGATTGTTCAAGTGCTTCAGGA
>DATJHZ010000149.1:0-4786 GCA_035493595.1 Cyclobacteriaceae bacterium | reverse complement strand
GGTTTACTTCCACCCCACTCACAGATACTAAACACAATTGGTTTCTTTGTTTCTTTAAGAGCATCACTCATGGTTTTATAAGCTGCCTTCTGATTTTGTCCTTCATCGAAACACCAATCGTATTTGAGATAATCAACACCCCACGCGGCATACTGTCGCGCATCTTGAAACTGATAGCCACGACTACCGGGTCTGCGCTGACATGTTTGTGAACCTGCACAAGAATAGATTCCTAATTTTAATCCTTTAGAATGAATATAGTCAGCCAGTGATTTAATACCAGATGGAAAACGTTCGGGATCAGGAATGATATTGCCTGCTTCATCGCGTTTGATCTGCCAGCAATCATCAATAACAATATAATTATAACCCACCTCGCGAAAACCATTCTTCACCATTGCGTCGGCCATTTCCTTTATCATCTTCTCACTTACATCGCAGCCAAATTTATTCCAGCTGTTCCAACCCATCGGTGGCACCGGTGCAAGTTTATCAAACTCCTGCGCATATAAATTAAAGCTTACCAATAGTATGAGGATCAGAATTGTGCTTTTCATTTCAATATTATGTTTACTTAAAAGTAGTGTAGTTGTATGCGGATAGCTTTACTGATATTGTCAGGTGGTAATATTATTTTAACATGAAACTCATTGAATTTCTATCTGAGCTTTCAAAGTTTCATTATATGATAGCAACGATCTTGATGCACTTGATGCAGTAGTTTCTCTTATTCTATAGATAGGAATCAGAAATTACAGACCTCTTGTCTGAAAGTTGAAAGACACATTGCAGGCTTACCAGTTAGAGTACACTCCTCAAATGGTCCATTCCAAGCTCCGGAATTAAGTGTTGATATGACAATATTTGACTAAGATTACCACATACTAATACTATATTAACCCTAACTAGGTTAACAATTGGGTAATACAGAATATTTTGTATTAAATTAGAGATATGAAGATACTACCGTTTAAGATCCCAAAGACCTCTCAGGAATCATTTCGGTTACAAGAAGACCGCGAACCACACTTCTATGATCATCTTCATCAACATCCGGAAACGCAGTTAACGATGGTGTTAGAGAGTGAAGGAAAGGTAATCGCAGGCGACCACATTGGTGCTTTCAAGCCAGGCGATATTTTTCTAATGGGTCCTAATCTTCCTCATGTGTTCAGAAATGACACCAGCTATTATAATAGCGTTGAAGGTGAAAGTGCTCACATGCTTTCTGTGTTTTTTGAATGGCAATCATTTGGCGACAAATTCCTTTCATTGCCTGAATTAAAACATCTGCATGATTTTGCCAAGTTGTCGGAACGAGGAATGATTGTAAAAGACTCTGTCCGACCTCGTGTATCTCAGCTCATGAAACTGCTGTTTAAAAAGAATGGTATTGAGCGAATTATCATCCTTCTAAAAATCCTGAGTATACTCTCACAACCAGCCAACGTAGAACCCCTGGCATCTTCAGGAATCTACAACGAGTTTGACGAAGTGGATGGAAAAAAACTGGCTGACGTATATCGTTTTACCATGAGTGAGTATCATCGTAAAATTCAACTGGATGAAGTTGCTAACGTTGCTAATATGACTACCAATTCATTCTGTCGTTATTTCAAAAAGAGAACAAGAAAATCATACATCGATTTCCTTACAGAAATAAGAATTGGACAGGCACGTAAATTTCTTCAGGAAAAAGATTTGAGTATATCGCAGATATGCTTTGAAGTAGGCTTCAACAACCTGTCGAACTTTAATAGAAAGTTCAGAGAAGTATGCGCCATCACGCCAACCGAATTCAGAAAGCTGCAGGAGAACAATGCCATGCTTTCAACTAAATAACATAACGTGGTGAATTCAAATTCACCACGTTAATCTTTTCTGATAGGGTCTTATTCCAGTTATTACTTTAAGATGGTCTTCATCTAATTAAGAGGAGCGAATCTCCAGTTGGATTTATAATTCTCTTTGAGATCCTGGTTAGTGAGAATAGCGCGCACCATATCAACAGGTATGCATCCTTCATGAAGTATGGCATCATGAAAATCACGCTCAGTCATTTTGCCAGAGTCAACTAATTCTTTTTTGAGACCATAGAACTGCAAGCCACCAACCATATAAGCAATCTGATACAATGGTCCGTAGCCACCAGTAAATGAACGACGAACTTCTGCCTCTGCATTGGCACGTTCATGTCCAACTCTGTCCACTAAGAAATCAATACACTGCTGCGGAGTCATTTTGCCCAGATGATAGTTTAGCGAAAAAATAATACGGGCACAGCGATGCATTCTCCAAAACAGCATTCCTATTTTGTCTTCTGGTGTTTTAGAGAATTCTTTATCCCATAAATTCATCTCCCAGTACAACGCCCAACCTTCGATCCAGAAGGGAGTATTAAAAACTCCTCGATATGGTTTATATCGCTGCAACATATATTCCTGCAAATGATGACCAGGTATTAGTTCGTGCTGAACTGTAGCATGTGAGAAGTGAGGATTATTACCACGCATGCTCATCATCTTATTATTATGTTGCATGGTGTTTGTTGGATAGGATATAATAATTTCTTCTCCTCCTAAAAAGAATGGATTTACTTTCTGTGCTTCCGGAGACATCATTGTCATTCTCCAGGTCTCCTTCGCCAGGGAAGGCACCGTGATCAGATTCATTTGTTCAACAAAGCGAATAGCTTGTTCAGCAAGCGAATCGATTAGTAACGGTTGGTCGCCAGGCTCAACATACGTGGTCTTGACTTTCTCTAATGCAGCTTTCCAATTCGTTCCGAAACCCATGGCCTGGGAAGCTTTGAGCATTTCAGCATCGCACCATGCAAATTGTTTTTGAGCGATGGCTATAATTTCTTCAGGTGCATAAACAATAAATTCTGTTTCAAGACTTTTCAGAATTGCATCTCTGCCGATAGGTTTGCCAATGATACCACTGCCATCATCCTTCACCGAAGTATTTACGTAATGCTTCTTCAGAAATTCTTCATACCTCTTTAAAGATGATGCCAATGTATCATACGGTTTTTCCATCCACCATGTAAAGAGCGGATCGTAGCCCTTATAAAACTCATACGATTCTTTAATATTTTCCCGAAGTGATTTTACAACATCTGCTGCCTTCTCTGCCTGTTGCCAACTTGAAAAGGCAGTTGCTTTGCTAATTTTGTCTTTGGATGTTTGCACTGCTGTTAACGCATTATCAAACTCCTTTGACAGTACCGTTGAATTTACCTTATCGCCTCTTCGTCTCTTTTGAATAAACGAATACAATGGATTCGCAAAATCGGTTACATACGCTACGTCTTCAAACTCCTTCTGTTTGATTTTTAAAAAATATAATTCTTTGCTGATCTGATTTTTCAGCAGAACGTAGTCTACCTTACCCTGCTGTGATAGTTTATCAAATGGAATTTTAGTTAAGGTAGCAGTCCAATCACTATAAAACTTTGAAAACCTGCTATAGTATTCTGCAGACTCCGTTACCGTATACTTTCGCATCAATGCATACTGATCGGCCTGAAATTGACAAATTGTTTCATACAGGCTTTGAGCACCTGCAAATTGAAAAGAAGTTGTTAAGATCAGTAATGCTATAATAAAGTATCTTTTCATTTCAATTAATAATTTATGACTTACGAAGTACGATTAGTCAATTTACGAAGTACGATTTACGAAGTACGATTGATTGCCCATGACTAACAACTATTGACCAATGACAATAATACCGACTATGCGAACTATGGACAGTGGACTGTCGACCGTTGACTACTTAACTCCCTTCACAACCCTCACACCATAAACAGGACCAGCTTGATTATGGGGTTTTCCTTTAAAGATAACAGTTATGGTTTTCTTTCCTTTCGTGAGTGTTAATGGAATTTCATAACTGATATCATAGAATTTACTCTCCTTATATTTGTTCAGATCTTCGGATGCTATCTTTTCGCCATCTACTATGATATCAAAATTTCTTCCGCGGTTGTCCATACCCCAATAGGTGGCAATCAATGTGTGTGATAATTCCTGATCAACTTTCATGTTGAATGTAAAGGAGCCATCCTCATTGGCTATTCTGAATTTCCGCGTATGCGATTCACCTGTTTCCGTTTTATCTCCCGTGAAATTATGATCACGTTCCGGTTGCATTTCACCTACACGCAAAATATCTACCGTACGATCTTCAAGATCGCGTTCTGCTTTTCTGTTCTCTTCATAGATCTTTTGTTGATCCTTCCAGGTTTGAGGTGTGAATACATCCCAGTAAACACTATAGTAATCATTTTGAATGGAATAGAATGGCTGAAGTTTCACATCAGTAGGAAAGCCTGCCTTTAATGTTGTGAAATGTAAGGGATCACTTCCCTCCTGTTTTATCCATTGCTTAATTTCAGTTTCACCAGTTACCAAAACAGGAACACCTTTCATCGGATCAGGTTCCTGAGCACCGAGGTTACCCGCCAATAATACAGGGCCGTAAAAGAATGCCTTACGTGAAGCATTATCCGGCATCGATACACTATGCAACGTTGAAGGTAATGCTACTTCAACAACATCACCGTCTTTCCATTTACGATTGATAACGATGTAACCTTCAGCATCAATTTTTGAATCTTTAGATACTGCGCCATTAATTCTTACAACTGCCGTTTCAACCCAATTTGGCTTACGAATCTTCAAGGCCAGCAATTGTGATTTCTTTGTGTTGATGGTCAACGAAATATTCTGATCAGCAGGAAGATTTGAATGAAGTGTTACCTGTAAATCTTTTTCTTTCC
>DATJHZ010000148.1:0-11187 GCA_035493595.1 Cyclobacteriaceae bacterium | reverse complement strand
CTGTATCTGCTCGCTGGCGCTACAGTATAATATTTACTTTGTTGATTTAAACGTGAGTCATTTTCAGTTGCTGAATAAGCGAACTGAGTACACCTTCTTTCAATGAATAAGTAGAAACTCTGATGCGGTTAAAGTGATGCTTCTCGAAAAGATATCGCACCAGGCAGCACGCTACTACTATCATGTCTACCCGCATCTCAATCATACCAGGAATTTGCATACGCTGCGCACGATCTTTTATGATCAATTCATGATAGATCTCATAGAAGCCTTCTAACGAAAGTGGTGTCTCAACTTCTTCGGGAGTTTTATGAATGTCATGTGTGATGCAGAAGATATCACTCAATGTATCAAAAGTACCGGATGAGCCAACCAAAATGGTAGGTTGATGTTGTTGTAACGCATTGAATAAAGCTTTGAGTTCCTGCTCAAAATACTTATCGAGTGCTGCTATTTCAGAAGGAAGAATAGGGTCATGCTGATGGAACTTCTCCAACAAACGTTGAGCACCAATCTCAAGACTTTTTTTCCAGAAGATATGATCGTTATTACCGATGATAAACTCAACACTGCCGCCACCTATATCTACAACGAGTGACTTTTCATCGCCAAGTCCAAGTGCCGACTTAACACCCATGTAAATGTATTCGGCTTCCTGATCACCAGAGATAATGTTGACTTCAATACCAGTAATAAATTTTATTTTCTCAGCTACCTCAGCACCATTGCGTGCGTTGCGCAGAGCGCTGGTTCCAAAGGCGTAGACCTGTCGTACACCTTCACGCTCAATAGTATTCTGAAAGCTTTGCATAGCAACAAGAGCACGTTGTATGCCTTCGGGAGTAATGTAACCTTCATTTATGCCACCCATGCCAATCTTTACAGCAAGTCGCTCGCGAATTGTAACGTTATACCCCAACTCTCCAGCCTCTGCCACGAGGAGGTGAAAGGTATTCGTTCCCATATCAATAATGGCGAGCTTAGGCATGGTATTAAAAAAATCGCGTCAATATACAATTTTAGATTTACGAATTACGATTTTGGATTTAAGATTTAGGGAGCCCTACAAACGGTACTTCATAAATCGTAAATCGTAAATAATCGTACATTGCCATTCGTAATTAAGTATTTCAAAATATGGCCAAGCAAAAGTTAAATGACTCAGCCTTGCAAATGAAGTTTGATGAACTCGATCGCAAAAATCAGGAAGCTTTACTAGGGGGAGGAGAGAAGCGAATTGAACAACAACATGCCAAAGGGAAATTATCTGCCCGCGAGCGTGTATTGCTTTTGTTAGATGAAGGTTCCTTTGAAGAACTAGGCAAGTTTGTAATGCATAGAAGTAAAGACTTTGGTCTTGATAAAGAATATTACCTGGGAGACGGAGTTATAACAGGCTATGGTACTGTAAATGGCCGACTGGTATATGTGTTTTCGCAAGACTTCACTGTTTTTGGTGGATCATTATCTGAAACTCATGCAGAGAAGATTGTTAAGATCATGGATCTGGCCATGAAAAATGGTGCCCCTCTAATTGGTCTCAACGATTCAGGTGGTGCTCGCATTCAGGAAGGTGTTGTTTCGCTTGGCGGTTATGCTGATATCTTCTATCGGAATGTAATGGCATCAGGCGTTATCCCACAAATCTCTGCTATCATGGGACCCTGTGCAGGTGGTGCAGTTTACTCCCCAGCGATGACGGATTTTATCTTGATGGTGGAGAATACATCCTTCATGTTTGTAACCGGTCCCAACGTGGTGAAGACCGTTACACAAGAAAATGTTACGGCTGAAGAATTAGGTGGTGCAACTACACATAGTACCAAGAGTGGTGTTACGCACTTTGCTTGCGCCAATGAGGTGGAGTGTATTACAAACATCAAAAAGATATTAAGCTATGTACCTCAAAACTGCGAAGATGAGGCACCTATGATGGCGTATGAGTCAAGTGGAGATGAAACACGTCCGAAGTTAAATGACATTATTCCTGCAAGTCCTAATCAACCGTACGATATGCGTGAGGTTATCAACGGAGTTGTAGATGATGGAAGCTTTTTTGAAGTGCATAAAAACTTCGCCGAAAATATAGTGGTTGGTTTTGCACGAATTGCAGGAAGGAGCATTGGTATAGTGGGTAATCAACCAGCATCCATGGCTGGTGTTTTAGATATCAACTCAAGTGTTAAGGGTGCACGCTTTGTGAGATTCTGTGATTGCTTCAATATTCCATTGCTGGTATTTGAAGATGTACCAGGCTTCTTACCCGGTACTGATCAGGAATGGAATGCCATCATAACAAATGGTGCTAAACTATTATATGCATTCTCAGAAGCAACTGTTCCTCGCGTAACAGTAATCACTCGAAAAGCTTATGGAGGCGCTTATGATGTGATGAACTCTAAGCATATCGGTGCAGACCTTAACTATGCATGGCCTACTGCCGAGATTGCAGTGATGGGTGCCAAGGGAGCAGCGGAGATCATCTTCAGAAAAGAAATAGCGGAAGCAGAAAATCCTGAAGTTAAACTTAATGAGAAGGTAGATGAGTATACACGCAAGTTTGCTAATCCTTATAAAGCAGCACATCGTGGTTATATAGATGAAGTGATTTATCCTGAGCAGACACGTGAGAAGCTTATCAGGGCATTTGATATGCTGAAGAACAAAGCTGCATCATTACCCAGGAAAAAACATGGCAATATTCCATTGTAGTCTCGTGTCATTGAACTCTAGACTATTTTAAAATCACAATTTCTTTTTGGAATTTGCCATCTGATAAATCGTATTAAAACAAATTTTATGGATAAGAAAAGCAAGGAATTTCTTTATGAGTATTTAAACAATGCTTCACCAACAGGTTTTGAATCTTCAGGACAGCAGATCTGGCTTGATTATATAAAGCCTTACATCAGCGAACATATAGTTGATGTTTATGGAACAGTTGTGGGAGTGATTAATCCTAAGGCTGCCTATAAGGTTGTTATTGAAGCTCATGCTGATGAAATCTCCTGGTTTGTAAATTATATCACAGAAGATGGATACATCTATGTTCGTCGTAATGGAGGATCAGATCATCAGATCGCACCATCAAAACGTGTAAACATTCATACTGACAAAGGCATTGTTAAGGGAGTATTTGGATGGCCTGCCATACATGTTCGTGATGCTGCTCGTGAAGAAGCACCAAGTCTGAAAAACATCTTTATTGACATTGGGGCAGAAACCAAGAAAGAAGTTGAAAGCATGGGTGTGCACGTTGGTTGCGTTATCACTTTTGAAGATGAACTCATTGAGATGAATAAGAAATGGCTTGTGGGTCGTGCACTTGATAACCGTATGGGAGGTTATATGATAGCCCAGGTTGCTCGCCGGTTAAGTGAAAACAAGAAGAAACTTCCTTATGGACTTTACATTGTCAATGCTGTTCAGGAAGAAATAGGACTTCGTGGAGCGGAGATGATCTCTCGAAGGATCAAACCAGATCTGGCCATCTGTACGGATGTAACGCATGATACGCAGTCGCCTATGTACAACAAAAAAGAGAGTGGTAATCTTAAATGCGGTATGGGCCCTGTAGTTTGCTATGGTCCGGCGGTTCAGAACAACGTTCTTAAAATGGTAATAGAAACTGCACAGAAGCGAAAGATCCCGTTTCAACGTCAGGCGGTATCACGCTCTACTGGTACGGACACAGACTCTTTCGCATATTCTTCTGAAGGAGTTGCTTCTGCGCTTATATCCTTACCTTTAAAATACATGCACACCACTGTTGAAACAGTACATAAGGAAGATGTCGAAAACGTTATCAACCTCATATATGAGTTCCTTTTGCAACTAAAACCAGGGCATGACTTCCGATATATTAAATAAATAGGAAGAAATCTTACATCAGAAGGGTTGTAATCTTTTTAGGCTCCCCCAGTAATACGGGGTAGCCTATTTTTGTATCATTAAACAACCTAAATGCCCCAACAATGAAAAGAATTACTAAAATCCTGGCAGTTGCAGCTCTCTTTATGAGCAGTACTGTCTTTGCTCAGGAGCGGCCCATGCATGAGGTCTACTCCATGATGATGTTCAATTTTACCAGGTATGTACAATGGCCTGATAATTCAAGTGGTGAATTTGTGATTGGTGTAGTTGGAAACAATGATGTATTCAAAACTCTTACAGCATGGTATGGTGGTAAGCCAAGAGGTTCTCAAACCTACGTGATTAAATCATTCAAGACGGCTGCTGAAATGACCGATTGCCATGTAGTGTTCATTGACAGATCAAAAAGTGGCGAATTTGAAGCCATAAAAAACAAAACAAAAGGTAAAGGTACTTTGGTTATAACAGACAGAGATGGCTTCGGAGCTAAAGGAAGTGCTATCAACTTTACCACAATAGATAACAAACTGAAATTCGAGCTTAATCAGAAAGCAATAGAATCTTCAAACCTGAAGGTTGCTGGTGCTCTGACGTCTATGGCGATATTGATTTAATGGGGTTGTTTGAAAATGCCTCAGGGGTAACCCTGGGGTTTTTTTCCTAAATAATTGTAGATTAGCATTAATATCAACTTTTTAAACTTATGAAAAGGTTCATTTTTTTGCTCTTTGTAGTTATTCTGAGTAACCAGGTTTTAGCCCAGGAGAGACCAACTCATGAAATTCATGCAGCCATGCTCTACAACTTCATTAAATACATTCAATGGCCAAACGAAAGTGAAGCCGGAGAGTTTATTGTAGGTGTGATAGGCGATGATGATGTATTTACAACCTTAAAAGGCTGGTATGACGGCAAGCCAAAAGGAAGTAAGAAATATGTAATTAGAAAACTAGCTACACCTGCGGAGGCTGGCGATTGTCAGGTGGTTTATGTTGGTAAGTCTAAAAACAAAACCTTCGAAGAGATTAAAAGCAGTATAGCTGGAAAGTCTGTGCTTACCATTACTGATGGTAATGGGATGGGACAAAAGGGTAGCTGTATAAACTTCAAAGTTATAGATGGCAAACTGAAGTTTGAGCTAAATCAGGCTAGTGTAACAGGCTCTAACCTGAAAGTCTCCGGGCAGCTTAGCAGTATGGCCATCGTCATTTAAGGAATTGCGCAAACGTTAGAGTTTCAGAAGTATAGTGTAGTTGGAAAGTTGAATAGAAAAAATGAGCAATAGCGGAGATGGTTTTGAGGGGATTTTTCATGAGATAGTTGATAATTCAGACGATGTTATACTTCTGGTGGATAGAGAATTTAAAATTCGATATGCCTCCGCAGCAACACAACGGAAGTTCAAGAAAGATTCACTTGTGCTTCTCGGTAAAAATGTGTTTGATTTTATTAGTGCCGACAAGAGAGTACAGTGGAAAAGTTGCCTTCGAAGCAATACTCCTCAATTTTCAGAGGACATTCGCTTAGAAATACTAGGGCAAAAGCTGTATTTTGAGGTCAATGTGTTAACTTTACGTAATGGAATCGGATGGGTTTTCAGACTCTACGATATCACAGAGCGTAAGATCAGAGAAAAGAAACTGATCGTAAAAAATAAGCAGCTCGATCATGTACTTTATAAAACAATACATGATTTAAAAGCTCCGGTTTCTTCAATGCTGGGCTTGGTAAATTTAGCCGAGAGAACAGAGAACAAAGAAGAACGGGAGCAGTATGTAAGCTTAATCAGGAGAAGCTTGGTTAAGATGGATAGTTTTATTGATGAGATGGGAGATTTTTTCCGAAATGAAAAATTTTCAGTTCAACGAAGTAAGATCAGCCTCACGGATATTATACAAAGCGAGGTTGAACACCTGAAGAATTTACATCAAGTCAGAAACATTTTAGTTGAAATTAATGTTAATGAGGAGGTGGAGTTTTATTCTGATAATGTTAGAATAAAAACAGTGGTTACCAACATTCTTTCAAATGCTATTAAGTATAGTGATTCAAGGAAAGAGAATCCATTCATAAAGATTACAGGTTTCGTTGATGAAGAGTTTTGTGGCCTGCGTTTTGAAGACAACGGAATAGGAGTGGAACCAGAGCATAGTGAAAAGATTTTTGATATGTTCTTCAGAGCCACAAGCCAGGCACAAGGAAGTGGGTTGGGATTGTATATTGTGAAAGATACCATTGAACGTTTAAGTGGTACAATTGTAATGAGATCAAATTATGGAGTAGGAACAACTTTTGAAGTTCAGATTCCAAATCAGATACTTCAACCAAGCGAGGTTGAATAAAGACATACGCACGGGGTCGCAGAGTTTTTAGAGAGAGGGTCTTTTCTCTGTGCACTCTGTGCGTTACCTAACAAAAAAAGGAACTAGTGATAGTTCCTTTTTTATTTTGTGCCAGCCCAGCTAGTTCTATTCTTTAAAATTCAAAATTCGGATTTTGCCAGCCCATTGGTATATCAGCTTCGTAGTTGCCTTCGTGGGTTTTAATTCTCATTTCAAGTCTTCCTTCAATGCTAAAGCCCAGTGATTCATAAAGTGCAATTGCCTTTAGATTACTTTCGCGTGCAATCAACTCCACTCTACCCACATCAGGTCTGTTTCGTCCGATCTCCTCCAGGAAAATTGTGAAGATGGTACGGCCTATTTTTTTACCTTGAAAGGCAGGATGTACTACAAGGGTGAGCTCACCAAGCACATGATTAAAAACACCAATGCCGGCTTTGTAGGCATGAATCTCTGCTATTAGCTGTTCTGGATCCTCTGGATTTTCAGCGACAATAATCAAACCTGAAGCGAGACTTCTTTTAAGAAAGTTCTCAATATAATCCTCCGTGATCTCGTGTTCCTGGCGAGCAATTCCACCGTGATGTTTTGCTACCTCTTTATAAAGTATTTTGATCTTAGAGAAATCATCAATGTCTGCTGTACGAATGTGCATAGGATCGAATAATAATATTGAAGCATCAAAGTAAAAGAATTTTATTGATCCAGCGCAGGAGTTCTAATCAGAAGTATGAATTCATCTGATTGACTGCAGACAAGTGTACGATGCTAAAACTATATGATCTTACGCTTTTGCTGCGCGATGCTTACTTTTTTTAATTCGTTTTTGTATTCGCTCCTCGCGAATTATTTCGTCAAGGTTGTGCACAGCAAGTTGAAAGTGGCGCTCGTATGAATAATATAAACTAGAGCCCGTCATGTAAGTGAATCTGTTGGTGGTCATAAGTGATCATTTTTAAGTATGACAATCTATTGTATAAATACCCCTATTTGATTTATCGTTTTACGTTATGAATGTTAAATAAGTTCGCCTTTGAACCTTCTAATACAGGTTACTCACCGACTTTTTGCGGCCTGCATACCCTGAGCAGGCGAAACTCATAACCTGAGTATACAGTGTCGAGATAAGTGTTATTTTATTTTAAGAGATTGAAATGATTTTTAACCAACTCTGGTACAATATCATGAAACAGAGCTATTGATGTTCAGCAATCGTTATAGTTTGTCTAATAGAAAATAGACTGAATATTAAAATTTCTTTTAAAGGCAAGATTAAAAGGAGGTATGTAATGATGATGAGGTTGGTAAGGTGTGAGAATACTTATGTTAAGCGCTAATGGCCTACTACCATTAACGCCTAACAATTATTCAATTATAAATTTGGCTGAGGAGTGGTTCTCAGGTAAGGCTTAATTTTAGTATGACCTTTAGGGAATTTAGCCGGAACATCTTCATCTTTTACGGCTGCAGTAATGATAACATCTTCACCATGTTTCCAGTTAGCTGGCGTTGCTACGCTATAGCCTGCTGTTAACTGTAAGCTATCAATTACACGAAGAATTTCATCGAAGTTTCTTCCTGTTGATGCAGGGTAAGTGATGGTAAGTTTTACTTTCTTATCAGGACCGATAACAAAAACAGAGCGTACTGTAAATTTATCTGTTACGTTAGGGTGAATCATTCCATATAAATTGGCAACCTTAAATTCAGGGTCAGCAATAAGCGGATAGTTCACAACGGTGTTTTGAGTTTCATTGATATCACCAATCCACTTCAAATGTGATTCAAGAGGATCTGCACTGATGGCAAGAACCTTTACATTACGTTTATCAAATTCGGCGCGTAATTTAGCAACAGCACCAAGTTCAGTAGTACATACAGGTGTGAAGTCTGCAGGGTGAGAGAATAATACGCCCCAGCTGCTACCGAGCCAGTCATGAAATTTAATAGTGCCTTCGGTTGTCTCGGCGGTGAAGTCAGGAGCAATATCACCTAATCGGATTGACATAATTTTAATTTTTAGGGTTGAACATAAAGTAAATTTATATAAACTCTACTTATTCAGTAGTGTTTATAAGAGAATTGTTTTCGTAAGCGGTACTTTAACACAGAAAGGGATAAAAGAAATTCCCCTGAAACGATTACTTTTTCTTTTTCCTGGCCTTAAGGCGTTCTTCTTGTTTTACCAATCCTTCCAGTGTATCAGATTTCAGCAATTCAACAGTGGCATTTCGGATATTTAAGAACGCGTGACGCACACTGCAGGTTTCTTCATCTTCACATTCATTGCAGGCTTCGTAGTATTTATAGGTAGCACAAGGCACGGCTGCAATGGCGCCGTCAAACAGACGAACAACCTCAGCAAGGTTAACCTCAGCTGGGTTTCTCCTGAGAAAGTACCCACCGCCTTTACCTTGTTTACTGCCCAGGACACCGGCTCGCTTCAAGTCCAGGAGAATAGCCTCTAAAAACTTTTTAGGAATATTACAGACTTCAGAGATATCCTTGATCAGGAATTTCTCCTCCGGGTCCTTCGCCATGTGAACCAGGGCGTGAATGGCATACTTACATTTTTTTGAGAGCATAATATTTCAGGCCGTTAAGATAGTAGTTTTTGTCTTTAACTTGTTGAACTTTAATTTTGAAATAGCTTACTTTCTTAAGCCTGGCCAGCGTAGCTCAGGGGTAGAGCAGCTGATTCGTAATCAGCAGGTCAGGGGTTCAATTCCCCTTGCTGGCTCTGTGAACACTACTTTAGCTGGTCTTGGAGCTGTAAGTCTGCTATCTCGTTGCAGCTTTACACAAATGGGGCGGCTTGCTTTAGAGATAATATCAGTTCTTTTAAGAATTTGGACAACCTGAAGCTTTTGATTATTTGTTAAATCTGTAAAGCTTGTTACTTTTGTCGCCCTTGATTCCCAAAGATCAAGGTTTGTTCTTGCCCAGGTGGTGAAATTGGTAGACACGCTACTTTGAGGGGGTAGTGCTTTAACCGGTGTGCTGGTTCGAATCCAGTCCTGGGCACCATTCAAAAATAGTTATCCGTTAATAGTTGTAAGTTTTGTAACCATTAGCAGATAACTATTATTGTTTAATTGAACCACGCCGAAGTGGTGAAACTGGTAGACACGCACGTTTCAGAGGCGTGTGGCGCGAGCTGTGAGGGTTCGAATCCCTTCTTCGGCACGAGTTAGAGAAGCCATCTGTTAAAGGATGGCTTTTTTTATTCTGCTTAGGTCTTATTAGCTATTTCAATACTCACTTGCATTCATTGCGATTAGGTCGAATTCAAATCTGATTCATCTTTCGTTTCTTTAATTCTCCTGGTAATAAATTATCCAGGCTTCTTGCTTCAGTAGATATTTACGAACCAGAAGTGGCTTTAGAGTTACAAATACCTTATTTTAAAAATATTGAAACTATTGCTGTAACCCTTTTACCATTACCCGGTAACTAACCCGAAATTGACAAAAGCATAACTGAATGACAGACGAAGAAATTATGGAGGCCGTAAAAAACGGCGATCTTCTGAAGTTAACTGTGCTTTTTGAGCGCTATAATAAAGCTATTTTCAATTTCCTGGCGCGAATGACAATGGACCGCGACCTGGCTGAAGACTTAACCCAAAATGTTTTTTTGCGGATTATTAAATACAAGGCCAGCTATAGAAGCGGGCTCCGGTTTCAGTCGTGGCTTTACCAGGTGGCCAGAAATGTTTTTTCTGATCACTACCAGAAGCATAAAAACAAAGTCAGTGATTTTGTTGATGTTGAAAAGGTGAGCGATCACATTGTCGATGAAGATGAAAGTTATGAACAACATGAGCGTGAAATACTTTTACAAAGGTCCATGGCCTTATTGCCAGATGAACAACGTGAGCTGTTAGTGCTAACGCGATTTCAGCATCTGAAGTATGAACAGGTAGCTGCGATCATGAACACAACGGAAGCCAATATTAAAGTGAAGGTTCACCGGGCTATTGCCAGATTGCGAGAACATTATTTTGAACTCGAGAAACAGAACTGAGTTATGGAAAACGAAAAACTACAAAGCTTACTCATCGAGTACATAGATGGAAGCTTAAGCGATAAAGACAAAAAAATTGTTGAGCAGGAATTGCAGACCAACGAAGAGTGCCGTCTGCAATTAGAGCAACTTAAAAAAGTAATGAGTTCAATGGACATGTCGTTACCGGCAGAACCATCAACAAAACTTAAACTGAATTTTGAGCACGCATTATTAAATGAGTTGGAGTCATCACAGAAAGGTAAGCAGGTATTTATGGGCTCTATCCTTTATAAAGTTGCCGCAGCTATTGCCCTTTTGATTGTAGGTGGAGGCATTGGCTTTTGGATAAGCAAGGAGCAGGCTCGTCAGGCAGAACTTCAGGCTATACGAGAAGAACTTGAGTCTACCAAGAGTACGCTAATGGCTATGATGAAAGACAAGCAATCTGCAAGTCAGCGATTGCAAGGTGTTACAGTAGCCTATAACATGGAGAAGACTGACGATGAAATTATCAACGCATTGATTAAAGCGATGAACACAGATCCTAATACCAATGTGCGATTGGCAGCCCTTGATGCGCTGGGTAAATTTCATAAGCAGGAATCAGTTCGAAAAGCATTGATTGCATCATTATCAACACAACAAGATCCTGTGGTTCAAATCTCACTGATACGATTAATGGTTGAGATGAAAGAAAAGGGAATTGTTAATCAGCTTCAAAAAATTACAACGGATAGTGAGACACTTCCCGCTGTGAAAGATGAAGCACAGGCAGGTTTATTACGACTTTCATGAGAGGTAAATAATAAATGATTCGGGTTACCGGATTAGAATTAAAACGAAACAAACAAAAGGATGAGGTTACGTGACGAAGGTGTGACAAGTTGCTTCATTCGACTAAAACAAAACTGAAAACAAAATGAAAAAGAAATTGACAATAGCAATTATCGCTTTATGTGCAGCA
>DATJHZ010000147.1:0-3868 GCA_035493595.1 Cyclobacteriaceae bacterium | reverse complement strand
CCATTAAACTTTACAATATTTGCATCAGCTATCGGGCTAAAATTATTGCCCGAGATAAAAATGGTTAAGCCAACAGGTCCGCTGTCCTGAGACAATTTGGTTATGGCTGGCACAGGTGCAGAATCATCATTCTTACAAGAGAACAAAATCAGCAAACAGAAGAAAATAATTGTAAATGGTGAGAATTTTTTAAAGCGATTCATAGGCAGTATTTATTTTTAGAACTCATTTATGTAATAAGAAGCAGCGTTCATCTCGAAGCCAGAAGTGAGCTTATGGGGTTGATTCAGCGGATAGCGACGGATATTCTGATGAGTGTCCTGTAAGGATATTTCAGGTTGAGCCTTCGTTGTATATGCCAACGTAAGGGTAATGGCGGTAAGAAATATTTTTTTGAGCATTGTATTAAGTTTAAAATTCAATTTTAAAAAAGGTTTGATGCCTGGTTTCTTGATAGCTGTTAATATTTAAGTTCCAGATATCCGCTGATGGATGGTGTACTACTATGATAAATTACTTTATAGAGATAAATACCTGCTGGCAATAATTTTCCATCCGAGCTGTAACCTGAAAACACGTTGGTAGTATTATTGTAATTCCGTACAGAGTAAACTTCATCTCCCCAACGATTATAAATGAACACCTGGTTTTCTTTTGTTGAGCTTAGCACATCAATAAACTGCAGGTAGAAGATGTCATTCTTACCATCACCGTTTGGTGATACAGCATTGTATACATTCACCTTATCACCTACATTAATACTGATTACATTTTCTGTACACGACATTGCCTCATCACAAACTTTGATTCTCATTTTGTCTTCGCCTGAAAATTGTAATCCGTTATAACTAATCTGAAGAATCGTATCAGATGTTATGGTTGCAACAGCTCCGCTGGAAGGTTGCTCAATAATGGTGATGGATGCAATATCTAGGTTATTGTCAGGGTCAGAAATAATGCTCATCAAGTTGAGTTGTGTTTCTCCTCCAATGGTGGTAGCAAGACTGGCAGGATCAATAACCGGTGGCTGATCATTACAAAGTGCAGGATCAATGGTTGCTTTAACTATGGTCTGATCGCTTTCGCATAAATTTCCATTATTCACAATAGAAACTCCATACGAAGTTGTTGACGAGAGAAGAGGTATGGTATACGTATCACCATGCTGGCCGCTGATAAGTCCATTCTGATCATACCAGTTATAATGCTGCGTTTCATTAGCATCTGTTGCTGTTAATTTTACACTGGCCGGCACACAACTGTTTACATCAGATGCAGAGGGTGGCGATGGCAATGGATATGTTGTAACTGAAGCAGTATTTGAATATGCCGGTGATACAAAATCACCATTTACTTTGCATCTATATTGGGCAACACTCATTCCACCGTTACTGCTTGCATTAATCGTTATTTGCGATGTCAATACGTTTGAGTATACATTTGTATTTGTCAGATCATCATAAGCTCCGGACGTTGTGTTAAATACTTGCCATTGATACTGAATGTTTGTTGTGCCTGAAGCACTCACCGTTAATGAAATAGAAGAGGCACTGCAAACCGAAACAGGAGTAGTTGGCTGCGTATCGATTGTAAGAACTGGTGTTGAAATCTTATTTTCAAAAATAGAAACAACGGCAGTGTTTCCTGAAACTGCATTTCGACTGATGATAATATCGGGTTTAGAATCCATATTCAAATCAGCAATCGCGAGACTCACGGGTACAGCTGGTAGTGAATAATCAACACGAGATGCGAACGCGAGATTACCCGCAGTGCTGTTGTTCTTGAATATAGAAAAGGCGCCTGTATTATAAGTAGGTTGATGAATAACAATGATTTCGTTTTTACCATCTCCATCCAGATCAGCCGCGTCTATGCCAACGGCGCCGGTTAGTGCAGTAAAGTCCTGACGAGTGAAATTAAGTGCACCGACAGTGCTCTTGTTAAGGTATACTGAAATGAATGTACTGGTGTTGTTACCAATGGCAATGTCAAGCTTTCCATCACCATCAAAATCATCGGCAACAATATAAGAAGGTGCGGCTGCGGCTGTGAATGTAACGGCAGCTGCAAACTGACTTAATGCAATTAAATTTGAAGAACTTCCTTTATTTCTGAGTATCGATAAATTTCCTGTCGCAGCGGCTGCACCATAGGCGATATCTTCCCATCCGTCGCCATCAAAGTCACCGGCTGTCAAACCTGTCAGAGCACCACCAGGATTAAATGTAATTGGTGAATTCGATACGGAATAAAAATTTCCTGAATATGTAAAGGAACCCTTCCGCGTAAAGTTCTGATGTATGGATATTAAATTGCCACTTGTGGTTGTAATGACTTCTGTTTTTCCATCTTTATTCAAATCATGTTGCGTTAAAATTCTCACAGCACTGGATATTGGCGAATAGGTTGTAGCAAAAGAAATTGGCTGAGCCTGTGTGCCACTGTTATTCTGAGCCAAAAGACCATTCACAATCAAATCAATTTTTCCATCTCCATCGAGGTCTTCAGCTTTAGCATGGAGAATTGATCCTATGCTGTTTGTAATGCTTGTAAAGCTTCCCGTTGTTATGGATGATCCGGCAGTAAGTGTGCTTCGATAGATTTTGGCTACGCTGTATCCTCCCACGATATCGCTCACAACAAAATCAGTTTTTCCGTCATCATCAAAATCGGCTATAGTAAGTCCGTCATAGAGGCCAGTCGATGCCAACGCATAATCAACACTGGATGGAAATGACGATGCATTGATTATTTGTGAGCTGTTAAAAGTTCCACTGAATGACAATGGACTATAGGCAGACAAGCCGTGCAATGTAAGTCCCATTCTATACGTGCTTGAGCCAGTCTTGGCCGTTGTCGTCAATGATGTGTTTGATACATTTGCGCTACCGCTGATGATTGATTCCATTCTTACCTGCGGTGTATCGCCTTTCGTGTTCAGGTAATTGCCATTAACAGTAATGGTTGAACCATAATTACTATGATACGAACTAAGTGAAGTTATAACAGGTGGAGGAAAACATTCATTATGAAAAATGAACACCGCTTTGTTTGATGCAGTAACGGAACTGTTAGTGTAAACCATAGCTACTTCAGGTTTGTTGTCTCCATCAAGATCAGCAATCACAGGACCTGCTGCATAGATAGCGTCACCGTTGGCAGCACCTTCAAATACAACACTCTGTGAAAATGAAGAAGAATTAAGTACTCCGGTTGTAGTGTTATTCTGATATATGCCAATGTCAGCATAGCCTATGGCGATAACATCTGATTTACCATCAGCATTTATGTCGCCAATGCCGAGAGCTGTTGGATCTGAAATTGTAGAGGGGATTGTTATCTCCGCACTAAAAGAAGTTGCATCAAAGGTGCTGCCTGCATACAGGTTCTTCATCAGGAAGAGACTGTTATAACCGTAACCACTCCAAACCAGATCAGGTCTATTATCACTATCCAGATCAGCTATTTCTAATTGCTGACGTGAATTGGTAGTTGGAACATTGAAGTTGGTGAAGGACATCGCACCCGGTGTTGAGGTGTTTACATAAATAGTAAACTGGGCAGCATTATATCCGGCTGCTACAATTTCAGGTTTTCCATCATTGTTGAGATCACATACTTTCAGATCGTTATAACCAGAAGTTGTTCCCAAGGCAATTCCATAGGCAAAATCAATATTACCAGGTGTACTTAAATTCTGACAAACCCATGTGTTACCCGGACTGGTGCCCGTTGTAGAAAGTAGATCTATGCGTCCATCTCCGTCCAAATCTCCGGCAGCCAATTTAAAAGCGCTGTAATAAGGATAGGCGAAGAACAACGGTGTGGCAAATGAAATAGAACCTGATGTACTTTGGTTACGAAA
>DATJHZ010000146.1:0-14592 GCA_035493595.1 Cyclobacteriaceae bacterium | reverse complement strand
TAAGCAAACTCAACATGTTAAACCCTAAAAAACCATTTAAGCCAATGAGTCAAATTCTACGAATCCTTACGTATGTCGTTTTGATGGGATCCATCATCGCATCTGTTAGCTCCTGCGACAAAAATGATGATCCAAGCAATAGTAGTTTTGGAACGATTACAGGTGTTGTCACAGACAATGCTGCTCAACCCATTTCAGGTGTTACTGTTACCGTCTCTGGTGTTAGTGAAAATGATATAACGATAACTACCGGGGCTGACGGTAAATACACTGCCGAGAGCGTATCGTTGAAATTGCACGCCGTCACCTTTTCTAAAACGGGATGGTTGACGGTCAGTAAGTCTGTTCAAGCCACTGCTTTTGGTACTAACAAAGAAGCAACTGTAAATGTTAGCATGATGAATGCCTCAGCTAAGATTATCGGTGCAATTGCAGATGCAAAGAACGGCAATGCTCCGCTCGCTGATGTAAATGTCACTGTAGGTGTGGCAGGCACAGCTACAAGTGCAAGTGATGGCACTTACACCATTGAGAACCTTGTTGAAGATAGCTACATGGTAACATTCACCAAGGCCAATTATGTAACCATTAGTAAATCAATAACTCAAGCTGACTTTGTTGATGGTGTAGCAACGTTGAATGTTACGATGGGAGGCCAGGAGCTTCTGCGCGATCTAACGGCAGACAATCTCGCTACTGCCGGTAAATGGTATTACAACGAATATCGTGGAGGGCGTAATGCGGATGCTTATCCTCATTGGGATTGGGCGTGTGATTATATGTCGAGCCTTAATTTCCATGGAGCATGGGAAGAACAAAATGAGGGAACAACTTTACAAATACGCAACAATGAAGATCAACGCACCAATCCTGCCGATCTCAACGTATTCGATTCGTATGTATATGGTAGTAAGCTAATCACTGCCGATAACAAGATTATGTCAGTGAGGTTGCGCACGCATGCCGCCGATGTGGCGGCTCCTATGTACTATGGCGTACAGGTAGTTGATTTGTCAGCAGCGGAACCTGCAGCAGTGAAAATCGCTGATAAAACCTATGCTTCTGAAGACTATGCTGATATAGACTTTGACCTGAGTGCCTACGTAGGTAAAGAGGTTATCATTGCTATTGGCATTTACCGCCAGTCCACGGGCGACTATTGGAAACAACTTGTTCTCCGCGCTATTCGCTTTGCCGATAAAAAAGTAGAGGGCACAGATTGGTTGCCAGGTACTGAAGCTGTTGCCGGATGGAAATTGTCGCAGGAAACTGCACGTTCTACCATGCCTCAGACCAAGAAACATTTCACAGGTATCAGTCCGGTAAGTGGTAATCGTGATAGTTATGTTGACGCTTACCGTGCATGGCCAGGAGTAAATCACATTGCAGCAGAATGGTCATTTGTTCCGTTGAAAAAAGATCCTGAAGTATTTCCTTCAGAAGGGTATCTTATCAAGACGCGTAATACGCCAGAGATAAGCACTACCGTACCGGAAGCCTATATGTATGCAAAGTTTTCCATTGCATCAGGCAGCGATCAGCTAACACTGCGCACGCGTAACTTCAGCAGCAACCCTACTTACTTTAAACTTACTGCAATTGAAGATGACGGTACAGTTACTCATGTGGAACCTTCATCAAATACTGCGCAGAGTGCAAGCGCTGCTACCGACGGTGTCTGGAAGTTTTCACACCAGGATGGGGGAGCCGGTAATCCAGAAGGTTATGCTTCGTTTGTATACGACTTATCACAGTTCGACGGCAAAAATGTAACGCTGGTGTACGGAGTGTACAATGGTGAAGCTAACTCTGGTGAAAACAAACTTGTTTTCTACAGTATTGACCTGAATTAAAAGAAATGAATTTACTAATGATATTTTTTCGCAATACAATGACTACGTGCAGTCTTATTTTGCTGATGCTCCTAACTGCGTGTAGTGATCCGGCATCCAACAATGGTAAAGTGAATCCTCCGGGGCCGGTAGATCTGTCAGAGCAGAATCTTCAACGTGCTATGGAACTCACTGACAACGCTATCTCGTCGCACTTTACTGGCGACGGGATGGCGATGGCCAGATATTACAATCCTTACACCGGAGTTCGTTCTGATGAAAAGGGAAGTATCTGGATGTATACGAGCGCCATTGAAGCGGTGAATGCAATTCTTGGCGCCCTTGAATCACAGAAAGATCACGGCAATACAAAGCTGTATGATGAAAACTTCAATAAGTATTCTGATTTGCTATACAAGTTGTACAGCAACGCAGATTATTATCAGGGCACCTACACTCTTACCTCTTACACGCAAACTAAAGAGTGGTCGGTTTATGGTGTAAATCGCGGAGGCTCGAAAGGTTCTGCACAAGTTGAAGGAGTTGAAAATGTCTATGACGATCAGATGTGGTTCATCCGCGAATTGCTCAACGCCCACAAGATAACAGGTAATAACGAGTATCTGCAAAAAGCAGAATACTTAACCGATTATGTGCTTGACGGCTGGGATGCCTCACGTGATTCCAATGGAGCAGAACATGGCGGTATTACCTGGGGACCAGGTTATGTAACTAAACATTCGTGTAGTAACGGGCCATTGGTGAGTTCGCTGGTATGGCTTCATGAGTTGTACAAAGACAAGAGCGATGAAGTAACGTACAGGTATATAGATGCTACGGACAAACAGACCCGCAAAACATCACAGGTAAAGAAAAGTGATTACTACCTGGATTTTTCCAAGAGAATTTATGCCTGGCAGAAAAGTCAGTTGTTGCGTTCCGATGGCGTATATGATGATATGAGAGGTGGCTGCTCTCCTGGCAGTATCGAAACAGAAACAATCAATGGAATAGTCTATCGTAAAGGAGGAACTTGTCAGGATCGTGTAGGTCCGGCGATTTCTTACAACAGTGGTGCGATACTTTCCGGTGCAGCTGATCTGTATCGTGTAACAAATGATAATGCCTATCTGGATGATGCTAAAAAATTATCAGATGCCAGCTTTAAATATTTTGCAAAGCTTGGACAAACCAAAACAGACTATTACACCTACGACATCAGTGGCTTCAACAACTGGTTCAATGGTGTACTGATGCGCGCCTATGTAGATGTACATCCTTCATATGGAACGGTTTCCGATTACATCGATTCTTTCCAGAAGAACCTTGATTACGGATACAAGAACTTTGCTTATAAAGGTTTTCTCCCAACAAACTTATTGGTAGGCTGGAGTCATGATAATGGAAATAATAATACGGAAGGCATGTTCAATTTTTCCTTTGCCGCCGAATATGCACTATTGGCGCGATATCAACTTGAGAAATAAATTAACTAAAAGCCCTATTTAGAATATGCGAAATAACTACAAGCAACTATTTAAAAAACTGATAAAGTATTCCTTGTATGGAATGATTATTCAGTGTGTTTTTTTTGCTTCCGTTTTTGCTCAGGAAGTTACGGTATCAGGTAAGGTAACATCTTCAGGAGATGGAACCGATTTGCCCGGTGTGAACGTAGTGATTAAAGGTACAACGCAAGGCACTACAACAGATGCTGATGGAAAGTATACTTTACAAGTATCTGATGGCAATGCCACGCTTGTTTTTTCATTCATAGGATATGTGACGCAGGAGATTCAAGTCGGTACACAAACGATGATTAATGCAACACTGGTGGCTGATATTAAGCAGCTCAGTGAAGTTGTTGTCGTGGGTTATGGTACGCAGCAAAAAGTCAATTTGACCGGAGCCGTATCGAACATCAAAGGCGATGAAATGTTGCGCACGAAAAATGAGAATCCGCAAAACATGCTTACGGGTAGAGTGGCCGGTCTTCGCGTATGGCAGAAGAGTGCAGAGCCGGGAACGTTCAACAACAACTTTGATATCCGTGGTCTCGGTGCACCTCTGGTGGTTATCGATGGTATTCCACGTTCGATCGCTGATTTTCAACGCTTGAATCCTGCGGATATTGATGAGATCTCCGTGTTGAAAGATGCTTCGGCCGCTATCTATGGAGTACGTGCCGCTAACGGTGTGATGCTTGTAACAACAAAGAAGGGAGCAAAAAATGGAAAGGTATCTATATCTTATAACGGTAGCTATACGCAGCAGCGTCCGTCAGGAATGCCCAAGCTTGCTGACCCATATCAAACCATGACGCTCTACAATGAGAAGTCGATGAACAACATCAATGGCGGGAGCATCATCTACGGACCAGATAAATTCGAAGAGTTCAGAACTGGTGCGCGTCGCTCTACAGATTGGAACTCATTGATATTTGCCAAGTCAGCACCACAGACTCAACATGATATCAGCATTAGCGGAGGCAGCGAGAAAACACAATATTATATTGCCGGTGGATATCTTTATCAGCAAGGTTTTTTCAAGTCAGGCGATCTGAATTATAGTAAAACCAATGTACGCTCTAACATTACATCAGAGCTTGCCAAAGGATTGACCTTCAACCTCAACCTGAGTGGAATTGCTGATCAACGTAACAATCCATACTCCAGCACCGAGGATATTATTCGAAACTATTGGAGACAAGGTGTGTTGTTCCCTGCTTATGCAGATCCTCAAAATACAATGCTCAACTATCAGGGACTTGACTTAGAGGAAAACACTGTGGCAAAAATGACCTCTGCAGTTTCTGGTTATCGTAAATACAAACAAAAATATTTCCAGTCTTCTGCAACACTTAATTATGATTTCGGAACGGTATCACCTATACTCGAAGGCTTATCTGCAAAGGCACTGATCAGTTTTGATTACCGTCAGGACGATAACAATTTTTACCGCCGTGAGTATTATCAATATGCTTACAACAATCTGACTGATTCGTATGATTCAAAATTATACAACACCAGCTCGCCTAACCAGGTACGTCGTGAGATGTATTCCAAGCAGCAAGTACTCGGCCAGTTCTTACTTAATTATAATCGCACCTTTAGAGGCAAACATAAAGTAATTGGTCTTCTTGGTGTGGAAAGCCAGAAGAAGAAAGGCGACAACTTCTATGCACAGCGTAACCTTGCTTTTGGAATGCCTTACCTTTTAGGTGGTGTTACTGAAGGGCAGATGAGCGGCATGAGCGGAAGCCCCGATGATCTATATGAGATTGCCAATGCTGCAACGCTTGGAAGATTGAATTATACTTACGCAGACCGTTACATTGTTGAAGGACAGTTTCGCTATGATGGTTCTTCAAAATTTGTCACCAACCATAAGTGGGGCTTCTTTCCATCAGGATCTGTAGGTTGGAGAGTGTCGGAAGAAAATTTCTTTAAGTCATCATCAACACTGTCGTTTGTTGATCAACTGAAATTGCGTGCAAGTTATGGCGTGACAGCGGATGATGGTTCACTGGCATACGACTGGTACCCTGGCTATACGTATCCATCAACAGGCGGTAATGCAGATCAGGGATATTATAATCAATATGCTCCAGGCTCTACGTTCGGAGGTCAGTTTGCATACGGAGCAACTCCGATCGTTGCCAACCCGAATATCTCGTGGTTCACAGCTCACACGTTCGATGTCGGTGCTGACTTTCAAGGATGGAATGGCTTGTTTGGTTTTACAGTTGATTATTTTGATCGTCGCCGTAATGGACTTTTTGCCAACCGTAATGGAGATGTTCCTACAGTTGTGGGCACAGGCGCACCAAGAGAGAATCTGAATAGTGATCGTCAATTCGGTATAGACTTAGAGCTCACACACCGTAACACAATCGGTAAGTTTTCTTACAGAGTAAAAGCCATCGGCACAATTACTCGTAACAAATATCTGACTGCTGTACAAAATGGACCTTACGGAAATTCTTACGATCAATGGCGTAACAATAATCTGAGCAACCGCTATCAAGGTGTACAATTCGGATATGAATCTGCTGGACGTTATCAGAGCTGGCAAGACATCTGGTCGTATCCTATTTTCAAAGAGCGCACTACGTTGCCCGGTGATTACAAATACAAGGACTGGAACGGCGATGGTGAGATCAATGCGTTGGACGAGCATCCGTTCGCTTATGATCAAACACCATGGATGAATTACAGTTTGAGTTTTGACTGTACTTATATGAATTTCGATTTGAACTTCCTCTTCCAGGGAACAGCGCTGGGTTCGATGGAGTATAAAGAGCCGTTGTATTCTATTTGGGGAAGTAACGGAGGCGGTACACTAACACAATATCTCAACCGTTGGCATCCGATAGATCCGACGGCAGATCCTTACGATCCATCCACGCAATGGGCAAGTGGCTACTATGGTTACACAGGAAACTACCCAATCACCAATTCGCAGTTCAATAGAGTAAGCACAGCTTATCTACGCCTTAAGAGTCTTGAGTTGGGTTACACGTTGCCCAAGCGCGGAAAATTAGCTTCAGCAAATCTGCGCGTGTTTGTCAATGCCTATAACATATTCACGATTACCAAAGTGAAGTTTGTTGATCCTGAACATCCGGATGATGACCTCGGTCGGTTGTATCCAATCAACAAAACATATAGTGTAGGCGTGTCGGCCAGGTTTTAAAAATTTAAAAACGTACGAGTTATAAATTGAACATCATATGAAAAGGATATATATACTGCTTCTGATCGGTTTGTTTTACTTCACCGGTTGTGCGAATCTGGATATTGCGCCGCCCAATGTTGTTGGCGACGAAACTCTTATGAAGAGTGAATCCGGAATGAAAGTCTACATGGCACGAATGTATAGCAGAATGCCATTTGAGGATTTTAAATACATGGCCCAGTGGGGCATGGAATACAACTCATGGCTCGGTGCAATGGGTATTGAAGGTACCGGAGAAGCACTGAATCGCGATGGAATATGTGCAGCTTTTACCAGCGAGAGAACCCCGTATTGGACCGACGCTTTTGTTCTGCTCCATGACGCAAACTACCTGATTGAGACATTGCCGAAATATCAAAGCTCTTTTCCAGAGATTACTTATAATCATTATATAGGTGAAGCATACTTTGTACGGGCTACTGTATTTTATGCGATGGCCCGCCGCTTCGGAGGTGTGCCTTTGGTAACGAAAGTGATCCATTACCCTAGTAATGACGCAGAAGTACCACGCGCTTCGGAAGAAGATACCTGGAACCAGGTACTTGCCGACTTTGACAAAGCAGCCAGCTTATTACAACCAACTAGTCCAGAAAGAGGTTTTTCAAATAAGTACGTTGCGTTGTCGTTCAAGTCTGAAGCGATGTTGTATGCAGGTAGTGTTGCTAAATACAACGAAACAGTTACAGGACGTCTTACAGGCTTCGGTCAGAAAACAGGCGTACGAGTAATTGGTTTTTCTGAGGAGACAGCGCAAGCAGCTTCCAGAAAATATTTTAAAGAAGCTTATCTGGCTGCACGTGAAGTGATACAAAGCGGTCTGTATTCTCTTTACAAGAAAAAATGGGCGGCTGGTGATGTCGACGCACAATACCAGAATATGATTGACATGTTCAGCGATCTGACAAGTCCTGAAAATATCTATGTAAGAGAATATACCTATCCAACATATACGCATGGCTATGATGCCTACAGCGCTCCCTATATCTTCAAAGCACCGTTGGCATCAGGTACCTGCCCAACGCTAGACTTTGTGGAATTGTTCGATGGATTTGATCGCTATCCCGATGGTACAATAAAAGTTACTACCGGATCTTCTAACACAACGGGAGAATACCTGATGTACGATTCGCCATTGGATTTTTTCAAAGACGCCGAGCCTCGACTTCGTGCATACGTAATTTTTCCAGGTGATGTATTCAAAGCAAAAAACATTGAGATCAGAGCGGGAGTATTTACAGGTACAACGCCGGTTAGTCCGTTGTTCAGTGATTACTCATACGCAACAGCCGAAACACGTTATCAGAGTCTGCCTGCATACACTACCACAGCATCCAAAACTCTTTTCCTTAGTCCGAGAGAAGGAAACGGACAAGAGATCGTGTCTTACAACAGCAATAATATAACAGCTGCTGGTGCCAACGGTCCTTTCTATGATAACGGAGAAGGTTGCCTTACAGGATTGTATGGTCGCAAGTGGTTAAACCCTGATCCATCCTTTGCAGCAGGCGAAGGCAAGTCAGCACAACCTTTTGTGTTGATGCGTTATGCTGAAGTGTTACTTAACGCTGCAGAAGCAGGAGTGGAGTTAGCATTGGCTGGTGAAGCATCTCCTGATGGATCTGATCTGCTACAGACAGCCACCACAGCTGTCAACGATATTCGTGAGAGAGCTGGAGCAACACTGCTTACAGGTAGTATTACTAATGATGAAGCAGGACGTAACATTGTCAGGAAAGAACGCCGTAAAGAACTTGCGTTAGAGCATAAAACAAAATGGGATCTGCGTCGATGGAGAGTACAACACTATGAACAACGCGATGGCTTCTGGGGTGAAGTCAGGGATAAAGAGATCTTCAGTAACAACGCGCGTTATCGCTTTCGCGGATTGTATCCGTTCTTATCTACGCAAACCGGAAAGTATTTCTTTGATGCCCGTTTTCAATGGGTAAGCTTAAAGACGTTCGAGTACAATATCGTTGATTACTATTTCGCCATTCCTGGAGGCGAAGTAACAAAGAGTGCGGTAATTGATCAGCAACCGAACAGATAAGAACAACAATGGATTATTAATAACTATAGAATTACAGAAGATGAAAAAGATATCATTTTATATATTATCGATCACGCTGTTCTCCTTCACATCATGCAGCCTGTTTGAGTTGGATAACTATCCAGCGCCTGGTGAAACACTACAAGGTGAAGTGGTGGATGCCGAAACCGGTGAACTAGTGCCAACAGATCAGGGAAGCGAAGGCATCCGTGTGCGTTTAACAGAAGTTAGCTGGGGCGACAATGCTACTCATAACCCTGACTTTTTTTGCATGCCCGATGGAACATTCCAGAATACAAAACTATTCAAAGGGAAGTATAACATTCGTATTGACGGACCATTCATTCCTTTACTTCGCGAGGACGATCGCGGTGTTCCACTTGCCGATGAAACTCAGACCGTAGATATCCATGGCGTTACTAAAGTCAGGTTTGAAGTACAGCCCTTTCTTAAAGTAGAATGGGTGGAAGCGCCTGAAGTAATCAACGGTAAGATTGTGGCGAAGGTGCGTGTAACACGTGCTGTATCAGAAGAAGATTTTCAAGCTAAGATTGAACCCATGGGTGGTTATAGTGCCAGCTTCCTTAACGTTACAGATATCCAGTTGTTTGTCAGCTATTCTTCATCAGTAGGCTATCGTGCACGCGATGAACGTTGGTCAAATAAAATCGAATACTCTGGCACTGCATTTAATTCACTGCTGGGAGAAACAATTACTATTGAATCTAATGGAACCATTCCTGCTGGGAGAGCGGTCTTCATCCGCGCAGCTGCACGTATTAATTACGATACGCCAAAAGGTAGCGGTACAAGAAGATGGAATTACAATGAAGCCACGCAAGTGTTAATTCCGGGAAATTAAATTCAAGGTTTAAAGTCACCTCTGTGGTTTGGGGAGGTGGCTTTATCCTTGATCTTTCAGGCGTAATCATTCATCGCAATCCGTTAACATAGACAAACGTTGTGCACCAACGCGAATGTTAACGACTGATGATTTTTTTTATTAAAAGGATATCGATACAAATGCAAAAAACATTAATACTTTATTTTCTGCTGGCACTCTTCTCGCAATCTTATTCACAGGATCGTAATGGAGAAAAAACAACTTTTCAAACTTCCAATCCCTGGAAACCTGTAACCGACGTACGGGCAGATGTAGCAATTGTGTACAGCGTGAAAGATCATCATGGTAAAGGAGATTTAACTTTTGAAGAACGAGTTCAAAGCTGGCGAGACAAAGGATATAGGACTCACTTCATGACTGGAATTGCATGGGGAGAGTACCAGGAATATTTCACCGGTGCATGGGATGGAAAACGACATCTCGACGAAGGACAAGTAACTCAGAAAGGAGACACGATATGGCACGGACGTATGGTGCCGTACATCGTGCCCTCTATGAATTTCATCACGTATATGAAGGAGAGAGTAATCAAACGAGTAATAGATGCAGGCATTGATGCAATCTATCTTGAAGAACCAGAATTCTGGGCGCGATCAGGTTACAGCACAGCATTTAAAAGAGAATGGAAAGATTACTATGGATTTGATTGGAGACCTCAGCACGAATCACCTGAGAATACATACCTGTCCAACAAATTGAAATATCATCTTTACTATCGTGCGCTGAATGAATGCTTCACCTACGCGAAAGAGTATGGCAAGAGCAAAGGAATGAATGTGCGTTGCTATGTACCAACGCATTCTCTTGTGAATTATTCGCAGTGGATGATTGTAAGTCCAGAAGCAAGTCTGGCATCATTGCCATGCGTGGATGGTTACATTGCACAAGTATGGACGGGTACTTCTCGTGAGCCAAATTTTTTCAATGGACAGAAGAAAGAACGCGTATTCGAAACAGCTTTTCTGGAATACGGCTCAATGGAATCCATGACCGCGCCCACTGGAAGAAAAATGTTTTTCCTCACCGATCCCATTGAAGATTGGCCACGCGACTGGGCTGACTACAAAAAAAATTATCAGGCAACATTTACGGCGCAACTACTTTATCCAATGATAGCTGACTATGAAGTTATGCCATGGCCAGATCGGATTTATGAAGGTTATTACCGCACCAGTGCTAACAGTGATAAGAAAGAACAGATCCCGCATTTTTATTCAACGCAGATGCAAGTCATGATCAATACGTTGAACAACATGCCGCTATCGGAAAACCGAGTGAGTGGCTCGCAAGGCATCGGTGTTCTGATGGCAAACTCGTTGATGTTTCAGCGCTTTCCCGTTCACCAGGGTTACGAAGATCCACAACTGTCTAATTTTTATGGACAAGCGCTTCCATTGTTAAAACGAGGTGTTCCGGTTAAAACAGTTCATATCGAAAATGTTTCCTTCTCAAAAACCTTGGAGGATATTAAGATCCTGATCATGTCTTACTCTAACATGAAGCCAATGGATAAGACCGCACATGATCATATTACTGATTGGGTAAAGAAAGGTGGTGTGCTCGTGTATTGCGGCAGAGATGAAGATGCCTTTCAACGTGTACAGGAGTGGTGGAATACCGGTGCTAATAATTTTAAAGCGCCATCCGAGCATTTGTTTATGACACTTGGTTTGAAAGAACCTTTTAACACTGGTGAATATAAAATAGGTAATGGTAAAGTTTGCATTATGCGCAACGACCCGAAAGACTTTGTATTGGAGAAAGACAAAGACGGTGAATATGTAAACACTATCAAGAAGTTATTCGAAACAGAAGTTGGAGGAGGAGAGCTTAAGTTTAAAAATCATTTCACTCTGACACGAGGTACTTATGAACTTATTTCTGTAGTAAATGAAAATGCGGATCAATCTCCATACACCATCAAAGGAAAACTTATTGATTTGTTTGATCCTGAAATTCCTGTTCTGAATGAAAAACAAGTGAACCCGGGAGAGCAGGCATTTTTATATAATATCGCTAATGTAAAAAGCCCCAAGACACCACAAGTGCTTGCTTCAGCATCGAGAATTTACGACGAAAAAATAACGAAGAAAACTTATTCGTTCGTGACGAAAAGTCCATTGAACACAACAAACGTGATGAGAATACTTTTACCTGAAGAAGCCAAAGAAATAAAGGTAACAGATGCAACAGGTAAACAACTGGCACCAAAGACTTCGTGGGATGCGCCAAGTAAAACTTGCTTTCTGAGTTTTGAAAACAGCCCCGATGGTGTGAATGTAAACCTGAGCTGGTAATAAATCAATAACAGATAAAATGAAATTAATTAAATGTTGAAATAAATAAAGAATTGGAAAATGGTTAGAAGAATTGGATTACTAGGGAAGATATTTTTTTTAGGTTGTTTCGTTCTGAAAGTGAATGCGCAAGTTGCTGACCCGGTCAGTTACGTAAGCACGCTTGTCGGAACAAATTCCAAATACGAGCTTTCAACCGGCAACACTTATCCGGCTATCGCCCTGCCATGGGCTATGAATTTTTGGTCACCACAAACTGGCAAGATGGGCGACGGTTGGATGTATACATATACTGCTGATAAGATCAGGGGCTTTAAACAAACGCATCAACCAAGCCCATGGATGAACGACTATGGACAATTCTCCATCATGCCCATCACAGGAAAGGCAGTTTTTGATGAGAACGAAAGAGCAAGCTGGTTTTCACATAAAGCAGAAATTGCAAAACCATATTACTATAAAGTGCATTTGGCTGATCATGATGTGACAACGGAAATAGCGCCAACGGAAAGAGCAGCTATCTTCCGCTTTACATTTCCTGATAACAAAAAGTCATTCATTGTTACAGATGCTTTTGATAAAGGATCTTTTATAAAAATTATTCCCGAAGAGAATAAGATTGTTGGGTATACAACCCGAAATAGCGGGGGAGTTCCTGATAATTTTAAAAATTACTTTGTCATTATTTTTGATAAACCATTCGCCAGTCTTGCCATTGTTAAAGATGGTAAAATCGTAGAAGGAGAGAAGGAATTCAATGGAAATCATGTAGGAGCAATTATAGGTTTCTCTACATCAAAAAACGGACAGGTAAATGCACGTGTGGCTTCTTCTTTTATCAGTGAAGAGCAAGCATTAACAAACTTGAAAGAAGTTGGCAACGATGATTTTGATCATGTTGTCAGTAAAGGAAAACAACGTTGGAACGAGGTGCTGGGAAAAATCAACGTTGAAGACGACAACATCGACAACCTCAGAACATTTTATTCTTGTTTTTACAGATCGGTTTTATTTCCAAGAAATTTTTCTGAAGTTGATGCTAAGGGTAATGTTGTTCATTACAGTCCATACAATGGTAAAGTTTTGCCGGGCTACATGTTTACTGATACCGGGTTCTGGGATACGTTTCGTAGTTTGTTTCCGTTTCTGAATTTTTTATATCCTTCTGAAAATGCAAAAATGCAGGAAGGTCTTGTGAATGCCTATAAAGAAAGTGGGTTCCTTCCTGAGTGGGGAAGCCCAGGCCATCGTGACATCATGGTCGGGAATAATTCAGCATCTGTTGTTGCTGATGCTTACCTGAAAGGAGTGCGTGGATATGATATTGAAACATTGTGGGAAGCGCTGAAGCATGGAGCCAATAATGTCCATCCTAAAGTTTCAGCTTCAGGAAGAAGAGGTTATGACTACTATAATAAATACGGCTATATCCCCAACGACGTAGACGTTGATCAGAATGTTGCGCGTACATTGGAATATGCTTATGATGATTGGACGATCTATCGCTTAGGAAAAGCACTTAACAAGCCACAAAAAGAAATTGATGTTTACGCGAAACGAGCACTTAATTATAAAAACGTTTATTATGCGAAACGCAAACTAATGGCAGGACGAGAAAGCAACGGTTCTTTTCCAGTTTCTTTTAACCCTGTTGATTGGGGTCGTGATTTTACAGAGGGAAACAGCTTGCATTATTCATGGTCGGTGTTTCATGATCCTCAGGGATTAATTAATCTCATGGGTGGACCAAAGGAATATATCAACATGCTTGATTCTGTATTTATTATTCCCGGAGCGAAGGGAATGGAAAGCCGTTCAATGATTCATGAAATGCGCGAAATGCAAGTGATGGATATGGGCCAGTATGCACACGGCAATCAACCGATTCAACACATGGTGTATATGTATAATTATGCAGGCGAGCCATGGAAAGCTCAGTACTGGTCACGCGAAATCATGGACAAGCTTTATACCTCTGCACCAGATGGATATTGTGGTGATGAGGATAACGGACAAACATCGGCATGGTATGTTTTCTCTGCTCTGGGATTTTATCCACTATGCCCCGGCAGCAACGAATATATTTTAGGATCTCCTTTATTCAAGTCAGTGAAAATTCAACTCGACAATGGAAAGGAGATAGCAATAACAACAACGAACAATTCAAAAGAGAATCGCTATATCACTGAGATGAATTTGAATGGTAATGCATACACAAAGAATTATCTTACGCACGAAGACTTAATGAAAGGCGCAAAAATTAATTTTAAGATGAGCCCGACTCCCAATAAAAGCAGAGGAACAGATAGAAGCGACTTTCCGTACTCTTTCTCAAATGAAAAATAAAACGACACATACATTGTTTATCGAATAGATTATTATAAAATTAGTTATGGTCAAAACATCTTTAAATCGTATACTGTTAACTTTTGTTGCAGGAATCATCCTGAGTTCATGCAATCAACCACAAGCACAGAAAAAAGAAGCAGGTTCGGAATTTCGTGCGCCGGCTTATCCACTGATCACTATTGATCCTTATACAAGCGCGTGGTCAACCACTGATCAATTATTTGATTCGCCGATAAAACACTGGACTGGCAAGAATCATTCGTTGATTGGTGCAGTTCGTGTTGATGGAAAAACATATCGTTTTCTTGGGAAGGAAGAGATTCCACTGCAGTCAATTCTGCCCAATGCAAAGTACGAAGCATGGGAGGGAAGATTCGTAACGAAAGAACCAACGAAGGGCTGGGAGAAGCCTGGCTTTAATGA
>DATJHZ010000145.1:0-6607 GCA_035493595.1 Cyclobacteriaceae bacterium | reverse complement strand
TCTGGTAAAAAGATGTCAATGATATTGCCGTATGATTTGCTCATCTTCTGACCATCAGTGCCAGGTATAGTCATTACCTGTTCTTCAATCTTTGCTTCAGGTACTACAAACGTTTCACCATAGGTATTGTTAAAAGAAGTGGCAATGTCACGCGCCATTTCAACATGTTGACGTTGATCTTTACCAACAGGAACGAAATTCGCATTGTATAAAATAATATCAGCAGTCATCAACACCGGATAGGTGAAGAGCCCAGCATTTACATCGGAGAGTTTCTCAGACTTGTCTTTAAATGAATGCGCATTGGCCAGCATCGGAAAAGGCGTGATGCAGTTCAGATACCACGTTAACTCACAAACCTCTGGTATGCGAGATTGGCGGTAAAGCATATTCTTTTCAATATCAAAACCAAAGGCAAGCCAGGCAGCTGCTACGGCACGCACATTATTCACACGCGTCTCAGCATCTTTAATGGTAGTCATTGAATGCAGATCTGCAATAAAAAATAAAGACTCATTGCCTGCCTGCTGTGACAGTTTGATTGCAGGTATGATTGCTCCCAGCAAGTTACCCAAATGGGGTCTTCCGCTGCTTTGAATTCCGGTAAGTATTCTGGCCATAATTTTGCAAAGAAAATAAAATAAAGCTGAACCAGATTAGTTTTTAACTTTGTATTCTAAAAATCTGATTTGTAATGGTACGTAAAATACGTTACGCTTTTATTCTTTGTTTTGCATTAACTATCACATCTTTCGCACAGCTCGCCAAGTCTGTCCAGTTTAAAGAAGAGGTATTTGATTTCGGAAATGTTTCTGAAGATGGTGGCCCGGCTGTGCATGAATTTGTATTCACTAACACCAGCGGCAGGCCAATGAAAGTCCTCTCCGTGCAGGCATCATGTGGCTGTACCACCCCAGACTGGTCGAAGGATGCAATTTTACCAGGAAAGACCGGCTTCATTCAGGCGAGCTTTAACCCCAAAGGCAGACCGGGCTATTTCAATAAAACACTTACTGTCACAACTGATCTGGATGCATCTTCCATCATCCTTCAAATAAAAGGTCAGGTTACGAATGAAGATGTTAAACCAGCATCAGCTGAGTTTGTAGCCGCCAATGGCAACTGGAAGTTCAAGACTTCATCTTTCAATATGGGTAAGGTTTATCTAAAGGATGAATTTGTAGTGCGTGAGTTTGCTTTTGTTAATGCTGGAAGCAAGCCTGTTACCTATGATAAATTTACGGGGCCCAAGTATATCAGGGTTGATGTTCAACCAAAAACAATGTTGCCAGGTGCTCAGGGCATTGTTAAGATCAGTTATAACGGAAAGATCAAAAATCAATATGGCTTTCAGTCTGATAATGTTGAACTTCAGACTAATGATGAGTTGAATCCTGTTAAATCATTTTCGGTATTTGCTACGCTGGAGGATTTCTTCCCACAGTTAACACCTGAGGAACAATCAAGGGCGCCGCGTTTAAATGTTGGTAACAGTCTGGACTTTGGTCACGTAAAACAGAATACACCAACGGTTCGTGAAGTGTCGTTTACAAACTATGGAAAGAAGGATTTAATTGTAAAGTCTGTCCAGGGAAACTGTACATGCATTTCAGCATCGGCTACTAAAGCAACGGTTAAGCAGGGCGAGAGTAGCACGATTAAAATTACCTTCAATCCACAGGATAGAAAGGGCACCCAAACCAAGGCTGTTATGGTTTATTCGAATGATCCTCAGAATCCGGTTCAGCGAATTACATTTACGGCTTATGTTGAAGATTAGCATGCATTTGTGAATATCTCTTAACTTTGTTGTATGGCAAAGGTTGTTAAGTTTCCTGGTATTACACCCGAAAAGTTCGGCCTGCAGCGCGTTGGAAAAAAGAAGAAACCTGATCCTGGAAAAAATGGTCAGTTAAATCTGTTTTCTGGTGGTAAAATCATTCGCCTCAATCGACTCACTCATGTGGAGGAGGCGCTGGCCTATGAGGATCTGGGAGATATTGATGCCGCCAAAGAATCTTATCTAAAAGCGATTGAACTTGAAGAAGATACTATTGCAGATGCTTACTGCAATCTTGGAATATTAGAGTTTGAAGAAGGAAAGACAACGCAGGCTATAGATCACTTTACACTTTGTCTTAAACACGAACCTCGTCATTTTGAAGCTCACTATAATTTAGCAAACATCTATGCCGAAGTTGGCAATCTGAAGCTAGCAAAATTGCATTATCAGGTTTCCATTGAAATAGAACCTACGTTTCCAAACTGCTATTATAATTTAGGATTGACATTAGCCTTGAATAAGGAATTCAGGGAAGCTATTGATATGCTAAATCAATATCGCAGAATCTCTCCCTTTGAAGACCATAAGCATACGGATGAATTGATCAGCCAGCTTATGAGTGCCCTTTAGTTTGTTATCAGGCGATAATTGTCGACAGTCCATAGGTCTAGTCATGGATCATTGTATTGTAATCGTACTTCGTAAATCTGAAATCGTAAATAATTAACGCACTCCTGTATTCTTTTCTTCCCAGGTAACATCTGCATTTTTGCGAGCATGTACTTTCATCGTTACCACAATTTCATCTGCGCCTTCAGCCAGGCAAACCTCCTGAGCTTCTTTAATAACTTTCATGATCGTATCATAATCACCTTCAATGACAGTCTCCATCGGACATACCTCATAACGCAAGCCAGACTTTTTAATGACTTCAATGGCCTTATCAATTATCGCATAAGGATGATGTGTTGTAGTGATGGGCACAATCTGAATAGCAAAGTGAATCTGATGTTTCATATTCTATTTATTAAATAAACTCATGGTGCGTTCAGGACCAATCGTACAAAACGATAAGATCATTTCGTTTGCCTGTACCATATAAGATGGTAGTTGTTCAAATTCTTGTTTGGTAAAATTGCTCAGCACATAATCTACCTGCTGGCCTTTGCCAAAGCTGCTGCTGATGCCAAAACGCAGACGTGAATAATCCTGCCCTCCCAACAGGAGCTCTATATTTTTTAAACCATTATGTCCGGCAGAACTGCCTTTGGTTCGCATGCGCAAAGCACCAAAGGGTAGGGCAAGATCATCAACGATTACTAATACATTTTCTTTGGGAATCTTCAGGTCATTCATCCAATACGCTATGGCTTTGCCACTCAAATTCATATAGGTTGAAGGCTTTATTAAATGTATACTTCTTCCTTTGAATTTGAATTCAGCTTTCTCAGCAAGACGCTCAACAGTAAACTCGCATTTTTGCTGATCAGCCAATTGATCAAGAATAAGAAAGCCAATGTTGTGCCTTGTAAGTTCGTATTCGGCGCCTATGTTGCCTAAACCTGCAATGAGATATTTCATTGGTGTGCGTTATCATTAAAACAAAAAATCCTGTCCCAGCAAAGGAACAGGATTTTTTGATGTTATGGAATTCAAATTATTTTTTGCCTTCTTCCTTCTTAGGAGCTTCAGGTTTCTTAGCACCAGCAGCAGGCGCAGCAGCAGCGGCCGGAGCAGCAGCGGCAGCAGCAGCTTCTTCAGCAGCAAGCTTGGCAGCGCGTGGCACTTCAACTACAGCAATAGATGCTTGCTTAGGATCTAAGAACTCAAGTCCTTCAATTTTCAAATCACCAACTTTAATAGCATGGTGAAAATCAAGTTCAGATACATCTACGTCAATGTGATCAGGCATATCTTTAGGGAAAGCGTAAACTTTCAATGCGTCTCTCTTCTTAACCAATGTTCCGCCTTTAGCAACACCAGGTGCAATTCCTGCTAAACGTGCAGGGATGCTCATCTTGATTTTTCTGTCAGAGCTGATGCGTAAGAAATCAACGTGATAAATAATTTCACTTACCGGGTGGAATTGTACGTCCTGCATGATAGCCTGGCATTCTACACCTTCAATGTTAAGGTGTACGAAGTGAGCTTCGTTTGTGTACACTAAATCTCTGAACAAAATTACTGGAGAATAGAAATGGATTTGCTCATTTCCTCCGTACAACACACATGGCACCAAACCTTCAGTCCGCAGCTTTTGCGAATCAGACTTGCCGAGATTTGCTCTTCGATACCCTATAATCTCAATCGTCTTCATAATTGTTAATTGTTTATGTTTAATTTAAAATGTTACAGTTTAATAAATAGTGAACTGATCGATTCATGATCATGGATTTTGCGAATGGCTTTCGCAAAAAGATCAGATACACTTAATACTTTTATTTTCGGTGACGGATGATTTAACAGAATAGTATCAGACACCACGATCTCTTCTAAAACAGAAGATTCAATATTTTCATAAGCCTTACCAGAAAGCACAGCATGTGTACATACAGCGCGCACTGACTTGGCACCTTTTTCTTTTAGCAATGAGGCTGCTTTACAGATTGTTCCGGCTGTGTCTACAAGGTCATCTACCAATACAACATCCATTCCATCTACCTCACCAATAAGGCGCATAGACTCAATTTTGTTGGCTTCTTTTCTATACTTGTCGCAGACAGCTAAGTCGGCTTCAAAGAACTTGGCAAAGCTTCGGGCACGTTTTATACCACCTACATCAGGTGACGCAAACATGATATCGCTGAGACCTAATGATTTAAGATAAGGAACAAATATGTAAGCTCCATCCATGTGATCTACAGGGATGTCAAAGAAACCCTGAATCTGATCGGCATGTAAATCGCAAGTCATGATACGATCCGCACCGGCAGCGGTAAGCAGATTGGCAATCATTTTAGCAGCTATCGAAACTCTTGGCTTATCTTTTCTGTCCTGACGGGCGTAACCAAAATAAGGGATCACCACATTCACGCTTGAAGCACTGGCGCGTTTGGCGGCATCAACCATTAATAAAAGCTCCATCAGATTATCAGAAGGAGGGATGGTTGACTGGATGATAAAAACTTCATGACCACGAACCGATTCGGCAATGAAAGGTGACATCTCACCATCACTAAACTGCTGGTAATTTACTTTACCCAACGGCTCACCATAAGCATGAGCTATCTTCTCTGCCAGGTACGTGGTTGCTCTTCCGCTGAAAATTTTAACCGCCATTGGTGTGTTTGTTATCAGTTCGTTTATCTGTCGGTGTGCAAACGATTGGTTGATGAATTAATAAAGAATCCCGCCAGTAAGCGGGATTCTCAATCTTGTTGTCCGACTAGGGCTCGAACCTAGACTTTCCTGAATCAAAATCAGGCGTGTTGCCAGTTACACCATCGGACAATACATCTCTCTAACAAGGTTATTCGTTACAAAGACCCAAAATTTGGGATTGCAAATGTAGGACTATTTTTGAAAAATGGTAAGCCTCTGAAGAAATTTTAGAGGTCTTTTTCTTGGGCTGTAGCCCCTTCCAGGAAGCCTTCTGCCCAGAAACGGTACTTATCCAGTATGGAAATAACGGCGTTCTTTAAATGCCGGTCATTGTTGAAATCAATGGAACCATACATGGTGGTAGCATACCCCTGCCATATCGAGCGATTTTGACGCCTGTCATAGAACTGAATCAGGAGTGTTCCTGTGTTTAAATAATATTTCTGGGGGTTGTAATCGATATCTTCTTTCTGGCCGCGAACCCACTCTTCAATATCAGGCTGGTTATAGCCGTTGAATTTGAGGCTGTCACCAAACATTTTGAAGCCTATAATTAAGTGTGGTTTATTTGAAACTCGCTTGTAACCAAGGAATTTCATTCGGGAAATAATGGATTTTTCAATGACCTCATTCATCATCGTGGTATCCTTTATACCCGCCGGTTGCATGATGTCAAAGGTTCTGTATTTTTTAAAATTTCCTTTGTAGCTGTAATCATACTCCACAGGCAATTCTTTATACCCTAAGCATGAACTCAAAAAAATCAACCCAAGAATGCCAATGTAATGTAGTTTCATAAAGCCCGTCAGTTAATTCATTGTGGAATTTACTGTAATTACGACACCCGAGCAACATTGGATTTTGTCCTTTTATTTAATTTTTTTTAAGAGTGCTTTTTTACCCATTCCCGGGCATTTACAAAGGCTTCAATCCATGGAGAAATCTCATCACCTTTACGCTCGTTAGGGTAATATGGCCAGTTCCAATTGAAAAGAGATCGCTCAATATGAGGCATAATAGCCAGGTGGCGTCCATCTTTTGAGCATAATGCAGCTACTGCGAAATCAGAATCGTTAGGGTTACCTGGGTATTCAGGATAGCTATATTCTGCAGCAACCTGAAACTGAGTTTTATCGGCCGACAGTTTAAATTTACCTTCGCCATGAGCAACCCAGGCACCCAATTTTGAGCCCGCCAGACTGTTAAGCAATACAGAATTATTTTGAGGAATGGTAAGATTAATGAATGTTGATTCAAACTTGCCAGAGCCATTGTGATGCATACGTGGATGCTTCTCTTGTTGCTCCGGATATAGAAGTCCTAACTCCATTACCAGCTGACAACCGTTGCATACACCAAGGCTTAAAGTATCACTGCGCTTATAAAAATTATCTAACGCTGCTTTTGCTTTTGGATTATAAAGGAAGGCACCTGCCCAGCCCTTAGCTGATCCCAATACATCAGAGTTAGAGAAGCCTCCTACAAAAACAATCATGTTTACAT
>DATJHZ010000144.1:0-2482 GCA_035493595.1 Cyclobacteriaceae bacterium | reverse complement strand
TATTGGTATTCCCGCCTCACGCCGTTTTCATTTGCGGCAAGCGGTTTCATCACCACTCTGCCTTCGTCATGGGCTATAAACTGCAACACGCCATTTTCATAAACCATACCACTGGTGTAGTCGGTCAGCTTTGGAGGATTGCTTGCATCGCTCGGCGTCACGAGTTGTGCGAGTTTCACGCCGGTGGCGTCGTAGGTGTACTTCACCTGATCTCCGTTGTTTTTGGTGATTAAATCTGGCAGGTTCAAATAATTGTAAGTAATCGACGTGATGGACTTATTGTTGTCGAGTTTCAGGTTGCCGTTGGCATCATAGTCGTAATCGATACCTGTATTGCTGCCATCAATAAAACCGCCTTCCGATGACGTTGTATTAGGTGCGGAGTCAGTCACCGTGGTCAGTTGGTTTCCGCTGTAGTCGTACTTCAATTGATCCATCAAACCGTATTGCGTAACACCAATAGCGGTGACAGGGCTTTCTTTTAAATTTTTCTCTTGATTATTTATGGTTCATCATACTATTTAGCACATTACCTAATCAACGGTATTGTCATTTGGATCTCTGTAGCTGACTTTTATTTTTTCTAAATCTCTGATTTCTCTTTTATTACCCCCCCATTCAAAAAGAATGAATGATTCTCGAGCAATTTTCTTAAAGAATTCAACTTCGTTTACTTTGTTAGGTTTTGAGCGATGCTCAACAGAATAACCATACTTTTCAAATAAGTCCACCATGTTAAATGTATTGGTGGCTAAACCAAAATGAAATTCTCCTTTCGAAGGAACCTTTATAGATTTATTTGTGGCGAGGTATAAATTCAATGTGTCCTTTGAATTTATCAAATAGAAATTGGCTTCAGGCTTTACCTCAGAAGAATAATCTTGAACTTGTATATCGACTGTTGAATCAGTTAAACTCTTAAAAGTGCAATAGTAGACAATCATAGGCTCGTGTCTAACTGTGTCACTTTTCTCTACTTCGTTAACATATATGCTATCGACTTTTATTGTAACACGATTATCTACGTTAGCCAATCTGCTTGAACAAGCAATAAGACCGATTATGCAAAAAAAGAATATAACAATCCTCATCATTTTAGTGTTTATGTGGTTTCATCATATAATACTGATCGTGGCGACTTCTGTTGTACAGGTAGGTGTTGTTATCATGCGATTTTTCTATTGCCTTTTTAAACTCTGGTGTAGCATCTGACCAGTTCTGTGAATTATTGAACTGATTTTCGTAGGCCTTGTAATGATCTCCAAAAGAGCCAACCTTACCCTCAAGATGTCCTTTGAATTCATGATCACCTAGCGTGCTTCTAACATTCTCAACTGTATTTAAAAGTTTAGTGCCAGTTTTTTGTTGATCAACAGATATTTTACCTGTCGCCCTATCTGTATTAGCAGGAGAATTGGGATCTTTAGTGGTGTTTGGATTATTGAACTTGTCATCCCCATTACTTACCGCAATAGCTCCGCCCTCAACCTTGTTCATATCATAACCGCCTTTATCTAGAACATCAGTATAAATATTACTCATTGCCTCAGAACTGAGACCTGCGTCTTGGACGCCTAGGAAATTTGCCTCACCATTTGTTCTTGCTTCCATGCTTTTGGAATCGGCAACTCCGTCTTTAGAATTCTCATCAAATGTCTTTTGATCTGTAATTCTAATCTCACCAGCAAAACCTTTCTCATCAACACCAAGGAATTTACCATTCTCATCATAGTAAGGACTTGCTGCCATACCATCTGGATCGATGAACCTGATTGGATTATTTAATGCATAATTATATTGGGTCCATCTTCTACTTTGCTCGGAAAGCGGATCCACAACTCCCCACCTTCCAATCTCAGGCATATACATCCTCGCTCCATAATCAGCCCAGTCAAGACCTAAGTCATTGATCTGCTCCTTGCCATTATACAAGTAGTTTTGAGCAACACTGTTTTCTCTGGTGTAAGAGTTGAACGAAAGGCCGAAGCCATAATAGTCGTCGCTCTGCACGATTTGTGATTTGCGATGTGTAATTTTAAAATCATCGAAATACACTTCCACCGGACCTCCTCCAAGAACTACATTGTCGTTGCTCAGATAAATATAAACATAACCCGGTTTATCGATGATGATGCGTTGAGTCAATGGCTTGAAAGCTTTTCCTGTGCCGTCTTCACCCGCATCGTTCGGCAATTGCTTATACCCGCATTTCGCGTCGATGTGATTATAGTCCCTGTCGAATACAAGAAAATTCAAGAACGCTTTCGGGCCTGCGTCGTGATCGTCTTGTTTATCAAGGAATGTGTCGTCAAATGGAAATGCATTGCCCGCCGCTGTTCCATAGTTTGAGCCATCCACGATTGTACCTGCTGCCGCGGTGCCGCTGGCGATGGATGCGAGGAATGCTTGCAAGCTTGGGTTCGCATTGGCTACGTCCACGTATTTTCCCCACACTTCAATGTCCAGTGTGTCGCCGGGCATC
>DATJHZ010000143.1:0-4800 GCA_035493595.1 Cyclobacteriaceae bacterium | reverse complement strand
AGATAGGGTGTTGAAGAAAAGCCTGATAAAAAATCGTTAAATCTACGATTCACATCTAAGGGAAGTTATTACCCACCCAAGGACCATGACTCCCTTCACAGATTTTACGTTCCTTGTCATGGGTTCAATCAGAGAAATTTTTACCATCATGATGAGCATAGGGTTGCTTGCTGCATCGGCGCGGACATCTAGTACGAGTTCACGGTATTAAATATTGGGCCATTGCAACACTGATACAGACGATGGGTTGGATGTTATTGGGTCTTCGTGGTGTTATTCCTGATACATATCCATTGTCGTAGTAAAATATGCTGAACGTTCTTTCCCTTGCGCTGTATTGCAAAATAGTGTTACGATTCATCTATCAGATTGATAGTAACTGGATGTTCGTACCCGTTGTTGTAAGCTTCATTTTCTTAACCTATTTCGTATTGACAACTACCAGTGTTGCTCCGCGAATCATTACAATATCGTTATATGTTGTTGTATTGACGTTTGTCAGCAATTATATTTTATTTCCAAAACATCATGAGTGTTCTGTGTTTTAGCATTTCGGATATAAGTATCAATATCGAAAACAACATTTCGGCCGACGCTGACTGGGAGCAATTCCAGTTTCACTTCGATCGCGTTCATGGCGATTTCTCAAACCGCTTTAAGGTAGCCTTCCCGTTGCTGAGTCCGCAGGAAATCAAGCTTAGTGCTTACTTACGCATGAACCTCTCGTCTAAAGAGATAGCACAACTTCTAAACATATCCGTACGTGGTGTAGAGATAAGTCGCTACCGACTCCGTAAGAAACTTAACCTCGACAGAAATAGAAACCTACAGGATTTTATTCTTAACTTTTAATTGTATTATTTCATATTCAAGCTTGTCATACTAAGATACTGATTTTTTTATTAGCGTCATTCTTACCCTTATCCGAAAGACTTCCTCAAAAGTATAGGCTTAACAGGCAATAATTACTGTAAACAATATCAGTATTGCCAAGCTAAAATCATGTAACTTAACAGTATATGGGGTTAGATCCGCGTACCATAATTTTTATTAATATCATAGGCACCCTGCTAATGAGCATTGGCTTGCTTGCTGTATCACGCGGACATATGGCACAGGTTCGGGGTATTAAATATTGGGCCATTGCAACACTGATACAGACAATGGGCTGGATGTTATTAGGTCTTCGTGGTGTCATTCCTGATTACATATCCATTACCGTGGCGAATACTCTGAATGTTCTTTCGCTCGCGCTGTATTGTAAAATACTGTTACGATTCATCTACCAGATTGATAGTAACTGGATGTTCATACCCGTTGTTCTAAATTTCATTGCCCTTAGTTATTTCGTAATGACAACAACGAGCGTTGCTCCACGAATCATTGCAATATCGTTATGTGTTGCTGTGTTGATGTTTGCCAGCAGTTATATTTTATTTTCAAAGTATCATGAACGTTCAGTAACGCAGTTATTTCTGGGTACTGTCTTTGCTATCGGTGGGGCCATCATGACGTTTCGTGTTATTTATTACAGCCTGGGTATTCCTGATCCTAACCAATTAGCTTTTCAACATACCGTAGAGCAGGATATTTCATACCTCACATTTTATGTCATGGCGGTTATGCTCACATTCGGATTTTTGCTCATCTGCAATGATAAGTATGTGGCTGAATTTAATCAGGCAGGAAAAGAAATATTAAAAGTTAAAGACAGGTTAAATGAAGCTCAAAAACTTGCAAAGGTAGGAAGCTGGGAGTGGGAGATTGAAACAAACAAAATGACATGGAGTGAAGAACAATACATTCTGTTTGGCGAAGACCCTGCCACCTTTGAAGTAACCTACCAAAGCTATGCTAACCATTTAAATATTTCTGATCGTGATATTGTGTATAAACTTATCCGGAAAGCTGTAGAACAAAAAACTGACTATTCGGCTGAGCATGAAATCACAAGACCAGATGGAAGCGTTCGGATCGTTTTTGAACAAGGCACAGTTATTCTTGATGATAATGAAAAACCGGTACGGATCATCGGTACTACACATGATATTACAGAACGTAAAGAAGCTGAAGAAAAAGTAAAAGAAACGGAACGCTATTTCAGAAAACTAATTGAGTATAGTTCTTCCGTCATAATTCTGCTTGATGAACGTGGTAATCTTAAATACCAAAGTCCGAGAGCTGAAAAGATTTTAGGCTACAAGCTGGCTGATAACCCCAGCCTTAATCTCTTTGATTTTATTCATCCTGATGAAGTTGCAAAAGGAAAATTATTGCTTGGTCATGTAGCAGCCAGACCTGGTATGACTGTTAAACGTGAGTTTCGATTTTCTCGCCTCAAAGGAAATTACGTGTGGCTTGAGGGCACCATCACAAATCTCCTTGATGATCCAAACATTAAGGCACTGGTTTGTAATTATCATGACATCACCATAAGGAAGAAAGCTGAAGAAGCTTTACGTCAAAGTGAAGAACGCTGGAAGTTTGCTATTGAAGGAAGCAACGATGGTATATGGGATTGGGACATTGCAACAAATCAAGTATACCGGTCGCCACGGTTGAAAGAAATACTTGGTTATAACCAGAATGATCCGTTGAGCAAGATTGTTCAGAGGGATAAACGCGTTCATGCTGATGATCAATACATGGTATCAACAGCATTGCAACAGCACTTCCTTCATAATACTCCTATCTACGTAGCCGAATACAGAGCCCTATGTAAAGATGGAAGTTATAAATGGATTCTTGATCGGGGCAAAGTATTGGTATGGAATGACGATGGATCACCAGCACGCATGGTGGGAACATTTACGGATATTTCAGAGAGAAAAAACGCAGAAGAAGCATTGCGTGAAAGTGAAAGCAAATTTCGTTTGCTTGCTGAAGGTGCCAGAGAAATGATTTGCAGGCATACTATGAATCGGCTCTGGACATACTTATCGCCTGCGACATTCGAGATTACAGGATGGACACCCGAAGAACTGATGGGCAAAGATCCATTTGATTATACTCATCCGGATGACTTGGAATGGGTTAGGCAACATGCGTTTGCCTCATTGAAGGCAGGGATACCCGTTTATACAGAGTTTCGTTTTTTGTGTAAAGACGGAACTTACAAATGGCTTGAGACAGCATCCAGACCTCTGCTTAATGAACATGGAGAGGTAATGGAGATGCATGCTACTTCACGCGACATAGCCGAACGTAAACTTGCTGAGGAAAAGCATATTGCTGAGAGACAGCTGTTGCGCACTATTATAGATAACATACCAATCAATATTTATGTAAAAGATATTTACTCCAGAAAAATATTAGCAAATAGGGCTGAGTACGAATTCATGGGTGTAACCTCTGAAACAGGGATACTGGGTAAAGATGATCATGAATTGTTTCCTCAACAATCTGCTATTGAATCTGTGGAAGAAGATGCTATTGTATTTAACGGTCATCCCATTTTAGAAAAACTAACATTAAATACAAAGAAGGATGGAACTGAAACATGGTTCCTCATTTCTAAAATACCATTGACGAATAGTGACAATCAAATTATTGGTTTGGTTGGTATCAGCGTAGATATTACGTCGAGAAAATTGGCACAAGATAAAATTGAAGAACTAAGCAATACGAAGGATAAGTTTTTCAGTATAGTAGCACACGATTTAAAAAGTCCGCTAAACTCGCTTAAATCTTTTTCAATGTTATTAATCAATCACATTCAACATATCAGTAAAGATGAAATTGTGAGAATTAGTAAAGACCTTGAAAAATCGGTTGATAATACAATCAAGATGACAGATAATCTCATTACCTGGGCTGGCATACAGATGAAAGGATCAGCTATGCAAATGGAAGAGGTTTTAGTAAATGATATTATTTCACCCGTATATGAGATCTATAAACAGGCAGCGATTGCCAAGAAAATTAAATTAACTATTCATATTCACGACAACTTAAAAACATATGGTGACAGAAATCAGCTCACGTTCATTATCCGCAACCTGATAAACAACGCTATCAAGTTTACGAATAAAGAAGGCCACGTAAGTTTAACTGCCGAGCCTCTTGAAAATAATGCTATTATGATTTCAGTTTCTGATACAGGTGTAGGAATTTCTGAAGAGCAATTGGAGAAGCTATTTTCACTTAGATTAAAGAGCAACAGAAATGGCACAGAAGGAGAGAAGGGAACTGGTCTTGGATTAATGCTTAGCTACGAATTCATCAAATTAAATAAAGGCACAATAGATGTTAAGAGTCAGGAAGGAGTTGGTACTACCTTCCTGGTTAAGTTACCTCAAGTGATGTAGTTATTAGTCAATAGGGATCAGTCGATGGTCATCGCTCATTGGGAATATTAGGATACCAATTTCGAAGGGATGATATGATTGTAGAAGGTTTCGATATTTAAAGTTTTCTAACCCTGAAAGAGTGAAATAATGTGTTCCAATCAATTCGATTTTATTATTTCTATAATCATATCATCCCTTCGGGATTATGACTTGATAAAATAAGTCAATTGACCATTGACTATCGACTATTGACTGATGACTAATTTAAATCTTTGCCAAGGCCTGGGTAAGATCTTCAATCAGATCTTCGGCATCTTCCACACCAATGCTAAGACGGATTAATGAATCTACCAGTCCACTTTTTAATCGCTCTTCTTTTGGTATGCTGGCGTGTGTCATTGACGCCGGGTGATTTATTAATGATTCCACACCACCTAATGATTCGGCTAACGAAAATAATTCAACGCTCTTCATCAGCTTGGTTGCAGTGGCAACACTGTCATCTTTCAAG
>DATJHZ010000142.1:0-6571 GCA_035493595.1 Cyclobacteriaceae bacterium | reverse complement strand
CGATGTCTGCGTTTCTTTAAACGGCACTAATTTTTTAACAGGAGCGTCTTTCATCTCATAGATTTCGAATGATGCAAGTCCGAGACGTTGCAAGAGAAACTGTATCGATACTTTTAATACGCCAACACCATACACAACACTATCAAAAAAATTGATTGACGATGCTTCCTCGAAATATCGTGCAGGACAAGTAATCTCTGCAATGTCATAACCAGCATAAATTACCTGTGCCAGAAACTGGTTATCAAAAACAAAGTCATCGGCGTTAGATTCGAAATTTACGTGCTGCAGAACTCTAGCATCAAAAGCCCTGTAGCCAGTATGGTATTCAGACAACTTTGCATTGAGAAGCAAATTCTGAATAGATGTTAATACACGGTTAGCAATAAACTTATAGAGGGGCATACCACCTTTCAATGCGCCCTTGCCTAAAATTCGGGAGCCAAGAACAACACTATAAGTATTCGTGGCAATGAGATCGGCCATGCTTGGAATGAGCCTGGGCGAATATTGATAATCAGGATGAAGCATGATGATAATGTCAGCTCCAATTTCAAGAGCTTTCAGATAGCAGGTTTTCTGATTGCTACCATATCCTTTATTCTTATCATGCCTGATGATGTGATTAATATTGAGCTTTCCGGCAACACTCAGCGTCGCATCGGTGCTGGCATCATCGGTTAGAATTACTTCGTCAACAATACCAAAAGGAATTTCGTCATAGGTTTTTTGCAGCGTTCGTTCTGCATTGAACGCCGGGAGTACTACCACTACCTTTTTACCATGAACCATTGTCCAATATCGTAACTTTAGATTATAATTTTACGATAGAAGTGATTTAAAAAATAACAGGTGACGAATTCTTTGCTTATCTGTTATTCGGCAATATTCATTGATAAAATTCAGATAGTGCACCAGAGATTATTCAACTGATGCACTATCATAATGGCTGTCATGTTAATTTAGACTTAGTTCAACAGCAGCGGGTGCCATATTGGTAGACACGCCAATTCTATTCCAGGCGTTAATGCCGATGGCAGCCATGATCACCTGAGCCACATATTTTTCGCCTAAGATATTTACTGCCTCATTATAAGTCTTGTCTGACACACGTTGAGTGATCAGAGTTACTTCTTCAGTAAGGGCAAGCACAGCACGCTCTTCATCGGTAAAGAAAGGAGTTTCGCGCCAGGCGGTAAGTGCATAAATACGATGCTCACGCTCACCTGCACTCCTCGCTTCTTTAGTGTGCATATCGATACAATATGAGCAATTGTTAAGTTGTGAGGCTCTGATTTTGATCAGGTCTTTGTGTGCTGTGGTAAGCGATAATGTTCCCAGATAATGTTCAAAAGCTAACATGGCTTTATAACCTGCTGGTTCAATGTTTTTTAAATCCATTCTCTTTTCCATAACTGTTTTGTTTTGTTTGATGATACAAAGCAAGCAGCCGGAGGCCTGAAAAATCTTAATCTAGTTCAAGAAGCGCTGGAGACCTTTAAATTTTTTTGGCCCTGATCTTACTTAAAAATTCAGGTGTAAAACCCAGGTAGGAGGCCAGCATATACTGCGGAATTCGCTGTACAAATTCTGGAAAGCTGTTATTGAAATGATGGTATCGGGCTTCGCCGGAGCTGGAGAAAATAAAGTGCACCCGCATGAGTGTGGCCGTGTAAGCACGTTGAAAAATAAGCCTGAAGTATCGTTCAAGTTTAGGCACTTCCTGGAACAATGTTTCTTGTACTTTTTTATCGATAACAATAACCGTGGTTGGTTCCAGAGCCTGAATGCTAAACAGGGAAGGCTTTTGTGTGTCGAAGCTGGTGTAGTCGCTCATCCACCAGTTGTCGATTGCAAACTGTACAATGTGTTCGGTGCCATTGTCGGTTAAGGTATACATTCGCAATACACCTTTTACAACAAAGTAATAAGCATCACATACCTGTCCTGATTTTAGTACAAGCTCTTTGTATTTAACGTCCTGCGTATGCACATATCCTTTAACAATTTTCTCCTCTTCGGGAGTTAGTGAAACAAATCGTTTTATATGGGCGAGTAATTCAGTATGCATTATTAAGATTTGAATCTCCAAGGAGTGAGGCAATTAAGTTGTCCATCCTTAGTAAAATTATAAGAAAAATCTTAGTCAATAAGTTTACTCTATTGGGCCTGTCGAAAATTTCCATTGAGCATTAATCTTTCTCAATTTCATAAGGTAGGGTATCAGCGCGATCAGTTCTAATCGTAAGTTAAAGTTGGCGAATTGTAATTTCGTCACACCGCCACTATGTGATACTGGATTTGTCGGAAAGAATATCGGAGTTAAAACCATCACAAATATGCAAATCCCTATGCCTAACACAGCATCCACTGTTCCAGCTGTTATGGCCCAATCCTTTTCTGTCCATAAGCCAAAAGCGACAATTGCCTTGAGTAAGAAAAGAAGCATTAATGCGACGCCAAACTCAGAAAGAGGTTCTGATGAGCTTATTCCATAAAGTGATGTATTGAATTTTACGCCAGCAAAACCAGAGAACCATCCTAGTACAGCAAAACCACCCATAACCAGAAAGATCCAAAGAAATACTTTGATCCACATGGGAAGCAGATCCCTCCTTCTTACATTATTAAGTTTGTTTGGATTTAGTTGATCATCGAGAATTATCGGCTCTTCCATGGTTAGTAAATTACTTTTCTAAGATATTAATTTTAATAGAATTATTAAATGAAAGACGAAACCCGCTAGTGCAAATAACCATCAGAGACATTGCTTCAGCGGAACAATCAGTTTGCGGAAAATATTTAAAGTTTTAAAACCTTGCATCGGAAGAGAAGGGCATTGACTTGCGTTACACAAAATCTAATAAAACAAAACCCCCAAGTCCTCAAAGGCCATGGGGGTTAAATATGATTCTTAAGATCTATATCTACTTCACCTCTGTATCATATCCCAAAAGTTTCAGCATGCTCTCGCTGCTTTGTTCGGGTGCAAACAGTTTGGTTGTAATCTCACCATCTTCATTACGATCAATAAGTACATGCTTTGGTGCGGGGATCAGGCAATGCTGAATGCCTCCATATCCGCCTAATGATTCCTGGTAGGCACCGGTATGGAAGAAGCCAATATAAAGTTTCTCTTCGTCGTTGATCATGGGTAAGAACACCTCACCTGTATGAGCCTCTGAGTTGTAGTAATCCTGGCTGTCGCATGTGAGGCCGCCGATGTTTACTTTGTGGTATGGATCATCCCACTTGTTCAACGCCAGCAATACATACTTCTGGTTTAGTCCCCATGCATCTGGTAAATGCGTGATGAACGAACCATCGATCATGTACCACAGCTCTTTGTCATTCTGTAATTTTTGATCGACTAGAGAATACAATACGGCACCACTTTCACCAACAGTATAGCTACCAAACTCAGTGAAGATGTTCGGAACAGGTACGTTATTCTTATCACAAATCCATTTGATGTTTTCTACGATCTGCTCGATCATGTATTTGTAATCGTAATGGAATGTAAGTGATGTCTTGATCGGGAAACCACCGCCGATGTCAACAGAATCAAGTGTGTCACAAATCTTTTTTAATTCGCAATACTTGAAAATGAAACGGCTTAGCTCACTCCAGTAATAAGCAGTGTCTTTAATACCAGTGTTGATAAAGAAGTGCAACATCTTTAACGATGCCTTATCACTCTTCTCAATCTTCTCTTTGTAGAAATTATTAATGTCGCTGTAGCGGATACCTAACCTTGAAGTATAGAACTCAAATTTAGGTTCTTCATCTGCGGCTACGCGAATGCCCACCTGGTAAGGAGCCTTTACATTCTTTTCGTAAACATCGATCTCACTCAAAGTATCGATAATGGGAATACAATTTGTAAAACCATCGTTCAACAACTCAGTGATATAGTTCAGGTATAATGGCATTTTAAAACCATTGCAAAGAATATAGGTGTCCTTGCGAACCTTACCTCTATTATAAAGGCTTCTTACAATGGGAATATCAAAAGACGATGATGTCTCGATGTGAATATCATTCTTCAGAGCCTCTTCAGTGATGAAAGAAAAGTGTGAAGATTTTGTACAATAGCAGTACGTATACTTGCCGTTGTATTTGAAGCGTTCAAGGGCACTGTTGAAAGTGGCTTGCACGTAACGGATATTCTCGCTGATGCGCGGGAGGTACGTAAGTTTGAGCGGCGTGCCGTATTCCTTGATGATGTCCATCAGGGGTACATCATTGAATAACAATTCATGGTCGCGGACCTTAAATTCCTTTTGCGGAAACTCAAAAGTCTGCTCAATTAACTCGCGGTAGCTCTTCATTGTAAGGGGTAACGGTTCTTAAAAATTAGCTTGCTAAACGTCAGCTTCCGGAGCAGGGGTCTAAAAGGCCTTTCCAGCCTCGCAACGAACCATTACGGCAACGAATAACAATTAAAGGGTGCAATATTCTGATAATTTTGCCATCTTTGCAATACACTTATGAAACGGATGGTTAATCGTTTTTTCAGCTCAGTTTTTGCCATAGCGCATGCCCTGCCTGACTTCTAAAGGGGCTTGGTAAGAGGCTGAAAAACCGTTATTTTTTCGATTAACCATTTCGTAACAATCATTTAATCTTATTTCGAATTACAACAACACTAAAATCAACAGGCTAGCCACTAGTTTTGGAGATCGAAGTAACGCTTACAAAGGGGTCAGACCCGCATATAAAAAGCTGCTGCAAGGCAGCTAATAACTTTAAAGAACAGAACAATGAAAGAGTTAAAGATTATTGAAGTAAAATCAGAGATCGGAGCAGGCACACGGGGCGCCAGTTTGGGTGTGGAGGCTATGAAAATTGCCAGCCTTGACCTGAATTCTGATTTCTTCAAACAATACGAATCCATTGAGGTTGAAAATGTAAATGAATTACTTTTTGAAGGTGCCAAACATGCGCACTCCAAGTTTATCGATGGCGTGCTGATTATGGAAGAACGTGTTTGTCTGGAAGTATATGAAACTATCTGGCAGGAAGATTTTCCATTGATCATGGCTGGCGATCACAGTACAGCCTATGGCACTATTGCAGGAATCAAAAAAGCAAATCCAAAAATAAGATTAGGTGTGATCTGGATCGATGCTCACGCAGATCTGCATACACCGTTCACATCTACAACAGGCGACATGAACAGAATGCCATTAGCTATGGCCTGTGGCCTTGATAATTTTGAATGCAAGGTAAATGATGTGCGAGGCGAAACTCTCGAATACCTGGAGCAAATAAAAGACGTAGGCATGCCAGGTGCAAAAATCTATCCTGAAGATATTGTGTTCATTGGCGTGCGTCAGATTGAGAAAGCAGAAAACTATCTGCTTAACAAATACAATGTAAACTTCATTGAGACTGAAGATGTAAGAAAAGTAGGTGCTGAGAAGATTGCAGCACGTGCTTTGGAAATGCTCGACCATTGTGACATGATCTACGTGTCATTTGATGTTGACGCTATCGACTCACAGTTCTCTAAAGGCACAGGCACACCTGTTGTTAACGGTATTACCGTTGATGAAGCCAAGACTCTAAACGTTGAGTTGGCCAAGAGTCCTAAAATCTGTGCATGGGAAATCGTAGAAGTTAACCCTACATTAGATTCAGAAAACAAAATGGCTGAATGTGCTTTCGAAATCATGGAAGCAACTGCGAAGTCAATTGTTAACAGACCAGTACTTGCAGAATAATTAATAAGTTCAAGGTTCAAAGTTTCAGGTTGATCTAATAAAAACCTGAAACTTTGAATTGGAACTATTCCTTTCCCAATCCCGATCAAATTCTGAGTTTTAAATAAATACATGCCTTCCGAAAAACTCAAAAGAACATTCTCACTCTTTATTGAGACCTTAGTCTTTATTGAAATCCTTGGTGTTATAATACTTTCTTTTCGTCGCTTATTTGAAATTGATATTAACGGCGGTAATAAAATGATCGTATGGTATGGTGTGGTTCTCTTTTTTATTGCCTTTAATCTTCTTCTTTTATTTTCTATAGTACGACGTTTTATCGATCATCACATTGATAATGTGACACGTCGATACTTGCTGCTGAAAGGTTTGCTTATCACCTACATCATTCCTTGTATCATTATTTGCTACATGCTGCTCACCTGGATAAATAATCTTTATAGTGCACTATTTATTAGTTTTATACTTTCCTTGATGATCTATCTTGGAATGCTGTTCTCAAGAAGAAACTAATATTTTAGCGGCATCATCTTATAAACTTAAAATCAAAAGTAATGGAACAAAAACTATTGCGAGAAGTTAGGATATTGAAATGGTACGCCGCCGGTTTAACGTTGGTCTTGCTCTTTCTACTAGGCAATCTTTTTCTTCAGAAAGAAAAACATCTTGCTATCAGTGAACTTGATGTTGAGCGTATCAACGTCGTTGAAAATAACGGCGAACTGAAAATGGTTATCAGTAATAAGCAACGACAGCATCCTGGAATGCTGAATGGCAAAACACTGCAGCCTCGCGAGCGAGATGCTGGAATCATCTTCTTTAACTCATCTGGTGATGAATGTGGT
>DATJHZ010000141.1:0-11149 GCA_035493595.1 Cyclobacteriaceae bacterium | reverse complement strand
GATAAGATTTCAACCTCACGCAATCATGCGGTTTGGCTTCATGAATATCTTGAAGATTTTCCGGGCAGGAGAGATGAACTCCGTTACGTGTTGAACTCAATTTCCCCTGAAACAAAAGACGCTGACTTCACATGGAAAGATTATCAGCAGAAAGTGAATAGCGAACTGGTATCAATTCTTGGAAACTTTGTTAACCGGGTAATGGTACTGACGTGGAAATATTTCGATGGAAAAGTACCAAGTGAACATGAGCTACCTGCAACTACAGACAAGCGTAAGCAAATCGTTTCTCTGTACCTGAAAGCTCATGAGGATCTCAACGTGTCAGTTAAAGAAATGATCAGAGCGCTCGAAGGTTTCCGATTCCGCGAAGCGCAATTTCAACTCATGAACATGGCGCGCATCGGTAATAAATTTCTGGCAGAGACTGAGCCATGGAAATTAGCGAAGGAAGATATGGAGGCTGTTGGATGCATATTAAATTATGCTTTGACCATAGTTGGTAACATAACTATTGCGTGCGAGCCATTCTTACCAGATGCAGCATTGAATCTGCGTAAACAGCTTAACAGTTCTTCCATCGATAGTAAATGGAAAAGCTTTTGGTCGACAGAACAATTGATTAATGCTATTCCTCAACATCATCAGCTAGGGCAGGCTGAACTTTTATTCAAGAATGTTGAAGATGCTGATATTGAGAAACAAGTTGCCAGACTGCACAAGCCTAAAGTTGAAGAAAAAGCAATGGAGAATATCAAACCACTTAAATCGGAAATCGTTTATGATGATTTCGCCAAGCTAGATATACGTGTTGGCAAGGTGCTTTCAGCCGAACGCATGGAGAAGTCTGACAAATTGCTAAAGTTAAAAGTCGATACGGGGATTGATCAGCGTACTATACTGAGTGGCATTGCTAAGCACTATTCACCAGAAGAAATGGTGGGAAAACAAGTAACATTAATTGCTAATCTGGCGCCGAGAAAGATGATGGGTATTGAATCTCAAGGCATGATTCTGATGGCAGAGGATCAAGATGGAAAGTTAAAACTACTTCAGCCTACTGACATTGTGGCTCCAGGCTCCACGGTAAGTTGATCATACGGCCCACATCGTTATAAAGAACAGAATAAACCGGTATACTTCCAGGGCTAGAAAAAGCCCGAGTATACCGAGTATAGCTTTTATAATTCTGCGTTTTCCTTTCTGGCTATAAAATGTTCTGGCGGCTCTGAAAATGAAGTACATATTCGTAGCCACAAAAATGATAGTTAACGTTGTGTCATTTAGTAATGACCCGCCGGCGGTGTTGCTTAATTTTAAAATCTTATTAATTATCCAGAACAGAAATGTAAGACCTATAGCATTAACAGCTAAGTTGAAGCTCGTCAGTTCAACAGCTAACGCAACATGATCTGTAAAAAAGCGATTACGTTTTGCAAAGATCAAACTCAACGGCAGTGATGCTATAACGATGAAGACTACAATTAGCAACTTGGCCAGGTTTATAGACTTATCGTTGTAGATAAGTTCAAATCCCCTTAAATCCATTCCTTCAGCTTTTAGCCTATGGGCAACAATTTGTTGCGCCAATTTAGCATGAGGTAAAACGTGCATCTGTGTATGGAGTGATGAGTTGAACATCTGCAGTGCCATCGGAAACAGAAAATAGACCAGGTTCAGAATAAAGAACATCTGCAAGGGCTTCATGTAATTAACCCTTCGCCCATCTACATACTCTCGTGATAGGAATCCGGGATTAGTAATGGTTGGCCAAAGGGACTTCACGAATCGGTTATCCACGAATGTTGTGGCCATCATTACAGTACTAACAAAGGTGCTGAACTTTCTGTCTTTTGGCTCAATTACCTTTTCACCACAGAAGTTACAATACAAGCCTACAAAAGTATGGCCACAACTTTTACATACGTGCTCTTGATGAATCATTCGATAACAAGAAGATTTTGTGCCGTGAATATAGAATAATTACTAATTATCGATGCGCTAATTATCAATTGATATCGAGGCAAAAAGTCTAATGAAGATCAACCGACTTGGGAATATTTGGATCACTGATTCAGTTGGTTCAATACAGTTCTGGCTCGTGCTTTAAATGCTGGCTTGGCATAAGGCATCTGGTCTTCTATCATAAGTCGAAGAGATTTCTGAAGATCGGGTTCGTCTTTAATGATTCGGGTTAGGACAGTCATTGAGAAAACTCTAATAGCCACTGCCTCTTTTCGATTTTCAAGATAATTGAAACAGATATCGGTTATACGTCCATAGTATCGTTTTGGGATAGGAGCAAACTGTAATAACCTTACCGTATTTCGTTTGATCGAATCATGGATGCCAGGTTTTTTTAAATAGTCCAGTAAAGTTTTTAGATGGGGAGTTATTAATGTAGGATGTGCTTCAACGCAATAAGACATTGGCCATGCGGCCCGCTGGGTTACACGGTAGGGGCCGTTCAGGTAAATCTGGATTAACTGTTTGAATTTTTTCGGGTCAGCGCCAACGTAGCTAACTACCCGATTTACCTGTGCCCTAGAGTTTTCTCGCAATAATTCAGTTTTTAAATTCATTTAAAGCCCTATTTGTTTAATTGTCGTAAATGATGACCGATAAACAGCTGAAAACTAGACCTTTTAATGGTGTTACTGTATCTTTTCATTAAAGTTAAAAAGTTAGGTTTATATGGGCGTCTTTATAACTATTTTCCTGACAATGTCCTTTCAACTTGGACTTTGCATGTTTTGCTTTTTAAAGAAAATGCACAACAACGAATCAGCACAGCATCAGATTCATGTTACCATTTCTATTTAAGTTACAAACCTTTTAAAGTGTAATTGCCACCTCTTGATTTTACACTACCTTTGCGGCCTAAATTTATAGGCTTTGAATTACCTTTCTGCAGAAAACATTTCAAAAACATTCAATGATCGCTGGCTTTTTAAAGATGTAGCCCTTGGCATTTCACAAGGCGAGAAGTTTGCCTTTGTTGGTAACAACGGAGTAGGCAAAACAACCTTACTTAAGATATTAACTGGCGAGATTCAATCTGATTCAGGCAAAGTAAGTACGCGTGATGGCGTAAAAGTAGGTTATCTTACACAACAACCTGAAGTTGATAATAATTTATCTGTCAAGGACTTATTGTTTAATGAGTCAAACGTGATTGCAGCTGCTGTAAAGGAATACGAAGAGTGTATCCACCATCCCGAAGTTTCGGCCGAACGCATGCAGGCTGCACTTGAGAAGATGGAAGAACTCAAAGCCTGGGATTATGAAGCCAAAGTTAGCGAGGTAATCGGCAAGCTTGGCGTGCCGGATATGGATAAGAAGTTTGGTGAACTTTCTGGCGGTCAGAAGAAGCGGATCTTTTTAGCTCAATTGCTTCTTACAGAGCCTGATCTTATCATCATGGATGAGCCCACTAACCATCTTGACCTTACTGCCATTGAGTGGCTTGAGAATTATCTCTCCGGTCAGAACATTACGCTCATCATGGTTACTCACGATAGGTATTTTCTGGATAATGTAGCGAATGAAATTATTGAATTAGATCGTGGTCAGATTTTCAGATACAAAGGCAATTATGCTTATTTTCTGGAAAAGAAAGCCGAGCGTGAAGAGCTATTAAAAATTGAAGTATCGAAGGCTAAAAGTTTGCTCAAGAAAGAGTTAGAGTGGATGCGCAAGCAACCACGTGCTCGAGGCACCAAAGCCAAGTATCGTGTTGATGCATTTTATGAATTGCAGGAAGTAGCATCGCAAGATATTAAAAAGGAAAAACTTGAGCTGGATATCAGAGAAGCACGTCAGGGAGGTAAGATCCTTGAAGTAGAGCATATCTCTAAAAAATATGGTGAACTTAAACTTGTAGAAGACTTTAGCTACGTGTTTAAGAAGAAGGATAGAATTGGTATCGTTGGTAAAAACGGTATTGGTAAGTCCACCTTGCTTGACATGCTAACCTTGAAATTGAAACCTGATTCAGGAGAAATAAATCCAGGAGTGACAACCAAGATGGGCTATTTCACTCAGGAGTCTATTTCTTTAAATCTTGGCAACAGAGTTATAGAAGAAGTAAAAGATATCGCTGAGTTCATCACCTTGTCTGATGGAAGTTCAGTATCAGCATCCAAGTTTCTGGAAACGTTCCTGTTTCCACCTGAGAAACAATACAACTATATCAATAAACTTAGCGGAGGAGAGAAGAAGCGCCTTCAGTTACTGAAGCTGTTGGTAACAACTCCTAACTTTTTGATACTGGATGAACCTACCAATGATTTTGATATTGACACATTAAATGTGCTGGAAGATTTCCTTGAGAAGTTTTCCGGATGCTTACTTTTAGTGTCTCACGACCGATACTTTATGGATCACCTGGTAGATCAGCTCTTTGTTTTTGAAGGCGATGGTAAGATCAGACTTTTCAATGGCAATTATACTGACTATAGAGATTGGTTGGAAGAGCAAGAAGAGATTGCTTCTAAACCTGTGGCTGTCAAACCAGTAGAAGTAAAATCGAAACCTGTAGATGAAAAGAAGAAAGCATCATTCAAAGAAAAGCAGGAGTATGAAAAACTTCAGGCCGAAATAGAAAAGCTTGAAGCCAGGAAAACTGAGATTGCTTCATTAATGATTGAGGCTTCAGCAAATCATTCACAATTGCAAAAATTGGGTGAAGAAGTTAAAGTGTTGAACGAACAAATTGATACTAAAACACTTCGCTGGCTTGAACTTGCAGAACTTTTGTAATCACAAGCTGAAAAAAAACTTTCTATTTTATTTTAGATGATAATCTTTTCATCGCCGTTTGTGTAAAAAGTACATTTTTTGCTTCGAATATTATAAATTTGAGCAAACAATCGTTGGAAAATGTACCTAAATACGGAATCGGAAAAGCAGAATACCTATGATGCTATTGTTGTTGGCACTGGTATAAGTGGTGGCTGGGCCGCTAAAGAATTAACTGAGAAAGGTCTTAAGACATTGGTTCTTGAAAGAGGACGCATGGTTAAGCATCCTGACTATCCAACGGCTACAAAAGATCCGTGGGATTTCCCCTATAACGACAGGTTAACGGCTGAGGAGTTAAAGGATTATGAAAAGCAAAATCGTACAGGTTATACTGTAAAACAATCGACCAAACATTGGTGGGTAAAAGACACCGAGAATCCATACACAGAAGTTAAGCGTTTCGACTGGATGCGTGGCTATCACGTTGGTGGCCGCTCTATCATGTGGGGACGTCAAAGTTACAGACTTAGTGAAATGGACTTTGCTGCAAACGCTAAAGATGGTATTGGAGTTGATTGGCCTGTGCGATACAACGAAATGTCTCCGTGGTACGATTATGTAGAGCAATTTATTGGCGTAAGCGGACAGAATGAAGGCATTCCTAATTTACCTGATGGCAAGTTTCTTCCGCCGATGGAATTGAATTGTGCAGAGTTAGATTTGAAAGGAAAATTAGCTGATAAATTTAATCGTCATTTAACGATAGGCAGAACAGCTCATGCTACTGCACCACTACCACACAGCCCTCAACGCGGAACCTGTCAGTTTAGAAATCTTTGTATTCGCGGATGTCCTTATGGAGGATATTTCAGCAGTGTATCATCAACTTTGCCAGCTGCTGAGAAAACTGGTAACATGACACTTCGCCCTAACTCAATTGTATATGAAATCATTTACGATGAGCAGAAGAGCAAAGCCAAAGGTGTGCGCGTACTTGATGCCGAAACAGGCGAACACCACGAATTCTTTGCCAAAGTAGTTTTCCTTTGCGCATCAACTATGGGTTCTGCATTTGTTCTATTGAACTCAACCTCTAATCGTTTTCCAAATGGTTTTGGAAATGACAGTGGTGAACTTGGACACAATGTGATGGATCACCACCTTGCTGTTGGAGCAGGAGGTGAGGTAGATGGTTTTGAAGACAAGTATTATTCGGGCAGAAGAGCCAACGGATTTTACATACCTCGCTACAGAAATGTTGGAAGTGATAAGAGAGATTATATCCGAGGCTTTGGCTATCAGGGTGGTGCGAGTCGTCAGGGATGGCACAATATGGTTAAGGAATTATCTGCTTTTGGTGCTGACTTGAAAAAAATTGCTGCCGCTCCAGGCAAATGGTCTATTGGTATGGGAGGATTTGGAGAGATGCTTCCATATCACGAAAACTTTGTATCCCTCAATAAAGACTTAAAAGATAAATACGGTTTGCCAACATTAACCTTTGATGTTGAATTCAAGGAGAATGAAATGAAAATGCGTGTCGATATGCAGAAGGATGCAATCGAAATGCTTGAAGCAGCCGGAGTGAAGAATGTCCACGGATATGATAGCAAAGGAGCTCCTGGTTTAGGTATTCATGAAATGGGTACTGCTCGTATGGGTAAAGATCCAAAAACATCAGTGCTCAATAAATTCAACCAGGTACACGCGTGCAAGAATTTATTTGTGACTGACGGATCATTTATGGCTTCAGCTGCATGTCAGAATCCATCGCTAACCTATATGGCGTTTACAGCACGTGCCGCAAATCACGCTGTTGAAGAATTGAAAAAACAGAATCTTTAATCTTTACAAGTAGTACTATGGATCGTAGAGAAGCCTTAAGAAGAACAGCATTAATGATGGGAGGGATCATATCGGCCCCAACCATTGCAGGTATATTAAATGGATGCGCTGCCAAACCTTCATTGGATTGGAAGCCACAATTCTTATCAGAAGATCAGGCATCGCTGGTAACACAACTGGCAGAAATCATAATTCCTAAAACAGATACACCTGGTGCAAAAGATGTGGGTGTACCGGGTTTTATTGACCTGATGGTTAAAGATGTGTATTCAAAAGAAGATCAACAGAAATTTTTGGATGGCTTGAAAGCTTTTGATGAAGATGCCAAGAAAGAATTTGGAGATGCCTTTCACGACTTATCACCTGAGAAACAAACCGAATACGCAAAGAAAACTCATGATGATGCCATCGCAGCAAATGCAGAGCAACGTCCGTTTATTTTAAAAGTCAAAGAACTTACTGTTGCCGGATTCTTTACTTCAGAAGTAGGAGCAACACAGGTTCTTCAATACGAAGCAGTTCCAGGAGCTTATCATGGCTGTCTTCCTTTGGCAGAGGCAGGTAACGGAAAGACCTGGGCAACCTAGTAAAACATTCTCTTTAAAGAACTTATCACAAGGCCAGATTTATCTGGCCTTTATTATTTTAGGTTATCTCAATAGCGATCCTTATTTTCATTTTGGAAGGCAATCCAAATAATAAATTTTCAAAACCTGAGTTAAATCTAGAAAATGCAGAAGATTAAAAGCCTTGAGGGATTACGTGGCATCGCGGCATTGATTGTATTTTTCGGTCATTTAAAATACACTTCCTTTTTAGCTGAATATGAAAGCATAACATCATACATACATAATTTACCGATGTTTTACTTTTTGAAAGTAATGTTAACAAATACCCTTGCTATATTTTTTGATGTTGAACTTGCAATATGGGTCTTCTGGTTTTTAAGTTCTTATGTAATTTCAATTCTGTTTTTCAAGGCGAGTAGTAATTACGATAAGATATTAATTGGATATTTTTCAAAGCGATATTTTCGTTTAGTTCTCCCTGTTTTAGCATCTGTAGCTTTTGCATATATCCTGTTAAAACTGGGACTAACGTATAATCATCAGCTAGCACATTTGCAGGGCACTCTGTATGTAAATGGGTGGTTGAATTCATTTTATAATTTCGAGCCAGACTTGATCACTGCAATTCAATCTGCAGTATTTGATACCTTTTTTAACTATCAAGGACTCACTACTTATAACGCTTCCTTATGGACAATTCAAAGCGAATATCTTGGTTCTCTTTTTACATTTAGTCTTTTCGGAATTGTAAAGCACAATTCACAAAGATTTTTAATCTATGTACTGATCCTGGTAGTTCTTTTAAAATTGCAATTATTTTGGCTTTGTGCTTTTCTGATTGGACATGTTTTATGTGATTATGATTATTCTGAATCCAATCACACAATTATAGTTCGGATGCGAGGTATAGAGCAAAGACTAAACAGATTTAAGCTTCCGATTTTTATAGGCAGTCTGTTGTTTGTTATTCTAGGAAGAAATATTCTCACTTTTATAAAAATACCTCCGGAATTGCACAGCTTGATTTTAAGTATTTTCGTGGTATACATGTGTTTGAGAAGTGAGTATTTAAAGAATATTTTCTCAACCCGAATTCCTGTATGGCTAGGAAAGAATTCTTTCAGCATGTACTTGATTCATCTCCCGCTAATTTGTTCGTTAACATGTTTTCTGATTCTTACCAGCTATTCTCTTTTAGGTAAAGTGACAGCATGCTTTATCACGATGATTGTACTTTTAGTTGCATCCAATTTTTTTACAAAGTACATCGATAAGAATAGTATTGTATTGGCCAATAGAATAGGTGATTATTTTAAGAGAAAATCTTAAAGGCTAGATTCTATTTCGCATTGTATGAATCTGTCAGATCAATTCTGTCTTCTTCTGCATAACAGGTAATAGATTCAATTCATCTACAGCTTTAAAAATAGGAATGAATTCTAGTCCCAACTCTGTTAAATTATATTCAACGTGTAGAGGTTTCAACTTTATTACCTTCCTTTCCAGGATATTACTTTCTTCCAATTCACGTAATGCTTTTGTAAGTGATTGACGTGTTGCCTCTGGTAGCAACTTAATAATTTGTCCGAAGCGTACAGGCCCTTGTATTGCATAACGAAAAATGCAAGGCTTCCATTTTCCAGTAAGCATTTTTAATAAAAATTCTTTGGGGCAATTGAAGCTAATTTGATTGTTTTCGCTAGTCATAAAAAGTTGACTTATTGTGGATGTATAATCACTGATCTTTATTTGTTTCAAGATAACAAACTCAAGATGCAGGCAATACTAATAAAAAAATCATCCACACGTATTCATTTACTCTTATTACTTAGTATGTTTTTTAATTCCATCACAAATGAAGTTCAGGGTCAATCGCAAACTTATGCTGAAAGACTTGGTTGGAAAAAGAATGATCGCGTCATTATGTTTCACATTGATGATGCAGGCATGTCATATCAATCAAATCAGGGTGCTATTCGTGCTCTAGAGAAAAATGTTGCAACGTCAGTAAGTGTAATGATGCCTTGCCCATGGACATCACCCATGATTAAGTATATTAAGCTACATCCTGATACAGATGCTGGACTTCACCTCACACATACTGCTGAATGGAGTGATTACAGATGGAGTTCTGTTAGTGCTTCACCAGGCTTATCAGATGGAGAAGGAGTGTTGTGGAAGAATGTTTTTGATGTTGTGAATAATGCTTCAGCTGATGAGATCGAGATTGAAATAAAGGCGCAATTACACAAAGCAAAAACAATGGGTTTTAATCCTACGCATCTTGATACACACATGGGAACATTGTGGGCAACACCAGAGTATCTTGATAAGTATATTAAGGTTGGTATTGAAGAACATATTCCCATTTTATTTTCAGCAGGACATAATACCTTGATGCGTGAGTCATTACATGCCGGACCACTTTCAGGGTTAAAAAATCTGAGCAAGAAGACTTCAGGAGGCATCAATATTCCTGAAGTGCTGAATGTTTTACATAACAAAGGTGAAGAGATCTGGAATGCTGGCCTGGCCGTTGTAGATGATCTTTATATTTTAAGTTACGATTGGGAGTTTCCTTCTGATAGAAAAGTTACTGATGAAACACTTCGAGAATTCAAAACACGTAAATACAAAGAGTTATTAAGCTCAGTCAAACCAGGTATAACAGTAATACTAATTCATTGCACAGACTCAAATGAAGAATTTAAAAATATTAGTGATTCAGGAAATACAAGAAGAGCAGATATGCTTTCCATGACTGATCCCGAATTAAAATCGTTTATTCAAAAAGAAGGTTTTATTCTTACCACATGGCGTGAATTACAAAACAAAAAGGATAATCTTCATAAGTAATTTTAATCATTCAAAAAATGCTAAAAATGGAAAAGCTAAAAATAGGAATGTTATTATTCCCCAATCTCACAGTGCTTGATTTAACTGGCCCTTATGAAGTTTTTGTGAGAGCCCGTTGCTTTGAAGTTTATATTGTAGGTGAAAATAAAGAGTTAGTTGTAGCTGAAGGTGGGCTATCTCTAAAACCAGATTTTACTTTTAATGATTGTCCGGATATTGATATACTTTTTGTTCCCGGAGGAAAAGGCATAACACCATTATTGACTAATAGACTCTATATTGATTTCCTTCAGGGGAAAGCAATCAAAGCAAAGTACATTACAGCAGTATGCACAGGTTCTTTGCTTTTAGCTGCTTCAGGACTTTTAGATGGCTATAAAGCAACAACACATTGGCGTTCATTGGAACTATTGCAAATGTTCGGAGTGGAGACAATCGAGCAACGAGTTGTTGTTGACAGAAATAGAATAACCGGAGGAGGAATTACAGCCGGATTAGATTTTGGATTGTCATTAACTGCGTTGATAGAAGGAGAGAGCATGGCGAAAACAATTCAACTCATGTTAGAATATAATCCTGAACCACCATTTGCATCTGGCAATCCCAAGACGGCAGAACCTGATATTTTCAAGACAGCATTGGAAATGACACAGTCACTTTTTGATGAACGCAAAAAGATAATTCAACAAATTACATTTAAGATTTAGCAAATAATTATTTTCATGTTAGTAGAAACAAAATTCCATCGTTTCCATCTCCTCACTGAACCGATGATCGGTAACTCTAAGCCTGTAAATTGATAATTCCGGCATTTTCTTATTTTTACGATTATTAAAGTCGAGAATGAAAAAGTCAGTCTTATTCTACATTGTAGTTGTTGGCGCTTTTACCGCCTTTATGTGGCTTATTTTACAACAGGGCCAGAAACTCGATGCAGCAGCTGCAATCACCGTCGTAAAAGAATCTGGAAACCATCTGGGTTCGTGGGCCTCTTTCAGTTCAGAATTTGTTAAGAGTCTTCATCATCCGCTTGGCGTTCTTATCCTTCAAATTTCTACTATTATCCTTGTGGCTCGCATATTTGGTATGCTCGCCAATAAAATAGGACAGCCAACTGTGATTGGTGAAATCATTGC
>DATJHZ010000140.1:0-10872 GCA_035493595.1 Cyclobacteriaceae bacterium | reverse complement strand
AGTACTGCTGTATTTCTTAGCAAGGCCGGCAAAAAAGTTCTTGTGCTTGAGCGTCACTATGTGCCCGGTGGTTTTAGCCATGCCTTTAAACGCAATGATGGTTTCTTATGGGATGTTGGCGTTCACTATGTTGGTAACATGGATGAGCAGACTTCCTTTCTTCGTAAGATGTTTGATTACCTGACAGACAGCAAACTAAAATGGGCCTTCATGGGTGATGTTTATGATGAAGTAAACATTGGTTCTGATAAATACAATTTTTGCGCAGGCAAAGAAAAATTAAAGGAGACTTTTTATCAACATTTCCCGGATGATAAAGATGCCATTGATAAATACTTTACTGCAATAGAAAAAGCCACGAGGTTTAGCGGATTGTTTTTTCTTCAGAAATCATTTCCATGGATTCTTCAGAAGACAATTGGAGTATTATTCAAAAAATTATTTCATCGATATTCATCGCGAACTACCTATGAGGTATTGAGCTCCATCACTAAAAATGAAAAACTTATCAGCGTGCTTTGTTCTCAATGTGGCAACTATGGATTGCCGCCTAAGAAAAGCAGCTTTGCAGCGCATGCTATTGTTACCACGCATTTTATGGATGGAGGCTATTATCCGGTAGGAGGCGCAGAGCAAATTGGTAAAAACCTGATCGAATGTCTTCATGGCAATCATGGACAACTCAGAGTACATGCTGATGTTAATAACATTGTTATTCAAAATGGAAAAGTATCAGGTGTGAATGTTAACAACACATTTATTGCGTGTAAAAATGTAATCAGCAATGCCGGGGTTCAAAACACTTATACCAAACTGCTAAGTAAAAAAGAAAATGGTACAATCAAAGCTATAAATCAGATCAATCCCTCCAGTGGTCATTTGTGTTTATACATAGGTTTAAACCGTTCAGATGCCGAACTCAATCTACCGCGGCATAACGTTTGGTTCTATGATAATTATGATTTTGACGGCATTGTGAATAAGGATATGACCAATGCTGATGCACCACTACATTTTGCATACATATCATTTCCTTCCGCGAAAGATCCGTCGTGGTCAGAATTGAAACCTTCAAAGTCTACCATCCAGGCTATTGGTGCTGCTAACTATGCATGGTTTGAAAAATATGAAATGGAGCGCTGGATGAAACGTGGTGTTGATTATGAAGAAATGAAGACTGCCTTTAAAGAAAAAATGCTTGCTAAAGTTTTTGAACTCTATCCGCAAATAAAAGATCATGTAGTGCATGCTGAAGTATCATCGCCACTCACAACACGTCATTTTACTAACTATCAGCACGGTGAAATTTATGGAATGGAACATTCACCAAATCGTTTTACCATAAAAGAGCTAGTACCCAAGACATCTATTAAAGGTCTTTATCTTGTTGGACAGGATATCGTTACTGTTGGAGTAGGTGGAGCATTAGCATCGGGTCTATTATGCGCAACCTCTATTCTTAAGTTTGGAATGGCCCGCCAGTTCAAAGCCATGTCCCAAATGCATCCTTCACATTAAATTGTTGTGGCTGAACTTTTTTAATCTCACTTTGCTTTACGATTAAATAAAGATTCACCTGTCCCTATGAAAGTGCTGGCTATTTCCGGAAGTTTAAAAAGCGATTCATCAAACACTGCTGTGCTTCGCGCGATGTCGAAACTGGCAGCGGAGATGAAAATGGAATTCATTTTTTTTGAAGGACTGGATGCATTACCACATTTCTCACCTGAACGTGATGGTGATCATCATGCAGCCGTTAATCATTTGAGAGCAGAAGTGAAGAAGGCAGATGGTGTAGTGATCTGCACACCTGAATATGCTTTTGGTGTGCCAGGTGTTTTAAAGAATGCTCTCGACTGGCTTGTTTCATCCGGTGAAATGAATGAGAAACCTGTCGCGGCAATCAGTGCATCACCTTTGCCAACGGGTGGTAATAAAGCTCATGCTTCATTGATGAATACATTGACTGCATTGGGTACTTCAGTAGCCGAAGGAGCGAAGCTCATGATCCCTGCGATAAAGAAAAAGATAGATGCAAATGGAGCGATTCTCGATACAGAATTTGAGAAAGATCTTCGTAACGTATTATTGGCTTTTCAGGAAACTATTACAAAGCACGCAGCTATAATTCAATGAAGTTTAGAGCAGCCCTGAAATAATCAGATTAAACTCCAGCGGATTAGCTTTTTCAAAACCGTCTTCTTTCAGATCGTCAAAGATTTCAGAATCGAATTCCATCTCTCTGAATTCAACCTTGCCGTCTTTACCAATTACAATTTCAGATCCAAAGAACGTGATGGGATTAACTTTTACCAGGATGCGATCGCCTTCAAGATCCTTGCTGAAGTATTCATGAACGATGTTGCTGCTGGTTTTCTTAGCCATAAGTTTAACGATGATTGGACAAAGCTAAGCAAAAGCTGAAATGCCTCAAATATTATTTAAGTTTGTCATATCACTTTAATTGAGCCTTCTTTCTATGAGAATATTGACGAGCTTTTTACTTATAATGATTACAATCATTTGTAATGGACAAAAATACTATTTCTCTTCTAAAAATTATTCAGACAGCATTTCACTGGCAAAGTCAATACCTGATTTAGCGAAACAAGTTATTATAAAATATAAAAGCTCGGACAAGGAGGAGTACTTTGATAACCTATTTCGATACCAATTGGTGGCCGAGGAATTTAATGCCGCAAAAAATTCCATTGATTCAATACGGAAGTTCAATAAAAAATCAGAATCAGCTGCAGCAATGGGAATTCAATATGAAAGCTATCTGCTCACTAAAATAAAACAGAAAACAGATAATCATTCTTTTGATATTTTATATCCTTCAGTTCTGAGTAATCTGTTGCAAAGCCTGCCTGAAAAAGCAAAAACATCGGCTGAAGGATATTTTATGGCAGATGTAAACGAAATGAAAACCAAGCTTAATAAATTACTCACAACACTTGACGGAGCAAAAAAAGATACCATCACCTTAGACGATGCAAAATCGTTATGCAGGGCATACAATGGATACAATGTTTTTAAACAAATCAAAAAATTATCAAGAATTGTTTTAGCTGAAGAGGAAGATAGAAAATATGTAATACAAGACAGTGTATTGATACCAACAAAAGATGGTGCTCAGTTATCAGCTATTATTGTAAAGTTGAGAAGCACTTCAATAACACAGTCTGCTATTATGATGTATAATATTTATGCAGGACCAAGAGACAAGACAAAAGCAAAGGAAGCAGCTGATCATGGCTATGTAGGTATCATTGTCAACACCAGGGGGAAATATCTTAGCCCGCAAGCTGTTGAACCATTTGAACATGACGCGTCTGATGCCTATGATGTTATGGATTGGATCAGCAAGCATCCATGGTGTAATGGAAAGATTGGTATGTATGGAGGCAGTTATCTTGGATTTAGTCAGTGGAGTGCAGTCAGGAAAGTTCATCCGGCATTAAAAACCATAGTTCCGCAGGTTGCAGTAGGTATTGGAATAGATTATCCAAACCATAACGGCGTCTTCATGAGTTATATGTTACAATGGATTCACTATGTAAGCAATAAGAAGCTGACAGATGCAGATGAATTTTTTGATTTCAAAAAATGGAATGATTTATACAGACGTTGGTATACCTCTGGAAAGAGTTTCAGATCACTGGACTCATTGGAGGGTCGACCTAATGATCTCTTTCAACGATGGCTTAATCATCCAGGCTACGATAGTTTTTGGCATAGTATGGTTCCCTATCAGAATCAATTCAGCAATATCAATATTCCAATACTTACAACTACCGGTTATTTTGATGATGATCAGCGTGGAGCATTTTTCTACTTTAACCAGCATCATAAGTTTAATAAGAATGCAGATCACTATTTGCTAATCGGTCCTTATGATCATTACGGAGCCCAGAGTTTTGCCAAACCCCATTTATTAGGTTACACACTGGATTCAGTAGCTAATATCAATATCAACGACTATGTATTTCAATGGTTCGATCATGTTTTGAAAGATGGTAAAATGCCTTCCATACTGAAGGATAAAATCAATTATCAGGTTATGGGTACGAACGAGTGGAGACATGCATCATCATTAGCTAAAATGAATAATGATACAATCACATATTATATAAGTAATGTGAGAACGAAGAGTAACTATAAATTAGTGCAAACAAAACCAAAGATCAACGAATACATTAACCAGGAGATAGACTATACAGACAGAAGCGATAGCAGCACATTAACAGAAGATTTTAAGATTATGGATAGTGTTTTGACTGTAGATGAAAGTTTAAGTTTTATTAGTGATCCACTCCAGAAAGATGTAGAAATTAATGGTTCTTTTTCTGGCGGACTAAGTGTCATCATCAATAAAAAAGATATCGATGTGACAATTGAATTATACGAAAAACTTCAGAATGGAAAGTATTTTAGATTAAGCACATATCTGGCCAGAGCAAGTTATGCTAAAGACAGAAGTAAAAGGCAGTTGCTTAAGCCTGGAAAAGAAGAAATTATTCCAATCAACAACAGTTACTTCGTAAGTAAGAGATTAAATAAAGGAAGCCGAATTGTTGTTAAAGTTGGCATTCTCAAAAGACCTGCCTGGCAGATTAATTATGGCACGGGTAAGGATGTGAGTGACGAATCGATGAAAGATGGTCTGATCCCTCTCCAGATAAGATGGAGCAATGGTAGCCATTTTAAATTGCCAATTTATAAATAACCAGGATCATCACTTAACCTTCGCATCAATCCAGAGATAACTATACCAATGCCAGACACCTTTCTTATCAGGAATAGTTACGGTATATATGGTTCTTCGTTTGGCACCAAGAGGTTTATTGGGACGAAGAGTAATAGTTTTCTTTTCGCTATCAGCAAATGAGAAAGAACAGGTTCCTCCCTGTATAAAACATTGCAGTCTGTTAAGATTAAGATTGGTGTTGTCAAAGGTTAATGTAAGTGACGGCTTTTTGTCTTTCGGCATTGTGTTCGATTCAGGTGAGATGTGCTGAATACGAAGAGCTTTAGACATAGCCTTCTCTATGAATTTTGTTTTACCAGAATAAGACTCGGACATAGGGAACCGTGGAATCTGAAACATATCTGACCCGGCATATAGAACTCCAGAATTTTGTGCAGCCGCAGCTTTGAATCCTGCTTCTTTAGCAATGAGTTTCATTTTCGCATCAAACTCGCCGTAAGGATATGAAAAAAGCGCAGGTTTGAAACCAAGATTTTTTTCAATGATAGATTGGCTTAATTCTATTTCATTTTTAAATGTCTCATATCGGGTGGCTTCGGGTTGGTTAAGAAAATAATCATGCGAGTGTGTATGATTTCCAATTTCAACGTTATGCTTCATGACATCGCGAAGCTCATCCCAATTCATGTAATCACCACCACCTACAGTTTTTGTATTGATAAACATGATGGCAGGTATTTTAAATTTCTTTAGTAATGGAAATCCATTTTTATAGAAACTCTTAAAGCCATCATCGATAGTAATGACAGCTGTTTTACGTGTCGGCTCATTAGATTGTAAATAAGTTAGTGCGTCTGTAAAAGAGACGACAGTATAGTCATTGTCACGAAGCCATGTCAGATGTGCTTCAAAATCTTTAACAGGTGTATTGGTAGTAGGGTAGCGTGAATCGCCAAAACGATGATAAATAAAACAAACAACCTCTTTGTCTGAGGTATTTTGATTAGTCTGGTAATTGCTATTTGTTTTTCCGCAGCAGAGTAAGACGATAATGAGAGACAGGCATAGAATTCTCATTATAAGTGAATCAATCTTCAACGATGTCTTCCTGTATATATTGCGGGTCAATTTCATAACGATCAAACTGTGTAAAGTTATTTCGCTTGATAATTTGTCTGAGCTGTGTAGTATATAACGTTCTGCGTTCAGAAAAGTATTTCAAATGAGGTAAAAGCTCAAAAGGATCGTCAGTTTTAACACGCGCCTCGCGTAAGCTTTTATAAGAGCGTGAGCGGGCCAGTATTTCAAAGTAATGAACGATAGACTCAGACATATCCTTGTAAGAGCGAAGATACGTTCTTTTATTTTTTCTCGCTATTCTCGCAGGTATCCGTGAATCATGAATATTATATGACCAGACACCAAAGAGATTATTGGCCTCCAGAAAAAATCTTGACTTACCCCAACCACTTTCAACAGCGGCCTGCGCTAAGACAAGACTTGTCGGCAGACTTCCAATTCGTATTTTTAATTCGTCATCAGTTTTTGCACGATATCTGTTTTTCATTTCATCATAGAAGATACTATCGGCACTCGTCCATTCTTTTTTCTTTAAGAGTGATTCAACTTTCATTCTCCGTTGATCAATTTCATATTTAGCAATAAGTATAGAAGGCAAAACTGCAGAAATGAATTTAGCTTTGGCCTTGCGAACAGGAAGTTTTTCCAGACCATACACATTAGTATAGAGCACAGGTTTTATACGAGGCTTTGCAACTAATATGATTTCGTCTAAGGATTTTAATCTAACGGATTCAGTTTGCAGATGGTATGATTTCTCTGAAGGGTGTTCACATCCAGATAGAAAAAGAAGAAATACCCCCGTTAGAGCCAGAAAAAGAGTAAAATGGCGATTCTTCATTATGAATATTCCCGGTACAAAGTAACGCAAGTGTGTTTTAAAACAGAAATAAGTGTCTATACTTTATTGTATCAAAATTTGAAAAACGCGCTTTCTATATGCAATTGAATGGTTTTTTAAAATCGCTGTTCAGGAAAATATTTAGGTGGCAATGTACGAAGGTGTTAAATTTGTGAATCCCAGACAGATGTTAGGGTAAACCAGAGCATTGTTCAGGTTAATAAAATCTCGAAAATCATATTTATTATTTTTATAGAATTAAGTAAAGTATAATGACCGAAAGCCAACCCAATAATCCATTACATGGTAAAACATTAGAGATGATTGTAACGCATCTTGTTGATTATTATGGCTGGAAAACACTCGGAGAATTGATCACCATCAATTGCTTTATCAGCAATCCAAGCATAAAATCTAGTCTCACATTTCTTCGTAAAACTCCTTGGGCCAGAAAGAAGGTTGAAGATTTATATCTTAAAAGTCTGGATTAGTTCTGCGAGAACTTGTGAACCGCAAAGGCGCTAAAACACAACGTCTCACAAAGCGGACTTTGAACCACAAAGGCACGATGACACCAAGTTTCACTAAGAGAGGTTTAAACTTTAGATTAGCTATTGTGCAATTAGAGTTTAGATAGAGTTTTTTCTTTGTGTCCCTTAGCGTCTTGGTGTTTTTGTGGTTTAAAATGACTTAGAGTCCTTTTTAATCATCTTTTTTAATCATTTGATTAATTTATTTGTTTAAATCTGAGACATGAATTATGTTTGTGTCGTTATTTAGCGCAAATGAAGAAGCAAAAGAAAGAGGTTGACAGTACTACGGAAGAGAAAATAAAGGAAGCAGCACGTGTGGTGTTTACGCGTAAAGGCTATGCCGCTGCCCGTACCCGTGACATTGCCGAAGAAGCCGGAATTAATCTTGCCCTTCTTAATTATTATTTCCGTAGCAAAGAAAAACTGTTTGATATCATCATGATGGAGAACATACAACGCTTTATTGTTGGCGCTAAAGAAATTCTGGCTGATGAAGATACTAGCTTGAAAGATAAGACCGAGAAGATAGCTTCTCGCTATATAGACATGCTTATCCTGAATCCAGACCTGCCGCTTTTTATATTAAGCGAGTTGCGGGCAAACCCTGATCAATTGGTTGATAAAATGGGAGTGAAGACTCTTATTGCCAAATCAAATTACTTCCAACAGCTTAAAGATGCTGCGAAAATGCAGAAGGTAAATCCAATGCATTATTTTATGAACACGATGGCCCTGATTGTGTTTCCATTTGTAGCCAGTCCCATGATCATGAATATTGGAAACCTGAAGCAGGCAGATTTTATCGCTCTGATGCAGGAACGCAAGAAGCTTATTGCAAAATGGGTTGAAGCCATAGTTAAAGCCAAATAAATTTTTTTGACCTTTAATTAATCAAATGATTAAAACGAAATATTAAATAATACGCCAATGAAAAATCTTACACTGTTGGTTATTCTTTTTCTGACAAGTCTCATTAGTAAGGCACAACAAACGGAACTGACGCTTGAAGAATGTTATTCCCAGGCAGAACAGAACTATCCGCTCGTGAAGCAACGCGAATTACTCACTAAAAGTAAAGAGTATTCAATCGACAATATTTCGAAAGGAAACCTGCCCCAAATTATCATTGCAGGACAGGCGTCTTATCAATCAGCCGTTACACAAATTCCAATAAAAATTCCTAACCAGGATGTTCCTCAAATTCCAAAGGATCAATATAAGTTATACGGTGAGATCAGCCAGCCGTTAACAGATTTGGTTACGGTAAACCGTCAGAAAGAAGCACAGGAAATAAACTCCATGATTCAACAGCAGAACCTGGAAGTAGAGCTTTATAAACTTAAAGACAGAATCAACCAGTTATACTTTGGTGCTTTGCTTATTGATGAACAATACAATCAAAATGAGTTGCTAAAGAAAGACATTCAAACCGGCATTGACAAAACCAGTGCATCGCTTGCCAATGGAAACGAATTTAAAAGCAGTGTTGATAAACTAAAGGCGGAATTATTAAGAGCCAATCAGCGAAGTATTGAATTGAGAGCATCGCGTAAGGCCTATGTAGATATGCTAGGATTGTTCATAAACAAAGTACTTGATGAGAACATTGCACTTCATAAACCAAACACGATTGTCACGCAAGAAACAATCAACAGACCTGAGCTTAAACTTTATGATTACCAGAAGCAAAGTTATGATGTACAGAACAAATTGATCAGTACGCGCAATATGCCCAAGTTTTCTTTATTTTTTCAAGGTGGTCTCGGACAGCCCTCACCGGTAAATATGCTCTCTAATAAACTTTCGACCTACTATATCGGAGGCTTGAGACTGAACTGGGCGCTAACATCATTCTATACTTCAAACAAAGAACGACAAATCATCGCTATCAATCAGAACATTATCAGCACTCAAAGAGAAACGTTTCTATTCAATACCAACATCACGTTGAAGCAACAAAATTCTGAGATTAATAAACTCCAGCAACTTATAGCTGCAGATGATGAAATTATAGTACTCCGAGAGTCTGTTAAAGAAGCATCTAATGCGCAACTTGAAAACGGTGTCATCACTGTAAACGATTTTCTAAGAGAAGTAAATGCCGAAGATCAGGCACGTCAAAACAAGCTATTGCATGAAACACAATTGCTCATGGCCCAATATAATTATCAAACTACAGCCGGTATAAACTAATTATTTACAACTGCCACACGCAAGTCCCTCTCCCAGCAGGGAGAGGGATTTAGGGTGAGGCCAAAACATCAACACTATGAACTCACGCAAATTTTTAACTACAAAAAAGCTTACAGCACTCTTCGGCATACTCACGCTCTTTTCATTCTCCTGCTCTAAGGATAAAGATCAGTTCGATGCATCAGGAACGTTCGAAGCAGAAGAAACTATTATCTCAGCTGAAGGGACGGGTACACTCTTAAAGTTTGATGTCGAAGAAGGACAACTTCTCAAAGCAGGACAAGCTCTTGGCTACATTGACAGTACACAACTTTATTTGAAGAAGAAGCAATTACTGTCTCAAATCAGATCAACATTAAGCCAGCGTCCCAATGTAAATACACAGATTGCTGCACTTAAAGTACAACTAGAATCTGTCGAACGTGAACAGAAGAGAGTTGCCAACCTCGTGAAAGCACAGGCAGCGACACAAAAGCAGTTAGACGATATGAATTCTCAAGTTGAGATGGTGAAGAAGCAGCTAGAGGCGCAACAATCATCGCTTGGTATTACATCTGAGAGCATCACCGAACAGACCTCACCGTTGAAAGTCCAAATCGATCAGCTTGAAGATCAACTTGCAAAATGCAAAGTTATAAATCCTGTTGGCGGTACAGTACTAGCAAAGTATGCTGAAGTAAACGAAATGACATCAGTAGGTAAACCACTCTACAAGATTGCAGATCTTAACAATATCATTCTGCGTGCATACATCACTGGCGACCAGCTTTCCAAAATAAAACTCAACCAGAAAGTAAATGTATTGGTTGATGATGGCGATGGAAAATATAAAACATGGGAGGGAACCCTGACCTGGATCAGTGACAAAGCCGAGTTCACCCCCAAAACCATCCAGACAAAAACTGAACGCGCCAACCTCGTGTATGCAACAAAAATCAACGTGAAGAACGATGGTGCGTTGAAGATTGGAATGTACGCTGAAGTCAAATTTTAGTTGATGACCAAATGTCTGATTACTAATTGCCAATAAAACCACCAATGACTATGGACTATTGACCATCGACCATCGACTAATTACTATTAACTATGCCAGCGGTACAACTAAACAACATCACCAAAACTTACAACAAAGGCGAAGTCCTGGCTGTAAGTGATGTATCATTCTCTGTGAGTGAGGGTGAGCTCTTCGGACTCATTGGTCCTGATGGTGCGGGCAAGACCAGCATCTTTAGAATGCTCACTACGTTATTGCTGCCAGACAACGGTACGGCGTCAGTTGATGGATTTGATATTGTTGCCAGCTATAAAGACATCCGCAGCAGAGTGGGGTATATGCCGGGTAAATTCTCCCTTTATCAGGATCTTACTATTGAGGAAAATCTTAATTTCTTCGCTACTGTCTTCGGTACATCTATTGAGGAGAACTACAACCTCATCAAAGATATTTATGTGCAGATAGAGCCATTCAAAAATCGCAGGGCAGGCAAGCTCTCCGGTGGTATGAAACAGAAGCT
>DATJHZ010000139.1:0-17475 GCA_035493595.1 Cyclobacteriaceae bacterium | reverse complement strand
CATTGGTCCAGAGAGTATTCAAGAAAAAATAATGAGTGGTTTAGCATGCTCAATTTTTCTATAGGTGCACAACGTCAAGTTAGCAAGAGATTATGGCTTCAGGCCGAACCGTTTTTTAAAGCCCCCATTGCCGGGGTTGGTGCTGTTAATATTAAGTTGGTCAGCGTGGGGGCTTTTTTAACATTGAAATATAAAATCAAATAACTGGAATCTGTTTATGATCAGGAGGGAACGCAATTTTATTTTTTTATTACTAGCCTGTTTAACAAGTTGTACTAACCGCGTGGAAATGGATGTGGTAGATTGTGAGATCAACAAACCTGGGATTCATTTAGAAGCAAAAAATGATCCTCAGGGTTGTGATACCAATGATGGAACAATATCGGTTTCTGGTAGTGGTGGCAAAGCGCCTTACCAATTTAGAATTAATGGAGGAGTGTATCAATCTTCGGGGGTGTTCAGTCAATTGAGCGGTGGTTCTTTTACATTGGAAATTAAGGATGTTAATGATTGTGTAAGGGATACAACAGTTTCCCTATCCATTATATCAAGCGATTTAAATGCCACCGTAACAACAGAACCAGATAATGAATGCTTAACTGATAACGGAAGTATCACTATTAGTGCAACAGGATCATCCAAGCCGTTCGAATATAAGATTGGAAATGGAAATTTTGGTACTGATACTGTTTTCTCAGGACTAAAGCATGGTTTGTACAGTATCACAGTTAAGGATGCTCAGGGTTGTTCAATTTCAATAAGCGCAACAGTTAACAGAGGCGAAACGGGAATAAGTTGGAGTGGCGAAATTAAATCAATTGTCGATACAAATTGTGCCATATCAGGTTGTCATGTAAGCGGAGGGCAAAGCCCAAATCTGTCTTCTTTCAGTACACTAAAAAATAATGCCAGCGCAATTAAATCTCGAGTCGTAGGGAGAGTAATGCCTCCTGACGGAAGAACAATCTCACAAGAACAAATTAATAAGATTGCCTGCTGGGTAGACGACGGAGCCAAACAGAACTAACTAAAATTTTAATAAAAGAGTAAAGAACTCCTAAATAGTAAGGAGTGTGGAAATGTATTGCCATAAGAATTTAAATCTATCAATATGATCAATAAGAAAATTTATTTTGTCTTGCTATTATTAATAACGTTAACCCAGGCTCGCGCACAAAAATTCGTATCTGAAAAAGGGCTGATTACTTTTTTTTCGCACGCTACCATCGAGGACATCAAAGCAGATAATAATAAAGCATCCGCATTATTTTATCCAGCCAATACCAATATTGCATTTAGTGTTCCGGTAAATGAGTTTCATTTTGCTAAATCATTAATGCAAGAACATTTCAACGATAAGTATCTGGAGACTGAGCTCTATCCTAATTCAACTTTCCAGGGAAAACTAACAGGTTATGATCCTGCTCTTGACAGAGAACAGCATGTTGTTGCCAAAGGTAAATTAACAATGCACGGTGTAACTAAGGATGTTGAGATTCCAGGTATGATAGAAAAACTTGAAAACAAGCTGGTGATGAAGTCTACCTTCATTGTAAAACTTCAAGATTATAAAATTCAAATTCCACAACTGTTGTGGCAGAATATAGCAGAGCAAGTAGAGGTGACAATCAATTTTACATTTAAACCGCAGTAGCAAAATCATGCAATCCATTATTACACGAACAATAACATCAGTTTCGATATTTTTTTTGTACGGCACGAATGCTTTTGCGCAAGACGATTTACTTGGAGAACTCGAAAAAAATAATCCATCTAAGCCTGCTTATGTTTCACAAACATTCAAAGGCACCCGTTTAGTTAATGGTCACACCGTAGAAACCATCGGTAAAGGAAACCTGGAATTTATTTTCTCTCACCGCTTCGGAAGAATCAACGGCGGCTTATATGAAATGTATGGTCTTGATGATGCCTTTGTACGCTTAGGATTAGAATATGGAATCACCGATAATCTTGGTATTGGCATTGGAAGAAACTCAGTAGATAAAACAGTTGATAGCTACTTAAAGTACAGAGTAATGCGTCAAAGTAAAAATGGTGCTCCCGTAACAGTTACAGCTTTTGGAAGTGGCGCGTATAAAACATCACCCAGAGAGAAAGATGAACCTGTTGGATTTCAAACTACAGATCGGTTAGCGTATACAGGCCAGATTCTGATTGCCAGAAAATTTACATCAAAGCTTTCATTACAACTGATGCCTACGCTGGTTCACAAAAACTGGGTACCTAAAAATTCAGGAGGTAATGACCAGATAGCACTTGGTGCCGGAGGAAGAATAAGGTTAACACGAAGCATTTCCATGAATGCAGAGTATTACTACAGGTTAAATCCTGATGCAACTTCTCCCTATAGAAATTCTCTGGGCCTGGCTATTGATATAGAAACCGGAGGGCATGTTTTTCAAATTATTATGACAAACACCAGGGGTATGGTTGAACGTACTTTTATTACAGAAACAGACGGAAATTTCTTTAAGGGAGATATTCATCTGGGGTTCAATGTAACGAGAGCATTTCAGTTGAAGCAAAAAAAATAATTATCACGGCTTTCTAAAGAAACCTTAACAACAAATATCACTTAACACAACGGACTCCAAAATATGGAGTCCACAGGAATCATATTTTCTTTTTTATCCAAGTTTCACTTTAAACAACTCAATCTATGAAGTCAAAAAACAAATTACTCAACCGAAGTTATCAGCTGGCTGTATTTACATACATGCTGATTTTTATTTTAGCTGTAAGCTGTGATAACAACAACACCAGTGATCAAAAGCCCACTGGACAAATAAAAATTGCAACAAGTTCTACCTTAGGAAACTATCTGACGGATAGCGAAGGAAATACGTTGTATTTTTTTACACTAGATGCAGCCGGAGCAAATACCTGCACAGGAGGATGTGCTACAGCATGGCCAATATTCTATGCAGAAGATCTTACACAAGATTTACTGGCAACAGGTTTGTCATTGGCAGATTTCGGAACCATTACAACAGCGGCAGGTAAAGAACAGACTACATACAAAGGCTGGCCACTTTATTATTATGCTCCAGGCGGAGTACGCGAGTTACCAAACGAGACAAAAGGAGAGGCTGCAGGAACAGTTTGGTACGTTGCCAAACCCGATTATACTATCATGCTTGTCAGTGCACAATTAGTTGGTCTTGATGGAAAAAATTATAAAGATGATTATACAGAAGGTGCGGCTGTTACTCAGTATTTCACAGATGCAAAAGGCAGAACGTTATACACCTTCATGTATGATAATAAAAACAAAAATAATTATACAACAGATGATGCTGCTCATAATGCTAGCTGGCCAATATATACAGAGACACTAGCAAGTGTACCTTCAACGCTGGATAAAAGTTTGTTTGGAACTATTGATGTATCTGGTGAGAAGCAATTAACTTATAAAGGCTGGCCTATATATTATTTTGGTGCAGATACTCAACGTGGTGAAAACAAAGGTGTGAGTGTTCCTTCACCTGGTGTTTGGCCTGTTGTAGAAGCAGGAATATCAGAAGCTCAGGAGGTTGAAAAAAAGATAAAAATTGTATCGAGCACAACCTTAGGTAAATATTTATCGGATGGTGATTCAAATACGTTATACTTTTTTGCTAAAGACTCAAAAGGAGCAAATACCTGCACAGGTGGATGCGCTACGGCATGGCCAATATACTATGTAGAAAACCTGACACAGGATCAACTGGCATCAGATTTATCATTGGCGGATTTCGGAACGATTACAACAGCAGGTGGTGATAAGCAGACTACGTATAAAGGATGGCCACTTTACTATTATGCTCCAGGTGGAGTACGTGAATTGCCAAATGAAACTAAAGGAGAGGCAGTAGGAACTGTTTGGTATGTTGCTAAGGCTGATTATACCATCATGTTTGCTAATGCCCAATTGATTGGCGCTGACGGAAAGCACTACAAAGCAGACTACACCGAGGGTGATGGTAATGTTCAATACTTTACCGATGCGGAAGGCAGAACTCTTTATACCTTCACTTACGATAAAAAGAATAAAAACAATTTTACAACGGGTGAAGCCACTCATGATGCTAACTGGCCAATTTTTGCAGATGACTTAGCAAGTGTACCTTCTACGTTAGATAAAAGTTTGTTTGGAACTATTGATGTCTCTGGTAAAAAACAATTAACCTATAACGGCTGGCCTATTTACTATTTTGGTGCAGATACTCAACGTGGTGATAATAAAGGTGTGAGTGTCCCTTCTCCAGGTATCTGGCCTGTAGCAGCAAAAAATACTTCGGTTGCTCCTGAATAGAGCTGAACGACTACAATAATATTCTGACTTAATTATAAGGGAGGTTGGTCCATAAATAAATGGACAGTCTCCCTTTGTCATTTAATACAGCTCAGCGAAATTAAAGTATCCTCATTATTCTTTTGTCACCCGGGTCTTTCAAAAACCTTAAAGAAACCTATCTTTGAAGTACAGCGCTTCAAATGACTAATGTCCAATGATTAATTTCCACATCAACAAGATTTTTTTTATTCTCTTTCTATTCACTTCTTCAATCGTAGCGTACGCTCAAGATACTACCAGGTTGTCATTGTTGTTTTTAGGAGATATTATGCAGCACGGTTCTTCGATCACAGCGGCTTTTGATCCAACGTTGAAAAAGTATAACTACGATCCATGTTTTCAATTTATAAAACCCTACATACAGTCGGCAGATCTTTCCATTGCTAACTTAGAAGTTACATTAGCAGGTAAACCATATTCAGGATATCCCCAGTTCAGTGCTCCTGATGAATTGCTCGTGACTTTAAAAGATGCAGGATTGGATGTGCTTGTTACAGCAAATAATCATTGCGTCGATAAAGGTAAAAAAGGATTAGAGCGAACAATAGCCATGCTTGATAGCTTTAACATTCCTCACACCGGAACATTTGTTGATGAAACTAATCGCCTTAATGACTATCCGTTGTTAGTTGAGAAGAATGGTTTTAAAATCGCTTTGTTGAATTACACATTTAGCACCAACGGCTTGCCAGTTACAAAACCGAATATTGTAAATAGAATAGATACAGCTGCTATTCATAAAGATCTTATCAAAGCAAAAACATATCATGCAGATGCTATTATTGTTTTTACACATTGGGGAATTGAATATCAAAGCCTTCCTTCACCAGAGCAAAAACGTATAACTGAATTCTGTTTTAATCTTGGAGCTGATCTGGTTATCGGAGCGCACCCACATGTGATTCAACCTATGGAATGGAGGAAGGATAGTGATAAGCTTGTGGCTTATTCTCTCGGTAATTTTGTTTCCGGCCAACGAAAGAGATACACCGATGGAGGTGCAATGCTGAGTGTTGAACTTCAAAAGATTTCTTATACACCCGATAGCACAGTAACTGATATCCATGATGCAGGCTACATGCTGCAATGGATTTATAAAACGGCAGACAGCAACAAAGATTATTACATCTTACCAGTACAGGATTTTGAAAAAGACACGTTAGGTTTTATAAAGGATAATACGTCAAGACTTTCTTTGAAAACATTTGGTAAAGATTCACGGACCTTGTTTACTACTTACAACAAGAATATAGGGGAGAGGAAGGTTATATTATCGTCGACTCAGTATTTTGTTGTAATAGCAGGTGTTGATTCACTTGATGGTAAGTATGGCAAAGAAGAAGTGACTACAGATTCAGATGGTGTAAAGCAAGTTCTCATTGGTCCGTTTGCAACAAAGGATGATGCAGCGGAAGTTGTGACAACACTTAAACTTATTTATCCTGACAAAGTATTTCAGATTATTATCAGATAGTGAATCTGAAATACTAATGAACTTTTGCCACACCTTCCAGTTTTGCGATCCTTGAAAGATACTCTTGTTCTTTACGAAGCATCTCTTCCTGGGTAGCAGCAAGCTCTTCCATATTCTGACGCATCTCTTCTTCCTGTGATTTCATCATTTCAGTTTGTTCCTGCAATTGCGTAACCATGATTTTAGTACGTTCATTAACCAGTACTGTTCCAACAGATGATGCAATGCTTTCTGAAATCTTTTCTATGAAATCAATTTCATGTTTATTAAACAGATTGAAGGATGCAATTTCCATCACACCAAAAATAGCGTCTGCAGTTTTGAGAGGAACAATCAGTATTGATCGGGGATTAGATCCACCAAGCCCCGATGTAATGGTAATATAATGTTGAGGAATATCAGTAAGGTGTATTGTACCTCTTTCTTTAAAGCACTGCCCCAGCAACCCTTCATCAACAGAGATTGCTTTGCTAATGATTTTTCTTTTTTCATAAGCATAACATGCCTTCAGGTCAAGCGTTTGGTCGTTCTCATTAACCAGAAATATGCCACCTTGATTAGCACGGGTATATTTTACAAGAAAGGAAATAATGGAATAATACAAATCCTCACTGCTTTGATAAGAACGAAGTAGTATGCCTATCTGCGCCATACCTTCAGCTGACCAGTTCCGTTGCTTGTCAGCTTCAGTACTGGTTTTAAGTTGATTGCGCATGTTTGCCAATGAGTTGCCTAAAATATCTTTTTCATCAACATCCTGAAGTGAAGCTTGTAAGTTGCCTTTAGCAATTTCATCAGCAAAGGCTGCCTTCTCTTTGATATTCTCGGCCAGTACAGAGAGTGTTTTAATAATTTGTCCTATCTCATCCTCATTGATTGATGAATTTTCTATTCGAACAATTTCACCACGACTAAGTTTTTCCTGTGTCTCTCGTACAAAAATTATCCGTTTGATAATTTCTTTTTTGAAATAGTGATATACAAAATAGCCAATTCCAATAACCACTAGCAGCGATGCAATAATGGCTGGAAAATTTTCGCCGGAGAAAAATAATGACCATGTAACAGTAGACTTCGGGATCAATGTTACTCCACGCCAGTGTTTGCCTTTATAGATGTATGCACCATTTGCCTTAGCCCAACCTGTGAGATATTTTGACGCTGGCATATTGTTATATAGAACATCTTGTTTTGCCTGAATAGTAGCAGAGTCAATAACCAGTGACTCCCGAATAAAACCTGTATGCGTTGCACTGATTACTTCTCCATTTGTTTTCGTGAGAATAACCAGTGAACCTGGATGATCTTTTTGCAATGTATTTTCAGCCTCTATGCGAATTCCTTCTGTCACTTCATTCCACGAGGCATAGTTATACCATACCCCTATAATTTGGCCATCATTATTACGAATGGGTGCCGCGAATGCCATACCGTAGCCCGGTGTATTGTAAACTTTACCAACATCTGCATTGGCCATGAAATCAGAATACCAGGCTCCGCCAGGAGGGCCAGGAGCTGTGGTACAGGTTTGAAACCATTCTTCTTTTTGAAAATTCAAGCTCATGAAATGTTTTGTATTCAACGCACTTCCATTTTTATCAGTAGTGTTAACAGCTACAGCATTTCCATTAAGATCACAGATCATCATCAAGTCGTAAAGAACATAATATGCTGTCATGGTGTTGATGAAAGTCTGTACCTCAGCCAATGTTGTGTCATGTTTAACCGCCTGCACAGCGAGCTTGTTGAAGGCAAAAGCCTGTACGTCACCAAAGCGTTCGTAAAAATTACGATCTACCTTATCAAGCACAGATTGTGAAGTAAGCTGCGCAGTAATAAGCCTGGATTGATTGTCGGCTTTAGCTGAACTGTATGTGAGGTAGTAGAAAAGTGCACAAAGAGAAAGTAATAAAACAAGAAGGGTAAGGATACCCACTTTGGCGAAGGCACTTTTTTGAAGGAAGCTGGCAATATTCATTTTAAGGGAATGAGGAGTATTTGATCTTTAAGCTAACTAAAATTGGACAAACGATAAACTAATTGGTTAATAAAGTAATCATCTTCGTCTTCTCTTTTTAGCTTTTGGCCCTTGACCACCACCAGTGTCAAAAATAAGTCCAATGGAAAACTCATAACCAGTGAAATCTATTTTAGCATCTCTATAATCAACAGACTTTGTTTCGAGAGTAGAACTGCCACCTGTATAACTTCCTTGTAGCGGGAACTTTGATTGCCCTACCAGGTAGTTGGTTTCTATTGACACACCTACTTGTTGTGTAACACTTATAGTAAGCTCTGCACCGGCATGATAACCAAACCCAGGTTTGTTTTTAAATGTTAAGGTGGAGTTTGCTACTTGCCAGTTTTCAAGCTCACGTACTGCTCTATCGATGTTGCCATAGTTTAACTTCTGGTCAAAGCCATAAAAGAAAAAGCCACCACCCTTAAGATCGAGTTGAACACCATTACCCTTTAATTGAATCACTAATTCGAGGGGAACAAAAATAGTATAGTTTGGACCAATGAATGGAGCCTTACTATTTAGTGGCAGATCTTTCATACTAAGACCAGACATACGGTAAAGTGATGCACCAGTTTCAATGGCCAGAAACCTGTTAATATCTTTACCAATACCGCGAATGGAAAACGGACTAATAGGTGTTGACATATAACCATGCTTGGGAACAAAGTAAGAGAACGAAAGTCCAAAATTTTGTGCAGATGAATAAAATACACTTGTCAATAATAATGCAAGTAGTAATGTTCCTTTTAGTAATGATGTTGTTTTCATATTTCAATATTTAAGTATGAAAATTCAAAATGAGTTTATGTCAGATAATTGATTATCGCTTATTGTAATCTTCGTAAAGCACTTGTTGGTAAGCTTTGCTTACATCCAGATCGTGCTGGCTTACGCTATCGCTTTTTAGAAACTGCATGCCCGTATTGTCGTAAATAATATATTGATGAGGCCTGACAAAACCATAGCCATTATTAAAAAAGTACACAGCAAATGACTGTGCAGCTTTGTCCAGAATATTTTTACTAAAAGAAAATTCATCTGAAGGTTTATCAAGTTGTGCCAGCAAGGTATTGGCAATATCAGTCTGTGTCGCGTATGTGCTAATAGTTGTGTCTTGTTTTGCCAATGCACCACCGATCCAGAGCATTGGTATTTGAAAGCGTTCTTTTGATTCTTGTTTTTTATTGCCGGGGTAGGGATGACCATGGTCAGCAATGAAAATAACTATTGTATTCTCCCACCATGGTTTTTGCTTTGCTGAATTAATAAAACTGCCGAGACTTTTGTCTGTATAATGGCACGCATTAAGGAAAAGCGATTCTCCATCATTGCCTTTTATGTAAGGTTCCATGGGAACATCAAAAGGCTCATGACTGCTAAGGGATAGCATTACTTTAAAAAAAGGACCTTTGCTGGTGTCGCATTCGGCTAATGTTTTATTGAAAACATAATGATCATGCACACCCCATTTGCTGGTATATAGTTCCTCCGGGAAATCATCAACAGAAGTAATGTGTTCGAATTGGCAATTCGTAAGATAAGATCTGAAGTTGGCAAAATCCACATCACCACCATATACAAATGATGAGTGATATCCCAATTGATTAAGCTTCTTGCTCAGGTAAGGTAGATGCTGCGCTTTTGACGGGAATTTTATAATGGATGTTTGAGGCTGAGCCGGGTATCCGCTGAGAACGCTAACAATACCCTTGTCAGTTCTATCGCCATTGCCATAAAAGTTGGTGAACAAAACACCTTCTTTGGTAAGGTTGCTTAGATTAGGGGCGATGCCTTTTATACCTCCGAGGGGTTCAACTACACCGGCTGTAAAGCTTTCTAAAATAACAAGCAGTACATTAGGTCTTGCAGTTTTGAAGAGCATTTTGGTTGTATCACTCTTTATATATAGGCTGTCAAAATATTTATGCGCCAGTTTCTTATCAAAGAAATTTTCGGGATAAGCATCATTTCCTCTGAAAACACTATTAAGAAAATTCCAGACTACATTAATCGCAGCATGATTGGCAAATGCTTTGGTTTTGTGGAAATAAACAAACCCCGTATTCATAGGGGCGACAGAGAGACTTCCCCGTATAGGAATGAACACCAGGGCGGTTAACAAAATCATAACTGCAAACACTTTAACACTCGCAGGCTTGATGGAATATAAAGGCTTGGTAAGTTTACGGATAAGCAGGTAAGTAAAAATTGCTACAAGCGGAATCAGTATAGAAAAGGTTTTGATTACAACGGCAGGCTCTATACTTCCCATAGCCTCTTTGCCGAGGTAGAAAAAAGGAGTTGTGTTAAGTCTGAACCCCCAATGCCTGTATAACTCCATGTCTACAATTACTACCAGGCATGAAACAATCAGAAACACCATGTTAACGTAGGTAATGATTCGCCATATCCACCTGGATGTAGTAAAAACTGAAATGGAAAGCATAAGGCTAGTAAACATCACTACGTAGCCACTCATGCTACCATCCATTTTTAAACCATAAAGAAAGACTTTCAGTATTTCCCCGGTTGTTAATTGTTTGGTGAGGTCATAATTATAGAGTAGAAACACAGCTCTTACCAGAATCATAAAGGCAAGCCAGTATAAAATAAAAAAGAGCAGAGCTTTGAGGCGATCGCGCATGAAGGTTGTAATTCAGTGGTCAAATATAGTATGACATTGGTTCTAAATTTAGTTTTGCCGGTATCGGAATCTCGGACTTAATTCAATGTTAATGATGAATGTTTTACGATGGATGGTTAAAAAAATAAAAGCCTGAAGAATTGCTCCTCCAGGCTTTCCAATATCTGGTATTAATGATTAAGCTTTCAAAAACTTGTCAGCTTTGTTTTTTATCATAGTTCTGTCTGCGGTGATAGATGGATCACTGTAAACATGTTGAGAGATTTCAGCAACCACACCTTTTTTATACCCAAGTCTCTCTGCAATAGATTCACAAAACACAATTTCACTTCTGAAAACCTGGCCGTCCATTTTCATAAGTTGAATTAGGTAATATAAGTGTTCAAATTTTTGATCGCTGGTTAATGCTGTTAATGCACCAATTGGTTGAGGATTTTTAAGCATTAGATCAATTTCTTCTTTTTTAAGACCATTGGCAGAACCGATGGAATGAATAAGTTTCGCTTCACGTTCGGCTACATTTGAATCGCTGGCGGCAAGATTAATAAGGACATTGAGTTCGGCTTTTTTATCGAAGATCATATTGCTGTTAATGTTTTGTGGAGCACAAATTTCAAGAAATAACCATTTATTTCTAGTGTAAAATACAATGTTTTAGTACATCATCAAAATTAATATAGATGAACGGTTTACATGCAACCCTTATATTTGCGGCCAGTCTTTAGGACAAATAATTAAGTATTATGAAGAATTTTTTGACCACAATCTTACTTATTGTTGTTTTTACAATAAGCAAGGCCCAGCAATCAGAAACAAGAGCAATCGGATCGTTTCGTGGGATAAAGGCAGCAGAGGGTATTGATGTTTATTTAAAACATGGTGACAAGGAATCTGTCAAGCTGGAAGTAACGGGAACAACCCTCGACAATGTTATAACGGAAGTCTCAGGCAGTTATCTGAAGATACACATGCGCGAGGGCAGATATAAGAGTAAAACCGTTAAGGTGTACGTTACCTATGTAGAAGTTGATAAGGTTTCAGCGAGTTCTGCTGCAAGCATTTATTCTGAAGGTATCTTAAAAGCAAAAGATCTTGATGTTTCATCGTCAAGCGCAGGCTCCATTGAATTAACTATTGAGAGTGTTACTGTAGATGCAAATGCATCAAGTGCTGGCGAAATAGATTTGAAGGGTAAGACTACGAGCCTGACTGTAGATGCCAGCAGTGCCGGAGAAATAGATGCGTACGATCTGGAGGCCGAGTCTGTAACAGCTGAAGCCAGCAGCGGTGCTTCCATAAAAATAAACGTTACAAAAGATCTTGATGGACATGCAAGCAGTGGTGGCAGCGTAAGATATCGTGGTAACCCAGCCAAGAGCATGACAAATTCAAGCAGTGGAGGAAGCGTAAAGAAATCTAATTAACTCATTTAGTTTTTAGTATCTGGTCCTTCAGTTAAGACTAACTACATATAACATCAGACTCAACTTATTTGTGGAACAGATAGGTTGAGTCTGAATTCTTTGGAGGGGCGTTCATCTCCGACCTAAAAAACAGAATATATTTGGAATGTGATTTCACGACAGGCGGATTTTAGTCGTGATACTTTTCCAGTGTGCGATTGCAGGGCACCTGTCATAAGAATTGAGTTTTATTCAAAAAGTCGCTATAAAAAAATTCACTTGTAGGATAAAACGTACACTAAGCTTAAAAAATGGGTCAAAATTGACCCTTATTATGTCAAATTGAATTAAAGTTTCCGCAAGAAAGGCTTAAAAAGCATGCTCCCGATTAGAAACTACCCAATCGCAAACGAATACGATTAAAAAAATATGAAATCCAGATTAATTTTTAGTCTACATTTCAAAAAATCGTATAGATTTGGCTGCAAATTGATCAAAATATAAACCACTATGGCGTACCTACGATTCGAAGCTCTTAAGAAAGTAAACGAGCGCCCACGTGTGCATGTTGAAGTGCCTGAAAAGATCGTTTCCCAGTTTTATGGAGAAAACGTATTTGGCATGGAACAAATGCGTGGCACGCTAGCCCCGGCTGTTTTTAAAAAAGTAAGTCAGGCGATTAAAAATCATGAAAAAATTGATGAAACTACTGCTGATGCAGTTGCGGCTGCAGCCAAATCATGGGCTATGGCAAAAGGTGCTACGCACTTTACGCACTGGTTTCAGCCTTTAACAGGTGGAACTGCTGAAAAGCACGATTCATTTTTTGATGCTCTTGCTGGCATTGAAAGATTTAAAGGTAGCGAGTTGGTTCAACAAGAACCAGATGCTTCGTCTTTCCCCCATGGTGGTATCAGAAGTACATTCGAGGCTCGTGGTTACACAGCCTGGGATCCTACATCACCTATGTTCCTTTATGGAAAAACATTAACAATCCCAACAATCTTCGTTTCTTACACTGGCGAAACACTTGATGCTAAGTCACCTTTATTAAAGGCTCTTAAGGCTGTTGATACAGCTGCAACACGCGTTTGCCAACTTTTCGATAAAGACATTCAACATGTTGTTGCTTCATTAGGTTGTGAGCAAGAGTATTTCGTAGTAGATAAAGCTCTTTTCAATGCTCGTCCTGATTTAGTAATGTCTGGTAAGACTGTATTCGGTCACTCACCAGCTCGTGGTCAGCAACTTGAAGATCATTACTTCGGATCAATCCCTGGCCGTGTTTACGATTTCATGAAAGATTTTGAAATCGAAGCATGGAAATTAGGTATCCCAGTTCGTACTCGTCACAATGAAGTGGCTCCAAGCCAGTTCGAAGTTGCTCCTTTATTTGAAGAAGTAAACGTGGCTAACGACCATAACCAATTATTGATTGACCTGATGGGCCGTGTTGCAGACAGACATGAGCTTAAGGTATTATTCCATGAAAAACCATTCGCAGGTGTTAACGGTAGCGGTAAACACAACAACTGGTCATTAATTACTGACACAGGTGTTAATCTTTTCGCTCCTACAAGCAGCGCCCGTGATAACCTCATGTTCTTAACTTTCTTCGTAACAACAGTTAAGGCTGTTCACGAACATGCAGATCTTCTTCGCGCCAGCATTGCAACACCTGGTAACGACTTCCGCTTAGGTGCTAACGAAGCTCCTCCAGCGATTATGTCTGTTTTCCTTGGTGCACAAATGACTGCTGTACTAGACGAACTTGAGAAAAAAGGCGGAAACGTTAAGATCGAGAAAGGTGACAACATGTACATGAAATTAGGTATCGATCAGATTCCTGAAATCATTCTTGATGCTACAGATCGTAACCGTACTTCTCCTTTTGCCTTTACAGGTAACAAGTTCGAATTCCGTGCAGTTGGTAGCAGCGACAATTGCGCTACACCAATGTCAATTCTTAACCTGATCGTTGCTGATCAACTTGATAAGTTCTACGAATCAGTTACTAAAGAAATTGATAAAGGCACTGAAAAACGTCTTGCTGTAGTTGAAGTTCTTCGTAAATACATCACCGAATCTAAGGCTGTTCGTTTCGAGGGCGATGGTTATTCTGAAGAGTGGGTACAAGAAGCAGCAAAACGCGGCTTGAGCAATGTGAAAAACATGCCTAAAGCACTTGATGCTTACACTACCAAGAAATCACTTGATTTGTTTGAGAGACACGGCGTTATGTCGCATAAAGAAGCTGAAGCGAGAAATGAAATTCGTCATGAGTCTTATATCAAACGCGTTCAGATTGAAGCTCGTATTCTTGGAGACTTAGCCATGAACCATATCATTCCTACTGCAATTGCTTATCAGAACAAACTGATCACCAATGCAAACGGCTTGAAAGGTTTAGGCATTGACAACGGTGCAGTTGTTAAAACTATTTCTGAAATCAGCGGCCATATTGAAACCATCAAAAATGGTGTTCGCACAATGATTGAAGAACGCAAACGTGTCAACAAGATTACTGATTCTCATAAGCGCTCTGTTGCTTATTGCGAAGATATCAAAGAGAAATACTTTGAAGACATCCGCGATGCAGTGGATAAGCTTGAATTATTGGTTGACGATGAGGATTGGCCATTAGTGAAATACAGAGAACTATTGTTCTTGCGCTAATTATAGACCTTGTAAACAAAAAGAAAGGCTCTGGGAAACCAGAGCCTTTTTTATTTCATAGAATTTCGAATACAGCAAATAAAATTTTGACTATGTCACTCTAAGCTCGACATAATGCTGAAGGTAATCCAGTCTTTAAAATCTTCTAAAAGGAAAATAATATAAATCGATTGCGGTAAATACTTTGGTCATTATTGATAAAATAAATACAATTTTTATGACTGTTGGGTGTTTTTTAATCTAGTTTTTATAATTTTTGGATATTATTGTAAAAACCTAGTACAATTTTTAACCACTTAATCAATTAACAACAAAAACCTAAACCTATGAAGAATGGATCTATTATTTTATTAGCAGTGCTGATCGGCGTAAGCCTGTTGGGCATTTTTATGCCTGGGGTGCCATCAACCATTGTAACAGAAGGTATTAATTCAGGTGATGTTGCCTGGATGCTTGCCGCCTCTGCCCTGGTGCTTTTAATGACACCTGGTCTGGCTTATTTCTACGGCGGTATGATTGATACCAAAAACATTATCACCACTATGCTCCAGAGCTTTATTGCTATGGGTGTGATCAGTGTTGTGTGGGTTGTAATTGGATTTAGCCTTGCCTTTGGTGAATCAAAAGGCGGCTTTATCGGCGATCCTACTACCTTTTTCATGTTCCAGCATGTACTCGATGGCAAGCCTTGGTCTTTAGCACCAACTATTCCGTTGGTTTTGTTCGCGTTCTTCCAATTGAAGTTCGCTATCATTACACCTGCTCTTATCACAGGTACATTTGCAGAACGCGTGAAGTTCAAGTCTTATGTGATCTTCATGATTCTTTTCTCTTTGTTGATCTATGCTCCACTTGCTCACTGGACATGGCATCCTGATGGATTCCTTTTCAAACTAGGTGTCCTTGACTTTGCTGGTGGTACTGTAGTTCACATGTCTGCTGGTTTTGCTGCTCTTGCTGCTTCTATTTATTTACGTAACAAGTCTGAAGAGAAATCACATATCTCACCTGCTAACATTCCTTTCGTATTATTAGGAACTGGTCTTCTCTGGTTCGGTTGGTTCGGTTTCAATGCAGGTAGTGCACTTGGAGCTGGTCCGTTAGCTGCAACAGCTTTTGCAACTACTAACACGGCTTCTGCTGCTGCTGGTCTTTGCTGGGTATTGGTTGATGTAGTAAGAGGCAGAAAACCATCTGCTCTTGGTTTCTGTATCGGTGCTGTTGTAGGTCTTGTTGCTATTACACCAGCTGCTGGTTTCGTAACTATCCCTTCAAGCTTATTCATCGGTACAGTAGCGGCTATCATCAGTAACTTCGTTGCTAACTGGAAAGCTAAAACTTCTCTTGAAGACACACTTGACGTTTTCCCTTGCCACGGTGTAGGTGGACTTGTAGGTATGATCATGACTGCCTTATTAGCTAACACTGCTGTTAACGCTGCAAATACAACTGGTAATGGTCTTTTCTTTGGTGAGTTTGGTCTTTTCAAAGTTCACATGATCGGATTGGTAATTGTAATTGCCTATACCTTCATTGGTTCATTGATCATCCTTAAAATCACCGACCTGATCTCTCCGCTTAAAGTAAGCACTGAAGATCTAATGGTTGGTGGTGACTACAGCCAGCACGGTGAAAACATTGCTGAACTAGGTAAGAAAGTTGCCTAAACATAAATATTGAGAATAGTTTATTAACCTAAACTGGCAGTCCATAGTCTTACCTAAACGATTATGGCTGCCTAAAAAAGTGAGAGAGGAAGTGGGGATGATTAAGTACTAGGTGGTTGATTGGGGGTTATTCGGCAGTCATGCCGAATAACCTTTTTTGGAATCAACACCTGTCTTAATATGAGCCGCTCCACATGACAAAGCGAAGGCCTGTGAGTTACTCACAGGCCTTTCTTATTTTATATTGATCGATGCCGGCTCTGGTGTCAGTTCCTTCAAATTTGACTCGTTAAAACATCAAATAATTTATTACTGCGTATTAAAGCTTTACTCTAAAATGCCCTCAAAATGGTAGTCAAATCACCTCATGGGGGTATTGATAAAGCTCCCTGGCATTTCAAACTTTGTTTATTCATTGGAAGCAGCCGAAAAATTCTAAAGTACTCTAAAGGAAAAACGGGATATCAATAAACAGCGGACTTTGGTCTGGTGGCTGTTCACTCTTGCTATGTATACTGATGAAATAAAATAAACGGAGCAAGCCGAAAATCCGAAGAAGAGTAGGCAAAGTAATCGTAAGACTTATGGAAACATTAGAGGACATCAAACCAAAACTTGCAAAAGGAAATGGTCACTCGCCAGTACTTTTTACAGAACGCGTTGATGAAACACCACAGCAATTAGGCATGGGGTGGCTGCCTGATCATCCCGATTTCAGAGATTTTCACCAGCAACATTATGAAATAAAGAGACTGTTTGAGGGAACAAAGTTCTCTGGCGGGGCACTTCCAACGCTTCCCTCTATGGTAGATTTAAGACCATGGTGTTCACCTATTGAAAACCAGGGATCGTTGGGTTCATGCACAGCTAACGCTGGAGCAGGATTGCTTGAGTACTTTGAGCGAAGAGCTTTTGGAAATCACATTGATGCATCTCGCTTGTTTCTGTATAAGGTAACACGCAATTATATACAGCAACATGGTGATACCGGAGCGTACTTAAGAAATACAATGGGCGCAATGGTTTTATTCGGAGTTCCTCCCGAAAAATATTGGCCTTACAACATTGCCAATTTTGATGTAGAGCCACCTGCATTTTGTTATAGTTTCGCTGGCAACTACAAAGCCTTAAAATATTATCGCCTTGATCCTGTAGGAACCACACGTGCCCACCTGCTGAGCAATGTGAAAAACAACCTGGCTGCATTTTTTCCAAGCATGTTTGGTTTCAG
>DATJHZ010000138.1:0-17512 GCA_035493595.1 Cyclobacteriaceae bacterium | reverse complement strand
GTTTTATTATTCGCAATGTTTACAATTCGGGTATTGTTTTCAACACGCAAGTATTTTTTGGATCTGAACTTTTTATAAAGAAGAAAACCAATGCCAATAGCCACTGAAGATGAAAGAAGAATGATTGCTAATGTGTTGTTGCTTTGCTCCCTTGAATAACTTGCCAATTCCTCGGCTGTAATAGGGGGAAATGACAGGGAATAAACTTTCAAGTCTGAAGAGATATCATCATCAAATTCCTGAACAACAGCATACAAATTATTTAGTCCGCTATCATAATAGAGATTGGCATTTGTTGTGATCTTATCTGAGTATATGGGAATAGAATCCCCAAGTATTTCATAATTGCCATCCTTCAACGAGAACTTGTATAGTTTGAGAAAAGATTCAGAGAAATGTTCCGGGTAGCACAAGGTATAAAAACTGGAATCATTAAGGATAACCATTCCTCTTACAGGCACAACGTTATCGCGTTCCCATGGAATTTCCCAGAGCTTTGAAATGTGTTTTGTATTTAAGTCTATTTTATACAGATCATAATAGTATTGTCTTCCGACGGTTTGTTCTCCCGATTCATTTCCCATCCCACCAAATATGTATATGGAATTAGTTTCCTTTAAATATCCGACAGAAGAGAAGTATCTTGGTGATAAAAAATCTCCTGTAAAACCTTTAAGTGTATCCCATTTATTTTTGTTTAAATCGTAAGCAAAGAAGTCCTTACTGTAATGCATATTTCCGAAACCTCCGAATATAGTGTATTGTTCAGTGGATGGATTGAAATAAGAACCGTGATGATGCAGTGGGCTCGCTAGTTGGTGAGAATATTCAGCAGTCCATTGATACGTACTCAGATCGAGGCTTGCTACAGTAGGTCCACTATAATTGTCGTTGTACGGTTCGTAAGAGTACAGCTTGTTCCTTTTTGTATTGATGAAGTTCGTTCCCAATTTAAGTTTGACGGGGCATTTTTCATCAAAGACTTTAATATCTGTGTCACCTGATCTTACATTGTATATATGCAATGAGTCTCTGTTGAAATAATATATTTCTTTCTTCTCAGAATTGTAATTGGCGCCGGCTACTGCTTGCGACTTAAATGAAACTTTATACCGCCAGTGAAAAGCATCATTCATTAACCACTCCGGATTAGAAACGTTGCCAATGGCCTTGCCACTTACCTCATGAACGATATTACCCTCACTTTCTTTTAGTGGAAAAAAGTATTTCTCTTTGTTGCCAATAGAAAGATCTTTTATAGCGAAGGAAGGCACATCTATAATGTGATCGCTTTTGCCGAACAGAATGATAGGAGAGTATGTGTCAGGAAGGTTCTCATTTCGTGTACCAAATGTTCGGTTGTGTATAGTGAGTTTTATTGAATCGCTTTTTAGGTCGAATGAGATCTTCATTTTGAACCAGGGAATGTTAAGCAATTCCTCCTTGTTCATGTCTGCAACGATCAGGTTATTTGTACCTTCTTCGTTAAATTTAAAGGTGAGGTTATCACCCTGACCATCGTAGAATAGATTATAGATTTTGTTACTTTCTTTATTTTTGATTCGTATGATATATCCAAATTTCTTTGCAGGATAGAGGGACAGATTAAACTCAATATCATAGTAATCCGAAAATCGGATAGTATTATCCCCGAAAACATTGTATGATGTCCGCTGATTTATTGGTTGTTCGCTACCATGAAACTTTAGGCCCCCCTGCGGAGATGCCTGCAGAGACATAAAACCAAAAATCAGGAATATATAGCAATGTGATTTTATAGATAAAAACATAGTTTCAAAATCCCGGAAGAAACTCCCTATATGTAAGAGTTTTATTTTCTGAGACAAGATAAAAAAAACCGATAAGGAGTTCGCTAATTCTTACGATGATCCATCAATTAATTACTAACACAAGCGACCATTTTTTTGATCCGACCATCTTCGTTAGAGTAAATAATAATATTCACGACGACACTTTTTCAAGAAAGACCTTAGTACCCTCGTAGAACCCGAAAGAAACGAGTTTAAGAGGGTATAAATTTTCTCGACACGAAAAATTGAGAAACAGCAGTTTAAAAGTTAAAATACCTGTGTCTGAGTCGCTAACTTGAAAATGAGGTAGCTCTTTGAGCTGTTATCTCACCACTTCACTAACCAAAATTATGGGAGCTGCGTTTGTATAATTCGCGAAGTCGGCTCTTATTGCCTCTCTGTTCGGTGCGATTGCCGCCTGATACTCATCAAGATTTTTTACATAGAAAGTTCCAATTGCCATATAAGGCAATGGCTGGTTAGGGATCCCGCTGGCAAGTCCTTTTTCAATGGTATATTTTACCAGGTTTGACCCTAGAAATGCCGCTACCATTGGCATATGCTTGGTTTCATAATACTCCATGTTGAAGGTCTTGCCTTCTGCAAATGGGTACATGATAGAAACTTTGACCAATCCTTTTTCTGCAACACTTGAATTGTGCTTTTTATGATCTGATTGCTTCTCCTGACCAAACGCAGCAAAACATGTAACCAGAAGTAGAGTTGATATGATGATACTTAATTTCATGTTATTGTATTTAGATTGAATATGATTTTCAAGATGTCTATTGCAAGATAATAATTTATGTAGTTTGATAGCCAACTTGAAGCATCTACTTCCCAATACAAAACTTGGAAAAGATATTATCAAGCAAGTCATCACTTGTAATCGTCCCGGTGATCTCGCCAAGGTAATGCAGGGATTGTCTTATGTCCATTGCCATAAAATCTCCTGTGATGTCGTTGCTCATTCCTTCGAGAACGCGGTCGAGTGCTTCGTTGGTTTGAAGTAAATTTTGATAATGCCTCAGGTTGGTGACCATCACATCACCTTGCTTAATTTCCTTCACGTGAAAATGTGAAAGAATTTTATCCTTCAATAATTGAATGTTGGTTTTGTTTGAAGCAGAGATCTGAACAAAATCGTGTGACGTCAGACCATCGATTAATTTCTGAGCGGCCTTATCAACTTTGTTTCCGACTTTAATGTAGGGAATGCCCAATTCGTTAAGTTCGGCTTCTTCCGCTTCAATTTCTTCGAGTGTTGTAAGCGACAGATCAAACAAATATAAAATCAATGAAGCCTTCTTCATTCGATCACGCGTTCGTTCTACGCCTATGGCTTCAATGACATCTTGTGTTTCACGTAAGCCAGCTGTATCGATAAATCTGAAATTGATTCCGCCTAAAATTATTTCATCTTCAATAACATCGCGCGTTGTTCCAGCAATTTCCGAGACAATGGCTTTCTCTTCATTCAATAAAATGTTGAGCAGGGTAGACTTGCCTGCATTAGGCTTCCCGGCAATTACTGTAGGCACACCATTCTTGATCACATTACCCAGATCAAATGACTGAATCAGTGAATGAAGATAGGTTTGTATTTTAATGATCAGTTTTCTAAGATCATCGCGCTTGGCAAACTCCACATCTTCTTCTCCGAAATCAAGTTCCAGTTCAATGAGCGATGCAAAGTGTATCAGCTCTTCTCTTAGGGCATTAATCTCCTTTGAGAAACCACCACGCATTTGATTTAATGCTGCTTGCCTCGCATTATCTGTTTCAGCGTGAATAAGATCTGCTACAGCTTCGGCTTGCGCCAGATCAAATCTGCCATGAAAGAAAGCGCGTTTTGTAAATTCTCCTGGCTCGGCTAGTCGTGCACCGTTTTTTAGTAATGCTTTAATAATCTCTTTAACAATAACCTGCGAACCATGACAGGAGATTTCTACAGAGTCTTCTTTTGTAAATGAATTTGGTGCTTTAAAAATTGAGATCAGTACTTCATCAATTTGCTTTTGTTCATCAACAAGAGTTCCAAAGTGAATGGTATGTGTAGGCTGTGATGCCAGGTCTTTGCCTTTAAAAACTTTTTGAGTTATCTGAATAGATTGATCTCCTGATAATCGTATAACAGCTATTGCACTTATGCCTTGCGCAGTAGCGAGCGCAACAATAGTATCGTTTTGTTTAGCAATTGACATAGACGCGCAAGTTACTTAAAGACCTCTGACAAATAATGGATTGAATTAAACTTTGTAAATGAGTGAGCATTTTACTTACGGATAATCAATACAGGAATGTTTACACGATGTCGAACAACATCCAGTGTAGTACCAAAAATAAGATCTTTAATGAATTTATGACCATGAGCTCCCATGACAAGTAGATCAGCATTAAAGTCTTTTACTAAAAGAGGTATCTTCTGTTTTGGATTTCCAAAACCTATACTCATCTCAACGTTAAAGCCATGTTGAACTAATTGATTTCGATAATTTTCTAATGCTGCATGGTCTTCTGACGATTCAAAATCGGCAATATCACTTCCATAAATCATAGCGCCAACTGTTTCTGTTACGTGAATTAACATATAACAGGCTTTCTTTCCACCTTGCGCCAATGCACTGTTAATAGTAAGAACGTCTATGTTACTGAAGTCAACACAAATAGCAATTCGTGAATACTCCGGCATTTGAAGTTCATCAAGTGTCAATGCAGTTCCATGTGGTATTGGTGTTTGACGTTCAGCACTACGCTTGTCAATAATAGGTTTAAGGGTTATATAGAGTAAGAGGAGCAGGGAAGCAATACTTACAGGTACAGCAGTTATCCAAATAATCCAGGCGCTGTCACCAGCTTCTGATATCCATCCTGATATTTCGCTGTATACCAATTTAATGTTTAATGAAACAATAATGATTGCAATAGCCCATGCTGCAATTTTAACCCAGGGCTTTATTGCGAATGTTCCCATCTTCTCACGATCGCTGGTAAAATGAATTAGTGGAATAACAGCAAAACCTAATTGAAGGCTGAGTACTACCTGGCTGAAAACTAACATCGCACCGGTTTTCTCTTCGCCATAAAGAAGTATAACAATGTATGCGGGAATGATAGCAATTAATCGTGTAATCAATCTTCTCAACCATGGTGCGATGCGAAGATTTAAATATCCTTCCATCACAATTTGTCCAGCTAACGTTCCTGTGATGGTAGAGCTTTGTCCTGCAGCGATAAGCGCAACACCGAATAGGATAGAGGCCCAATGCGTATTAAGTAGTGGCGTCAGAAATTTGTAAGCATCCTGTATTTCTGCAATATCATTCATGCCTGCTTTAAAAAATGTTGCAGCTGCCAATACAAGTATGGCAGCGTTAACAAAGAATGCTGCATTCAAGGCTATAGCAGAATCTATGAAGTTGTATTTAATGGCTGACAGAATTCCTTTTTCATTGTTGTTAATTCTTCTGGTTTGAACTAGCGATGAATGGAGATATAAATTGTGAGGCATTACGGTGGCACCAATAATTCCGATGGTAATATATAGAGCTTCTTCACCTGGCATGGAAGGAATAAATCCCTTAACGAGTTCTCCCATTTCAGGTTGAGCGAGAAACATTTCAATTAAAAATGCACCACCAATAATTCCGACAAGAGCTATGATGAAAGCTTCGATCTTTCGCATGCCATAACTCTGGAGTAAAAGCAGGAGCAATGTATCGAGCACAGTTAAGCTCACTCCCCATATCAGTGGGAGTCCAAAGAGAAGTTGCAGACCAATGGCCATTCCTAATACTTCGGCAAGATCGCAGGCCGCAATGGCAATCTCTGCCATAATCCATAGGCAAAAGTTGACTACAGGATTATATGCACTGCGTGATGCCTGAGCAAGATCAAGCTGACGAACGATTCCTAATCGGGCACTGAGACTTTGAAGCAACAATGCCATCAGGTTTGACATGAGTAGTACCCAGATCAATGCGTATCCAAACTTACTCCCGCCAGCAATATCAGTAGCCCAGTTTCCCGGATCCATATAACCAACACTAACTAAGTAGGCAGGCCCGAGAAATGCGAACAACTTACGCCAACCGGTTTTGCTTCCAGCTTCTACAGATGCATTTACTTCGCTTAATGATTTATGTTGGGTTATACTATTAGTCTCCATATGTGTTATAGTGTAACTAAAATGTTTTTTGAAACTTCTCTTGAAATTGAAAACTTGTTCTTGTTGATTTCTATTTCCATACTATTATCAAATTCCTGCCGACTTATCAGCTTTAATTTTTTTCCAGGTAGTGCACCTATCTTTTCGAGATATTTAAGAAGACTGGCATCAGAATCTTTTACTGTTATGATGACACCATGGTAGCCTACATGCTGTTGATCCAGGCTTCGATGTGGCTGCATTTTGAATTTGCCTTTGTGATCAGGAATGGGTTCACCATGCGGGTCCATCTTGGGATAGCCTAAGAAGCTGTCCAGTTTTTCTATAAGCAGAGCGGATTGTATGTGCTCTAATTGCTCAGCCACATCATGAACTTCATCCCATGCAAAACCTAATGACTGTACCAGGAAGGTTTCCCAAAGACGATGTTTACGAATGATCAGAAGTGCTTCTGCTTTGCCTTTACTGGTGAGTTGAACACCGTAGTATTTTTCATAAGCTACCAGATTTTTAGCTGAGAGCTTTTTTATCATATCAGTAACTGAGGCGGCCTTTGTGTTGGTGGTTTCTGCTATTTCATTGGTAAGAACTACCTTTTCGCCACTCTCAGAGAGGTGATAGATGGCTTTAACATAGTTTTCTTCTGTTAAGCTTAGCATACTTTATAGATTATCAAAAATAAAATTTTAGACTAATCTAAAAAATAAATTAGACATAATAGAGGTAAAACGGACTTAAATTGAATTTTTAAGAGATGTTAGAAACGGATATTGAGAGAAAACCCGGTTTGCCGGCCTAATTGCTGGTCGTTTTCAAACATAGGCTGAAGCTTGACGTGAAGATCGGGATTGAGGTCAAACTCTTTTAAGTGGGCATCAACGTGGGCATCTACCATTTGAAGTACATACACCAGACCCATGATGATGATCATAAAATCTCGCTGCCTGCGCACTTTATTAATGGCTGTGCGAAGTACGTCTTCTGAATAGGGCGTTGTTTTACCGTTCAGTGTATCAAATAAGTATGACTTGTATTTGGTATATAGATTCTCGTAGAAGTTAATGCTATAGGCTGTAGCGCCGAGGCCGCCCCAAACCAACGGGAGCTTCCAATATTTTTTTGTATAAATCTGACCCGCCCCCGGAAAAACAGCAGCAAAAAGAAGCGCTTTGCGCGGGTTGTAGCGCGCGGCATACGATTTTATTAAAAGCGTGTCTTTGCTTTTGTCAATGATTAGTTGGCCACGCGGATCGCTCTTCGTGTCGTTCTTTAAAGAATCGGATGGGATTTCTTGCGCCAGGCAGCCCGTGGCAACACAAATAAAAAGTAATGTCAGTAGTCTTATCATTGCATATGAAAGATGTCCAAAATTCTATTTAAGTCTTCAACAGACAAAAATGGAATTTTAATTTCACCTTTTTTTCCATCACTCTTTACTACAACACGAGTGCCAAAGTGTGAAGAAAGCCTGGATTGAATCTGAATTACTTCTCTGGATGCTGAACTTGTCTGTGTCGGAGCACTGGTTGTTGTAGTATTACCCTGAGTTTTTGCTGAGAGTTCACGTACCAGTTCTTCAACTTTTCTTACTGATAGCTCTTCAGAAATGGTTTTCTTAAAGATATAAAGTTGCTCTTCCTGATTTTCAACGTTAATGATGGCACGTGCATGGCCCATGCTCAATTTGTTATCACGTACGGCAATCTGAATATCGGGTGGAAGCTTGAGCAAACGAAGGTAGTTTGTTACGGTAGCTCTGTTTTTGCCAACACGTTCACCCAGTTCGTCTTGTTTAAGATTACACTCTGTGATTAAACGTTGATAGCTTAGTGAAATTTCTATGGCATTCAGGTTTTCGCGCTGAATGTTTTCAATCAATGCCATTTCAAGCATCTGCTGATCATCAGCAGAACGGATATAAGCCGGAATTGCTTTTAAGTCAGCAAGTTTCGAAGCCTGGAAACGTCTTTCACCAGAGATTAATTGATACTGATGATCGGCTAATCTTCTTACAGTGATTGGCTGGATGATGCCATGAACCTTAATAGATTCTGCCAACTCTAAAAGAGCATCCTGATCGAAATGTGTTCGCGGTTGAAACGGATTTACTTCAATCTCTTCAATCGGAATTTCCTGGATACCACTTGAAGGTGATGATGTTGTTTCAGGAGGTGTTGTTACAGTATTAACAACGCCTACAATGTCAGACTCCAATCGGTCGTCTGTTGAATTATCGCTTAAGAGTGCGCTTAGCCCTCTGCCCAATGCTTTCTTCTTACTCATTTCGACATTCCGTTTTTATCCAAAATTTCATGCGCCAGATTCAGATAACTAATCGCTCCTTTACTTTCAGCATCATGCACAATGGCAGGAAGGCCAAAGCTGGGCGACTCACTTAATTTCACATTACGAGGAATAATAGTTTTAAACGTCATTTTTTGAAAATGCGTGCGTACTTCTTCAACAACCTGGTTGCCCAGGCTGGTACGTGCATCATATAACGTTAAAAGGATACCTTCAATTTCCAATTTAGGGTTAAGCCTGGTTTGGATGATTTTAATTGTATTCAGGAGCTTACCCAAACCTTCCAAGGCAAAATATTCGCATTGTACAGGTATGATCAGTGCGTCGGCTGCTGTTAAAGCATTGATGGTGATGAGGCCCAGCGATGGCGAACAGTCTATGATAATGAAATCATAGTTGTCCTTTATTTTCGCAAGCGCATCGCGCATCTTTTCTTCGCGACGCTCAATGCTTACCATTTCAACTTCAGCACCTACAAGGTCAATGTGTGAAGGAAGAATATCCAGATACTTGAGATCATTTTTTACAATAGCATCGTGTGGGTTTACGCCATCAACCATGCATTCGTAAATTCCTGATTCAACTTCTTTTGGATTCATTCCCAAGCCAGACGTAGAGTTTGCCTGTGGATCGGCATCTACCAGAAGAGTTTTGCATTCTAATACAGCCAAACTTGCTGCAAGGTTAATTGCAGTGGTTGTTTTTCCTACGCCACCTTTCTGGTTAGCTATTGCAATAATTTTTCCCATTCTTATTGTATTAAAAAAATAGCCCCGGGATTATAACCCGGGGCCACAAATATAATTGAAAATAGATATGGGCGTGGAACGTCGTGGAACGGTTTATCCACAATCCTTGCACATTTAGATGTGTATTATTTTTTTCTCTTTTTACGTTCTTCGTCAGCCTTTTTACGAGCTTCCTCGCTGGCTTTCATGGCTTCCTGAAGCTTATTCATGAATTTTGACTTCGTTCCTGTACCTCCAGCTGCTATCTTTTTCCGGTTCTCTTCCATGATAATTTTGATCTTGTTATCATCAACAAAACGACGGATGATAGCCTGCTGACCAAACGTTACTACCGTTGAAATGAAGTAGTAGAAGGTTAATCCGGATGAAAAATCGTTCAATACAAAGAAGAAGATCAATGGCATGACATACGACATGGATTTCATAGGACCTGTAACGGATGACAGCTGGTTGTTCTGCCAGGTTGAGATCAGCGTTGCAGCGGTCATTAACACGGTGAAGATACTGATGTGATTACCAATGATCGGCAATGCATACGAGAAGCTTATAAGTGAATCATAAGTAGATAAATCTTCTGCCCACAGTAATGATTGCTGTCTTAGTTCAATACTTGCCGGGAACAAATAGAACATAGCGAACAGGATTGGCATTTGTAACAACACTGGTATACAACCGCTAATCGGGTTAACACCAACTTGCTGATACAACTTCATTTGTTCCTGTTGAACTTTGGTCATGTCATCACCAACACGCTCTTTAATCTCGTCAAGCTCAGGCTTCAACACTTTCATCTTGGCCATGCTCAGGTACGACTTGTATGATAACGGAGCCAATACCAATTTTAAAAGGATAACAAGAATGATAATGATCAATCCATAGTTACTGATGTACTTGGTAAGGAAATGAAATACCGGGAAGATGGCGAACTTGTTAATCCAGTAAACAGGAGGCCAGCCCAGGTAAACATTCTTCTCAAATTTTTCTGTTACAGATGATAGTGTTTTGTAGTTGTTAGGACCAGCATAGAATTTGAAATCAGCTTTCCCGTCAGCAAGTGAACTCTTTGGTATAAGCAGCTTAACGTCTGCGCGTTTTACAACGGAGCTATCAGCTACATTTACTGCGGATCTTACTTCACCACCTGCGAAATTGTTTTTTGCAATGAATGATGTAAGGAAGAATTTTTCTTTTACTGTTACCCACTTTAACGGTGCGGCAAAAGTTTCAATCTCTGCACTGGTTGAAGCTTCACTTAGTTTGTTGAAACCATCTTTTTCAGAGTAGTATGTAACGGTTGTGTTTTTTCGGGTATCAGCCAGGTTCTTTTCTGTTGGCAGAATAATATCAAGCCATTTGAACGTGAGGTTGTCTCCGGTGAGTTGACTGCTTAATCCTTTGCTGCTGATGCTGTAACCAATTTCATATCCAGAGGTTGGGATCGAGTATGTTTGAACCAGATCTGTTCCATCATCTAATTTAATAGAGTAGGAGAGAACTGTAGTGTCGCCTTTCTTAGATTGAGAAGCGGTATAATACAAACTGTATAAATCTATTTCTTTACCCTGATACTGACTCAATAAATTGAATGTAGTTGAGTTTGGAGTAATCAGTTTTAATGGTCCTTTTTGGTAGGTCTTGTATTGTTTTAACTCGAGCTCTTTAATAAGACCACCTTTATTAGAAAAGATTACTTTTAAATCATTGGTTTCAATGGTAGTATTTGTCTCTTCTCCTTTAGCAAAAGCTGAGAGATTTCCATACTTCAATTGCAACGCGCTGTCTGATTCTGTACGAATTACGGTTGGAGCAAGTGAATCTGGTTTGGCCTGAGCCTCGGTTTTAACGGGATTTTGCTTTGGTGCTTGTGATGTAGGGGAGAAGAAGTAAAAATATCCCAACAATAATGCTGCAATCAACGTCAGGCCAATGGCCGAATTTCTATCCATGATCTATAAATATGTAATAAGTGATTTGTCTCTATTAATGTCTTATAATTACGAACTAACTTTTTTATGGTTTATAGACGCCTCTACAAACTTCACAAAGAGAGGATGAGGATTTAATACGGTACTCTTTAGTTCAGGATGATATTGCACACCAATAAACCACGGGTGATCTTTCAACTCAACAACCTCTACAAGACTTGAATCTGGATTTATTCCAACGGGCTTAAGACCTGCTTCTTCAATCTGCTCAAGAAACTTATTGTTAAATTCATAACGATGTCTGTGCCGCTCCTGTATCAGAGACTCTCCATAAACGGTCTGGGCTTTGCTGCCTTTTTTAAACTTGCAGGCATAGGCACCAAGACGCATCGTTCCTCCTTTTATTGTAATCTTCTTCTGCTCTTCCATCATGTCGATAACAGGATGTTTGCTTTTTGGATTGAGCTCTGTTGAACTCGCATCAGCAAGATGAAGTACATTGCGTGCAAATTCAATTACAGCACATTGCATACCTAAGCAAATACCGAAGAATGGAATTTTGTTTTCGCGTACATAACGGATAGCTTCGATCTTGCCTTCCATGCCGCGTTCTCCAAAGCCGGGAGCAACCAATACACCGTGCAATCCGGCAAGAATTGATTCTACAGTCTCTTTATTAATATCTTCAGATGAGATCCATTTCAATTTTACCTTGCAATCATTTTCTGCACCGGCATGTACAAAAGCTTCTGCTATTGATTTGTAAGCATCGGGTAATGAAACATATTTACCTACGATACCAATATTAACTTCTTCAAGAGGATTTTTGAGTTTACCTAAAAAGGTCTTCCACTGATCGAGATCTGGTTCTTCTTTAGATTGTACTTTTAGTTTGGCCAGTACGCGTTCATCAAGCTTTTCCTTTTTCATGAGAAGCGGAACATCGTAGATGGTATCAGCATCCATAGCTTCGATAACTGAATTCAGATTCACGTTACAGAATAGCGATAGCTTTTTGCGGATTTCCATTGGCAATGGCATCTCAGTACGGCAAACCAAAATGTCTGGCTGGATCCCAGCCTCCAGCAATTCTTTTACAGAATGTTGAGTAGGCTTGGTTTTAAGTTCTTTGGCAGCATTAAGATAAGGAATGAGGGTGAGGTGAATAACTAATGAGTTAGTCGGACCCAAATCCCACTTTACCTGGCGAACCGCTTCTATAAAAGGGAGTGATTCAATATCGCCTACACAACCACCAATTTCAGTAATGATAAAATCATATTGCCCGGTTTCACCCAGTTGATAGATGTTTCGTTTGATTTCATCTGTAATGTGAGGCACCACCTGAACGGTTTTGCCGAGGTATTCTCCTTTACGTTCTTTAGTAATAACGTTATTGTAGATTCTACCTGTTGTGATGTTGTTCAATCTTGAGGTGGGCACATTCAGGAAACGCTCGTAATGACCCAAATCCAGATCGGTCTCCGCGCCGTCGTCCGTAACATAGCATTCGCCATGTTCGTAGGGATTTAATGTTCCCGGATCAATATTAATATAGGGATCGAATTTCTGGATAGTGACGTTAAAACCACGCGCCTGAAGCAGTTTTGCCAAAGATGCAGCGATGATACCCTTACCCAGCGATGATGTTACCCCCCCGGTTACGAAAATGTATTTGGCAGTAGAAGACATAAAAAAATTTAGCAGCCTGAAAGAACCGGGCACAAAGGTAGACTTATCGGTTTAAAGTTCAAGAGCGAATTTCAAAAGTAGTGCTTGCATTTTAGATGTGGTTTATTAAGCGATTAAAAGTATTTTGACCTGATTTCTGCAAATTGACAATCGCTCACTGTAAGCCTGTGTACTCATTTGATTTTACTGCTTCATCTTTCCTTAATTCTGTATCGCAATTATCCTTTCGTTAATAATTGACTCTTAATTAGTTAATATTTCTATAATTATGGCTAAACCTTGACGTGAACTGGTTAAGCTTATTAACTTGGAGGTTTGAAAATCCGGAAGGATGCTTAAACTTCTACTAAACCTGCGATTCGGAGTATTTTTGATTGTTTGGGGAATTGTTTCCTTCAGCACAGTTATATCTTCGTTTGCTCAAGGCTGTTTAGGAACTACAGGTTCAGGGCCAACCGGAGGCGCGATTAGTACATCTCCAGGTTATCGATGCGCCAATGTCGATTTTGCTCAGAGTAATTTAGGAGATCCCACTGCCGGAGCCGAAATTAAAATTAGCGCAGGTAAGGTTGCTGCCGGAGACAACGTTTCTTTCATCGTTAATTGGGGAGATGGAACTGGCGACCCTATCGCTCCATTACAGATAGGACCTAACGACTGGGAAATCACAGGTGTCAAACATTTATATCCTACCACAGGCTCTACCGTAAGTTGTGAATATATTCCAACCATTACACTCATTGTCAATAACGTAGTATGTTCTACAAATTTCGGTTCATCGCCAACATTTGTTCGCTGGAATGTTGATACAGAAAATTCGGGGATACTAAAACTCACAACCAAAACCTCGCCCTTTGTTAATGTTTACAATGTATGCAAAGGATCATCTGCAACAGTGATCTTCAAAGACCGAAGCAACTTAAACTGTGGCCCATTAGAATCAAACCCTGATAATTCAGGACAACGATGGAGACGGTTTACGTATGGAACTACCAATACAATTACTTCAGCAACGGGTGTGAAAGTAGGAGGCATTGTACAACCATACCCTCTTCAGGCAGCAGTTATTACTAATTTATCCGTAGTTCCATCTAACTCACCTATCTTTTCAACAGAAACGCTTCCAATAACAGTACCCGCCGATGCTCAGGCAGGTGAGGAGTTTGTAATTACTATGGAATATTGGAATACTTGCAATCCATATCCTGCAACTGCACCTGTTACAGAAACTGCCAGAATTGTAATTGTTGATCAACCTACTGCACCTGTAGCGCAAAATGTTACTGAGTGCGGATCTATTACCTCGACTGATGGTTTTTATATCTCCAGTCCTCCAGTGGGGAGTATTGTTACCTGGTATTTTAATGATACATCCGGGCCTGTTGATGCAGCAGGTTCTGTCATTAAATCTTCAACTTCTCCATTTCTATTATTTACTGAAGCAGGAAGTCCTAACCCATCGACACCAGGTGTTTATAAAGTATGGGCAAGCTACCATGAAACAACAGGTACGGCTTGCGAAAGCATTAAGGTTCCCGTTACCATTACAAATCTAACACCAACAGTAACGGCTATTGCCGGAGCAGATCAACCTGTTTGTGATCAGTTAACTTCTCTATCATTAGGAGCTAATACACCTTCATCAGGTACAGGACAATGGAGTATTGTCAGTAAACCATCAGCATTGGCGTCTGCTCTTCTTTCATCGACTACAGATCCTTCAGCAACCGTAACGGTAGATACACAAGGTGATTACATTTTTAAATGGGAAGTAACGGATGGAGTATGTACCGTGTCCGACGATATAAAAGTGACATTTGATAAAAAACCAAGTGCACCTGCACAACAGCCAACACCTTTTAATATTTGCGATCCAACCATTATGCTTACTGCTAATCCTGTAGATAAGGGGGGCTCGGGACAGTGGTCTTCAACAAGTCCGGTAACAATAATACCAATCAATACAGCTTCAACTACCGTATCTAATCTGGGTCTTGGTGGAACAGTAGTAACCTGGACAGTGTCAAGTGCCTTTGGCGCCTGCCCGGATCAGACTGCTGATTATAATATTAACCGATCTGCAAGACCTATCGTCAATAACAGTGTACCACCATTATGTGAAGATTCTGAAGGTTCAGGGCATGTAACAAATGTTTTATTGTCTGATTACAATGATATGGTAACAGGTATTGTTGGGTCTGCTAACAGAACAGTTACCTGGTATTCAGATGCAGCCAAGACCAATGCTGTCACCAGCTTTACCATTACCAATAACCTCAAGTTATATGTAAGAGTTGAGAATACGGCTACAACCTGTTCGCAGGATCGTGATATTATTTTTACAGTTTATAGCTTGCCTTTAGCTGTAGATCAATCCGGAAATTATTGCGAGACGGTGAAAAGAAATAATCAAAGCCCATCTGTAAATCTGGCGCTTGATTTTAACGATAAGATTGTAAGCTCCAACCCCGTAGTAAATGTTATTAAATGGTTTGATAATTCTTCGGGAGTGCCCGTGCAGCTTACTGCAGGTCAGATAGGAGCTTTTAGTTATGTGGGTTCAGCCTCTCTCATAGCGCAGGTTCAGAATACTACAACAGGTTGTATCAATGAAGCAAGCATTTCATTGGGTATTACAACAAGGCCTGACGACAATCCAATTCTACTCGCGAATGGAACTGTAGCTCCGCCTACGTTAAGGTTTTGCGCCAGCGAAGATATTGTAGTGCTTCATGTAGATCCAACAGCAAATCCAGGCTCTACATTTACATGGACAGTGCCATCACAATTTGAAATTGTTGGTGGAGGTACACCAAATTTTTACGTGCTGCTTCGATTTAAGACAGCGCAGGCTCTTTCTGCTATTAATGTTCAGGAGTTTAAAAATGGAAGCTGTGGTGGTGGCATTCAATCAGTAAATGTTATTGTTGATGCACCGGCCAGTACAGGTCCCGTTGTAACGGGCGATCTCCAGGTCTGTACGAATCAACAAGGAGCAACGTACTCTGTACAATCACCTGATCCAACGTCAACATATAGCTGGCAACTTCCTTCTGATGCTTTTATCATTGGCGATAATACAGCCAGTACCATTCATGTTCTTTGGGGAAGTACGGATGGAAATGTTCGTGCTCAGGAAAAAACATCAGGCGGATGTGTTTCGCCTCTTTCAAACGCAGTATCGGTTCATGTAAATCAAAAGCCGGAAGCCAATTCATTATTTCCAGTGGTTTGTGCTGATGATAATAATTCAGCAACTTCTGTACAAAATCTCACTCTGCTTGAGCCTTCTATTAGCAGCGTACCAGGTGTTACATTTACCTGGTATGATGATCCATCACATGCAAGTGCGATCAACCCGGTAGGTTACACGGTTTCAAGTGCAACACATTTGGAAGTTGTGGTAAGCAATGGCTTGTGTGATAATCAGGCTAATGTTTCATTTACGGTAACTCCGTTTTTTCCAGGAGCAATTGGTGGCTTTCAATCTGTTTGCGCAGGCTCTTCAACGGTTACATTAGCAAATTTGAATTCCCCATCGGGAGGAGTCTCAGGCACATACCTGTTTCAATGGCAATCATCACCTGATAATTTTGTAAATCCAACATCTATTACGGACTTGGCATTAGCAACCGATATTGTTTACGATCCGGGCGTTGTCTCCGTCAGTACATATTACAGAAGGAAAGTTACCATTGGCTCATGTGCTCCTCAATTTACATCAAGCGTAAAAGTTACAGCGCTTGCATTGCCTACGGGCGATTTTTCAGTGCCGGGTCAAATCTGCGCTAAGGATGCTGACGCTAAACTGAATTTTAATTTTACATCTAATGGACCTTTTAAATTTGATTACCAGGATGATAAAGGAAATGTATACAACGGAGTGATTGGCTCCGCTTTCACAGCTATTGGAATACCTGGTCTTACTGAGAATACAACCTATACACTTACGCGGGTTGAAGATGTAAATACATGTGCGGCTACGCTTTCAGTTTCTCATACTGTTCAGGTACTGGAGGTGAGTGCTGATTTTACAATAGACCTGCCGTTGACAAAATGCAGTGGTGAAGAATTTGTATTCCATTGGGATGTTGATCCAAATGTTACATACACCTGGATCTGGGGCGATGGCGAAAGTGTTGTTGTAAATCCCAGTGCCGTTGCGTTATTGAATCAGGAGCAAAGACATAAATTCAAAAATGCTTCGCCAAGCACAGTGTTTAATTATCCTGTTCAGTTGAAAGCTTCAGCCGACAATGGATCTATTGCGTGCGAAGCAAATCCTGTTACAAAAAATATCAGCGTAAATCCAACAGTACAACCCAGCATCTCACCAGAGAAACTGGAAGTTTGCAGTGGTGAAGAAATTCAGTTTAACAATCAATCCGTTGGCGCTGTAACAAGCGAATGGTATGTTGATGACGTGTTGCAAGGTACTACGGTAGGCAACGATCCGTTTAAGTACACCTTTGTTAATACTACGCTTGATAATCCGAAGGCAATCGAAGTAAGATATAAAGGCATCAATCCATATTGCCCGGCAGAAGCGACATTTATCATGCAGGTCTACAAAGAGGTGAATGCGGCGTTCACTTACCTTCAGACTAAAGAGTTTAGTGGTTTTGCTACCGTAGCGTTTACTAATACATCTTCTACAAACCTTATCGATCCTAATGTTGCTTATAGCTGGACGTTTGGTGATTTGAATGACGCTACACCCGGCGTTTACTCAGGAGCTAATGCTACTATTTCTGTTGACTACAATTCACCAGGGCTGAAGTACGTTACGTTGACAGCTGTCAATACAAGCAAGTCTTCGTGCGTTGCTACGAAGTCTACAACTGTTAATGTTGTCAGACCTCC
>DATJHZ010000137.1:0-6809 GCA_035493595.1 Cyclobacteriaceae bacterium | reverse complement strand
CCTGATTGAAGATTTGCAACAACTGTTGTAACGTCATCAAGGCTATAAGATTTTGACCTGCCTGAGGATAGATCTGATGAAGATAAACTGAAGGTAACTTTTGTCTTTTCAGTAGCAGGAGCTTCATCCTGGGAGCATTGTTGAAAAACAAACAATAATAGAATGACGGGAATGAGGTGGAGTTTCATATGAGAGGAATTTTAGTGTATAATCAAATATAAATCTTTTCCAGGATTAAAGACGTATACTTGCTAATTGGTTTTACTGCAACTATGCTTAAAGAAACTTACATCAATCTTTTAACAAAATATTCAAGCAATGATAATTTGATTATCGATTTATGGTCTGAGATTGAGATCAGCTATTCAAACAAAAAAAGACATTATCACACCTTACAGCATCTTGATAACTTACTTCTTCAGTTAGTACCCTTAAAAAGTGAAATCAAAAATTGGGATACGATATTATTTTCACTCTATTATCATGACATTATTTACAATTCATTGAAATCAGATAATGAAGAGAAAAGTGCGCAAGTTGCTGCGTCAAGGAATGAAACAAGTTTCTGTTCCTGAGTCAATCATCAAAAACTGTAAAGAACAAATTCTGGCAACTAAAAAACATCTTGATAATTCTGATGCAGATACAGACTACTTTACAGATGCAGACCTCTCCGTCTTAGGGCAAGATTGGAATACGTATTCAGAATACTATAAAAACGTAAGGAAAGAATATTCTATTTATCCCGACTTAATTTATAATCCCGGTAGAAAAAAAGTATTAAAGCATTTTCTGGACATGGAGAGAATTTTTAAAACAGAATATTTCTATTCAAAATTCGAACAGCAGGCTAAGATCAATATTCAAATGGAATTGAAATCTCTTTGATGAGAGTAACTAAAAAAGCTGTCCTTGTGAGACAGCCTTTTCAGTTTGGTTTGGTTTTGATTCAGTCTAGGTTAAGTATTATTTATTTCTTTAGAAATTTCTTATTGAAAGATTTGCCATTATCAACTGCATGAATGATATACATGCCGCCCGGTAAATTTGATATATCAATCTTACCATTAAATGCACGGCCGTTAAATACTTCGGCACCATTGCTACCCATGATTCTGATTTTCTTCTGTGCTTCTTCACTTGAAATTATATTCAGCTCAGTTGTCGCAGGGTTTGGATAAATATCAAATCTGGATTCTTCTTTAAGTGCGGCAGTTTCTTCTGGTGTACTTAATCTGCCCGTACCTTGTTTTGTAATACGCCACCAGTTTAAATTCCATCCACCGGCAGCTGCAAAGATTCCAAAGTTGTAAGTACCTGCATTAAGCGTAACAGTCTTCGAAACAGTTGTCCAGTTTTGCCAGCCACCCGTTGCTGGAATTGCCACCGTGCCTAATACAGTAGAGCCTGCATTTAAATCTGCCGAAAGCGTACCTCCGCCAACACTGGCTACACGATACTCCAGCAAATATGAACCTGTTGTTGGTACTGTTATACTGTTGTATGCCATCCAGTCATTTGTATCAATCCATCCAACATCTAAACCTCCTCCGGTATCAGTAGTTGTTTCGGTTTGTACACCCAGCATAGAGCTATAACTTTCTGCTTGTACCAGTTTAGTAAATGCAGTACCTGCATCCTGATACACGCGTACATAGTCTACATACATGTTGGCAGGAAATGCGTTGTTGTCAATGGTGAAGCCCGGCCAGTTTCCTCCGACAGCAAGATTCAATAAGATGAAAAAGTTATTCTGAAACTCACTCGTTCCATTAACACCATTAGCAATATTTATCTCGTGATATTTCACACCATCTACAAACCAACGGACAAAAGAAGCATCCCATTCAATAGAGTAACTATGAAATGATGTAACTGTTGTTGTAGTGTTGCCGCCATAACTCGCATAAGCATTATTGTTGTCTGACCAGTGCGCGGTTCCATAGACAGTACCACCGGTGTTAATGTGTTCCATAATATCTAACTCGCCACATGCAGGCCAGCCTACAGAACCAATGTTATCACCCAGCATCCAGAAAGCAGGCCAGATACCTTGAAAAGATGGCATAGCAATACGCGCTTCTATCTTACCATATCTCCATGATTTTTTCCCCTGTGTTTTCATTCGGGCAGAAGTATAGTTCATGCCTCCATAAGATTCATGTTTGGCCGTAATAACAAGCTGACCGTTTGATACTGTCGCATTCTGCTGGCGATAATATTCCTGCTCATTATTTCCCCAGCCACCAGAGCCTGTGCCTGTTTCAAAAACCCAGTCCGAACTAATGCCATTTGTAAACTCATCAGCCCAAACAAGCTGCCAGTTCTGTGCCTGGACAGCCATGGCGCTGAGCATGCTAAAAAAGATTAATAATCCCAGTTTAATTGTTTTCATAGGTTTGGTCGTTTAGTTGTTTCAATCGATTGTTATTGTACTAAAATCGATATTAAGTACTCCCGTCAGCAATTAGGGAGTACATCAAAAACTCATCAACCTGAAAAATATATTTACATCAGTGAGCTGAGTGCGCTACATCAGAATTTTAAGATACCTGACTTTTAAGGTTTGAGAAAAGATGGATTAGACAATACCAGAATAGATTTTAGAATTTCTCGTCTTGATTTTCAATTAGCACATATTTCTCAACTGATGATGTGTTGTTTCCTAATCAGGTTGTCAGGATTTAATCTATTTTTGAAAACACAATTTTGTTAAGACAATGGAAAAATTCACGATGCCTCTTCAGATTCGCTGGTCTGACATTGATGCCAACAGACATCTTCGTCACTCTGTCTACTATGACTATGGTGCTGCGATGCGGATGAAGTTTTTAAGCGAGCGAGGCTTGTCAACACAAAAGCTGGAAGAATTTCATATTGGTCCGATTCTGCTTCGTGAAGAAGCTGTTTTCAGACGCGAGATCAAACTTGAAGATAATGTTACAATTGATGTAGAGCTGTTAAAGACAACAGCAGATTATGGCAGATGGAGCTTACGTCATAACCTTGTCAAAGCTGATGGCACAGTGGCTGCAATCATCACCATTGACGGAGCATGGATTGATATGAATCTCAGAAAAATGGCCGTGCCAAATGAGTTCATCAAAAATATTTTTGAAACATTTCCAAGATCGCCTGAGTTTGAATGGATAGTTCGAGAGAAGAAATAAGACATGAACATGGGAGTCATATCTTTCATGATCGTATCAAAATTTCAATAACTTCTTTGCGTCAGCTATTGTAAACTGCTGATCCATTTTTCTATCACAGTAGGATAGTGTGCATACTCCAGCTGATGTACTTTGTTTGCTATCTGTTCTGGTGTATCGTGTGGTTCTACTTTACATGAAGCCTGAAACAGAATCTTTCCTTCATCGTAATGTTCGTTCACTTCATGAATGGTGATTCCAGTTTCTGATTCACCTTTATCTTTAATGGCCTGGTGAACTTTCATACCATACATACCAGCGCCACCAAACTTCGGTAACAGCGCCGGATGGATATTGATTATTTTATTTGGGAAAGCCTTAATAAGATAATCGGGTACAAGCCAGAGAAATCCGGCAAGTACAACATGTGTGATGTCTGCATCACGAAGCCATTCTAAAACAATTTCTGATTCGCGGAATTGCTGCTTCGTAAAAACTTTTGTAGGGATGTTAAATTTATGAGCACGCTCCAATACAAAGGCCTGAGCATTATTGCTCAGAAGCACGGAAACAGTAATGGAAGGGTGATTCTTAAAATGGGTAAAAATCTGCTCTGCATTTGAGCCGCTACCGGACGCAAAAATGGCTACGTTGAACTTTCTCATCAAGCCGCAAAGAAAGTCAAACAAATGCCATACTCAAAATACCCAGCAGCATAATGATCTTACAAAAGTTGCTGAGCCATGCATAATCTTTTGTAGTGTCTGCCCGGATGAGTCTTGTCAAGAGCCAGATAAGGGGTACAAACAGAAAAAGAATAAAATAATGGATCGGTAATCGGGTATAAAATTCATTCAACAATAATACGGTAGAAGCAAGTATTGCCAGAATGCCGTAGATGATCATCTTCGTTTTGCGTACGCCCCAAACAATGGGTAATGTACGGCAGCCAAAAATATTGTCGCCTTTAAGATCCTCCATGTCTTTGATGATTTCACGCACCAGCGTCATGAAGAAAGAAAAGCTAGCGTAGATAATAACAAACGAGTTTCCGGTTCTGAAAAATACCTCAACCACATAAATAGAAAGACCGGTAAGAAATGCTACTGACAGATTACCAATAAAAGGTTGACGTTTTAAATTATTTGAATACAACCACAGCAGAAAGACAGAGAAAACATTTACCGCTGCCACTCTCCACGATAAATAAAGTCCTATTAAAATACCAAGTGATGAAAAGATAACATGATATAGAATGGCAAATCTGCGGGTAATGCTTTTGCCAATCACAACACGATCGGGCTTGTTTACAAAGTCAATCTTTACATCATAATAATCATTTATAATATAACCGGCAGCAGCAATGAGAACAGTAGAAGAACAAAGCAGAAAGAAATGGAAATTAAAAATCAGGTCGCGCCATTGAATAACTAAAAAACCCGCTGTAAAATACTGCGCCAGCACAATGATAAGCAGATTACCAAACCGTGTAAGTTTGAGAATTGACGCAAGTAGATTTTTACCTTTTTCTGTAAGCATGCTGTAGGGTACACGGCAAAAATAACAAGCAGGTTGTTACTATTCCGTGAAATGCCAGCTTTAAACTTACAGAAATAAAAAATACCCGGATAGATTCAAGGAATCTCCGGGTACTTTTTTGATGAATGGCAGATGCCCTTCCTAGAATTTTAATGCAAGCATAGCCATGAAATTGCGTCCAGCTTGTGGATAATAATATGGTGTAGCACCATATACAGCACCATTTGAAGAATATTTCACATCAAAAATATTATTCAATAAAAAGCTTATGCCAATATCCTTAATACCTTTTGGATAAACATGATAGCTGAAACGCAAGTCATTTATAAAATACGGATCAAGCTTCAGATTATTATTTTGGGTGTTATCTAGATATTGCTTGCTAACAAACTTTGACAGCCAGGTAGCCTGAAAATTTTTGAATGCACTCCAGGTTAACTGGCTTCCGCTTATCCAGTCAGGAGAAAGGATAATGGCAGTGTTCTTTTTTAGTGTAACATCAGATTGATCGTAAGCATAATCCTGATTTCTATTTATACTGCGAGTTACGTTAATGCCCAGACCCCATTTAGCAGAAAGCTGAACTGCCCCTGAGATTTCAACACCTGTGCGATAGCTCTTACCTACGTTAGCCCGAATAGGATTGCCGACGTTGTCCAGTTTACCTGTAAGTACAAGTTGATCTTTATAATTCATCAGGTAATAATTGGTTTCTAATTTATAGTGCGATGTATTTCTTCTCCATCCAAATTCTAAATTTCCGAGTCGTTCTGGTTTAGGTTTAATTTCATTGTCAAGATAATCAGTGCGATTAGGTTCGCGATTGGCAACAGCATAAGAAGAATAGAGAACGTCTTTCTCCGACAAGGTGTAACTCAATCCTGCCTTAGGATTAAAGAAATTGAACGTTGAGTTTATATCATAGGGAACAAGACCATCTTCAATACCTGCACTTTTATAATCTACTCTTCGATACTGAAGATCAACATATGCATTTAAGAATTCACCAATCTCATAATTTAATTTAGCATATATGTTGAAGTCTGTCTTCTTAGATTCGCCATTGTAATAGCGATGACGTATCTCTGCATTGCTTGTGTATTGAGCCCATATTATTTCACCATAATGTTTAGCATGACCATATTGGTTCCATGCTCCACCAATAGTCAAATGAGTTTTTCCTTTTTCATAATTTAATGAATAGGTAGTGCCATAAAATTTGTTGTCAAGCCATTTCCTGGTTATCAGATCCGTTGTTGTGATTGTTGTGTCTTTTAAAACGACATTATTCAATCCATAATCAGCAAGCGTAGCTGATGGTTGATACTCCTCATAGTATCCACGACCGTACGTGTAATGACCAGCAAGAGAGGTACTCCAGTTCTCATTGAATTGATGCGTGAAATGAAGTTGGTAATGATCTTGCCTGTAGTTATCGACCTGGTTATCGTAATACTTAGTTACACCATTCATGTCAGTGTACTGCCCTGCATAATTTGTGGTTCTGTGTATTTTCATTGTTTCTGCATCTACACCATACCACGATTGATATGTTTGTTCTTTACCACCGAAAGTAATTGCTTTTATCATAGTCTTCTTACCATAATAACCTCCACTGAAATAATATGAATCAAGATCAGATGATGCACGATCAACATAACCGTTCGATTTTATTTTGGATATTTTTCCATCAAAGGCCCAGTGATTGTTAATAAGACCTGTACCTGTTTTTAATGTGTATCGTTGTGAGTTGAATGAACCACCTGATGCGTATAACTCTGTATAAGGATCTTTTGCAAGTGTGTTGGTTTGCAGATTTACACTTGCTCCGAAGGCACTTCCTCCGTTGGTTGACGTTCCAACGCCTCGCTGAATTTGAATGCTCTGCGTTGATGACGCTACATCTGGAATATCAACCCAGTATGTGCCTTGCGATTCACTGTCGTTATAAGGAATGCCATTAATTGTAACATTAATACGAGTGGCATCGCTTCCGCGGATTCGCATACCTGTATAACCGATACCAGTACCTGCATCTGATGTTGTTATCAGCGAAGGTGTCCAGTTCAACAAGAATGGCAGATCTTGTCCAAAGTTTTGTTTCTGAATGGTTTGTTTATC
>DATJHZ010000136.1:0-7567 GCA_035493595.1 Cyclobacteriaceae bacterium | reverse complement strand
CATCGGCCTGAAATCCAATAGAGTTTTGTCATACTAGGTTTGGGTTAATTAGTAAAATTCTTTGCTTACGTTTTTCAGTGAAGAGGGCATATCAAACGTTTGCGTGATATGACAAAGGAAGTGTCTGGCAAGTCCTTACTTCAACTTGTCTGTGCAGAATCTAGAAAAAATAAGTGTCTATTTATATGTAACGTTCTGTAAAACAGATGTTTCGTTAATTGAATGGAGATTGAAAATCTCAGGTATGTCTATGCTTAAAAGAAGTGTTTTATCAAGATATGCATGGGATATGGTGCTGCGTTTGGCAATTGACGATAACGCACAGAATGAATTATTTAACTCGTGCCCGAGTTTGCGATGCACTGATTAAAAGCACTGGAGGGCACGTAGAAAATCAGAAGCCATCACAAAAGCCTCATGCGGCTTTTGTGATGGCTTCTGATTAAGGAAGTTTCGAAACATGATCTTAGCGATCATGTTTCGGCGCAATCTGAAAGACCACTAATCAAAAAGCATATTCCTGGCTAATTGTCTTATCGAGAAATCCTGAAGGGATGACATTATGGTAACCCGGAGTGTCAACTCCGGGTAAAAAACATAAATACTACCGTGTCGACTACAGACTATCCATGAACAACGAAATATTTACGACACGACATTACAAACCAGTGAACAGAGAGTACGATCTTCTAACAAGATTAATCAGGCGATATTGAAATCATCCAAACTCAAATAGCCCGGATCGCCATGATCTGCTTATCAAAGTCATTGGGTTGCTTTGATTTGTTGCGGATGCGGGTTTTATACGTGTAGATAGTTGTAACCGAGTAGTCAAGAATTTTGGCGATCTTCTCATGATCGTGAATACCCATTCGCACCAGGGCGAAGATTCTTAATTCGGTGTTAAGCAACTGACCTTCTTTTAACACAATCCGGTCTTCTTCTTTAAACAATGAATTGAACACCGTTACAAAGTCTGGGAACAGTTTAAGAAAAACCAGATCAAAATTATGATAAAGATCGTCGCGTTCTTTTTTGATGTTGATGCTATCTACTGCAAAACGAAGATCATCGAGCTTCTTCGTCATGAGTTTCAGATCAAGTGTTTTCTTTAATGCATCGAGCTTGGCAATATATTCGGCTGTAGTGGTGAAATAATACCACACATATTCTTCTTTGATCTTGTTAGCATCCACCAGTTGATGGTTGGTATCTGTCAGCACATCATTCGCTTCTGAAATAATTTTCTTGGCAGCTCTCAGATTTTTAAACTGCTTGTAGATAATAATAGCAAAGGCAATCGTAACAAGCGTTAAGAGTGTAACAATAGCTGAGTAGAAAAATAAAATCTTTCTTCTTGATTCAACAAGGCTAAGTTGTTTGCCTTCTATGATTGGGTAAACTGCTGCAACCTGCACTTTACGATGTCGCGCTCCATAATAATTGGCATCTTCCATTGCAATCTTAACATACTTGTACGCACCATCTATGTCTCCTTTTTTATAAAGCATGTCTGCCAGATTCAATGTTGCCAACGTTTCTTTTGTTGAAGCTCGCATGTCGGCAATGGCAGCCATGATCAACATGTCTTCAGACTTTTCTTTATTGTTTGTATAGAAATAAATAAAGCTTAGTGTACTGGCCGCTACTGCAAAATCAGCGTCTGTCAGTTTAAAGTTTCCGATCATCGATTCAAAGTCGGCTTGTGCTTTTACCATGTCACGCTGGCGGACATCCTTCAATCCAGACATCAACAAATATGAAGATGATTGCTTTGGTGTTAATGCCAGTGCTGAGTCAATGTATGCATGGCCCCGCGTTGCATAACGTACGCTGTAGAAATCATCGCGATTAAAATCACAGAGATCATAACATGTTCTCGCCATGAGATAATAGTATTCAGAACGAATGCTTTCTGGCAGCGACTTTGATTTTAATGTTCTTAAAGTGTCAAGCGCCTCATTGAATAAGCCTGATGACACCAGAACAAAACCAAGTTTAATTTTTGTGTATCCTAATTTTGCTGGATCATGCAGTTTATAGGCAATCTCCTGAAGTTTATTGGCGTAACGAAAAGCTGAATCATAAATAAATGATTTGTACTCATCGTATATTTTAAGATATAGGTCAAAGCGATCCGCCTCTTTCAGCTGTTGTGCATCCAATTTTAATTTTTCGATCCGTGAGAGTTTCTCCTTTAAGTATGTATCACGGTTTTCAATGGCAACATTAAGCTGGTTTAACAAGCTGTCTGTATTTGACATGGAAAAGGCACCAATCCCAATGAAGCAAAGAACTATACTTAAATAAACCCGCATAAACAGCTTTAGAAAGTTCAAGATACTAAAAATATAGAGTTCAGAATCTTACCGGCAAAATTTTGCAACGGAACGAATTATCTCGTTTTCAATGATTTGAAGATTTGGTCGGTTCATATAAAAATAAATCATTGGCTTATGGAAAAGAGTTGCTTGATGAATCTTAGGTGTATAAACAAAGTCATTCATGTCGAAATCAGTATCTCTTTCCATTCCTACCCCATGCCATGAGAAATGGAATAATTTTGTACCAACCTCAAAGGGAGGTTTCTGCGCTAACTGCCAGAAAGAAGTAATTGACTTTACTTCCTGGAGTGAAGATGAGTTAAAGGTCTATTTTAAAAAAGAGCGAGAAAACACCTGCGGTAAGTTTATGCCTGCGCAGTTAAAAACTTACTCTCTAAGGCCAGATAATAACAAATCCATTCACTGGTTGCCAATGTCTGCATTGAGCTTGTTATTGTTTCTTCCTTCCCGTGAGTCTAAGGCGCAAGAGGTAAAATCTCCACAACATGAAACCATGATGTTAGGCAAGGTTATGAATGACCAGCCAAAACCTAACACGATTATCAAAAAAATAACAGGAACAGTTTATGATTACACGGGATTTACCACAATGTCTGGTGTTGTTATAACGCTGAAAGGTTCCGCGCAAAAAACAACTACAGATACTAATGGAAGATTTGAGTTTTCAATAATTAATCCAATGCCTGATGATACTCTGCAATTCTCATTTATCGGTTATGAAATAACAGAAAGAAGTATTTCAGGGAAGAATGAACTTAACATTAATCTGAAGCCCGACCTAATGGTCATGTCTCAATCAATGACGGGACTGATGGGAACGATGGGTGGTATTGTCGTAAGAAGATTTCCACGAAATATCTGGTGGAGAATTAAAAATGTGTTCCGCTAAACTAAAGAAATATCGGAGATTGAAGCAAGCAGAAACAATTAAGGTTTATAAACTTTCTTAAAAGCTTCGCGATAGCTTGAGCCTATCGGTATTTTTAAACTACCCATAGTAATGGTTTTATTTCGAACTCCATCAATTCGGTTGAGCGGAATAATGAAGGATCGGTGAACGCGGATAAATTCAGGCGGCAGTTTCTCAAGGATAGTCTTCATAGTCATACGTGCTATAACAGGCTTACCTTCTTTCAGGTGAATTTTAATGTAGTCTGCCAGACCTTCTACATACAGAATGTCAGCTACCGGAATTTTTACGAGGCTATATTCGGCACGAATAAAAATATGATTTGAACTTTCACTTTTAGTATACAGATAATTATAATACTCATTGGCTCTATTCACTGCCTCTTGAAAACGCTCCAATGAATATGGTTTCATTAGATAATCAATGGCGCTCAGATTAAACCCTTCGACAGCATATTGGCTATGAGCTGTTGTAAAAATCACCATAACATTCTGCTCGATGTCTTTATAAAAATCTATCCCCGAAATTGAAGGCATGTGGATATCGAGAAAGATTAAATCAACAGGATAAGACTGAAGATATTTCTTCGCCTCATTGGTTTGTGTGAATGTTCTTTCCAGCGATATAAAATCAACAGTACTGCAATATGTTTCCAGTATTTCTAATGGAAGAGGTTCATCATCAACTCCAATTGCTTTTATCATTTCAATTGAATGGATAGTTGTACACGAAAGTGATTTTCATCTTCATTTAAAAGTAAGAAGTGTTTGTCAGGATACAATAATTGCAATCTGGATTTTGTGTTCTCAATTCCTTTGCCACTCTTCATGAAAGGATCAAGGGAGACTTTTACTTTATTGTTTTCAACTGTGAGCTTTAAATTATTCTCCTGAATTTCAATCCTGACATTAATACTTGAATCTTCGTCCGGATTAACACCAAATTTGAAAGCGTTCTCTATGAATGATATAAGAATTAGTGGTGCAATGTTCTGTTCTGTAAGATCTCCAATAACTGAATACGATATGTGCACACGCTTATCCAGCCTCATCTTCTGAAGCTCTATGTAATCATTAATATAGCTGATTTCCTTTTCCAGAGAAATAAAGCCATTTCCGGTTTCTGTTACGACATAGCGCATCATGCCCGAAAGTTTAAGAATGCTGCTGGCTGTTACAGATGCTTTTTCACGAATGGCAAAGGCATAAATTCCATTCATGGTGTTAAACAAAAAATGTGGATTAATCTGGGCTTTAAGTACACTGACTTCGGCCAGGTATTTTTCTTTTTCACTTTGAAACAGGCGATCTCTGATCATCAGTAATAAGGAGAATAGAATCACAACAGCAAAGAGAAAGATATGATGCTTGATCTCTTCTAAAAAGGAAGCATCATGCGGCCTGACGGGCATACCTCCTTGCATTGTTTGTGTCATTCTTATTCCCATCTCATGAGGTTGCCATGGGTTGTGTCCTGTTAATAAAGACGGTAATAGACAAATGAGAAGGAATGCCGTAAGAATAATAAGGCCGTAAAGAATATATAGTTTTTTAAAATAGACTTTTGAAATCAGAAAATAATAGTGAAGGTAAAAGAATAACAACATCAGCGCGTTTGCTATCAGGTCGCGAATAGTTGGAGTAGAAAAAACATAATTAACCTGCTCAGGCGGATGAGGTGCTAAAGCTATTGGAATCGCCAGGAAAGCAATAGATCCAACAACGTGGAGAATCCATACCTTCCATTTCGTATTTGTCATAAACCGGAAATGAACTTTACAACTACCTGTTTTAATGGTTCCTTAAAATTATTGCGATAATCAGTACTTCTCTGTCGATATTGGAGTTGGTGATTATTTCATTTACGAACCCTGTTCGTACGCCAGCTTCATAAATTTCATCACCTCTTCATTCACATCCTCCTTTTCAAGCATTCTGAAATGATGGTTATATTGATCATCACCTGGTACTTTAGCTATCTTCTGGAAACACAGATTGCTATCGTATGGCTTATCAAAAGGAAAGACTGCGTGGATAAAATTCTTTCCTAATTGAGTTATATAAACTATTCGCTTTCGAGGCGTAGCAATACCAATCATAGTTTTAGCAGGATGTATAGTAATCTTACCAACCCTGGAAAACTGTTTAACAAAATGATTATAAAGATCAATGGTATGTTGAGATTTGCCATTCAGAAAATCATCAATGGTATAATCATCAGAAGATGGTTTAAGTTTCTTGCTCATGACAGTGATCTTAAGTATTCCTGAAATTACAACTTACTATCAACTGTTAAAACTGAATCGTGATATACGCATAACTTTCTTCTGGCTGCTGACCATGAAGCTTGGCCGGTAACCATCTCGGACCATTCAAGAGAATCTGTTTGGCTTTCTCATCCAGTTCTTTTGAAAGACTTGTCTGTACTTCAATATCTACTATTGTTCGTGATGTTGTTACACGAAAGGACAGTTGTACAGAACCTTTTACATTGCTGTTTAATTTTTGTGTCGCCGAGAGCAAATACTTTTTCAATGCAGAATAACCTCCTTCAGGTAATGGGTACTGACTACTCTCATCGTATACAAATGTTTCACCTTTCAGGTTACGCGACTTTCCATGTATTAACCTGCCATGAAAAAAGTTTTCCTCATAATACAGTTCTCCGTTTTGATGTCTTCCGTACCAGCGTCCTTCTTTATAGCCATCGATATACTCACCTTCATTAGCTACCACACCATTGCTATAATATTCAACTTGTTTACCTGATCCATCTTTGATCCATTGATAGCCAGTTGAGTCCCACAGACTTTTTAAAAAATATCGGTCTGTATAATAGACTTCACTTTCCAGTTTTCCATTACGATGAAATGTTTCCCACTTACCAACATTTCGATCATCTTTGTATCGGCCAGAAGAAGTATATGTTTTATGATCAGAGTAATATAGAAACACACCATCTTTTTTGCTGTCTTTATATGTTCCTTTCATTTGTACATCTCCGTTGGCGTAATAATCCGTTACGCGTCCTTGCCAGCGATTAAGAGAATCGCGATAACCAAGTCTGAAATAAGGCGCTGGCGGGCCCGGTATTTCCTGCCAATCTTTATCAAACCAAATTTTAACAAGTTCACGGGGAGCATCAGGTTCTTCAGGCTCAGGTTGAACCGTCTTCACTGGCTTACGATTTATATTTAACGGATAGTTGATCGCTAAAAATGATTTCATAGAATCCTGAACATGCTCCATGCTATCCAGATAAATATATGATTCACGATCGATCATCTTTATTCTATAATCATTCTCAAGCTTGTGCAAGCTTATGTATCTGCGAAGCATGAATGTATCTTGTTGTAGTTCCAGTGGTATTTCAGTTTGACGATCAAGTTTCACCATGGCACTATCCCAAAAAGTATTTGCAAACTTTAATTCTTTGCTGAATTGCTGATCGCTTATCTCTTTGCCAAACAAAACCTGTGTCGAGTCTTCAGCTGCCAACACTTGTTGAAAGAATTTGTAGTAACTAACCTGGTAGCGAGGCAGTAAAACATACATTAACATTAGCAATGGAATCAAAGCATACTCAACCCTGATCTTTCTAAAGGAATGAAGTACGAACCCCGCTGATCCAATAATTACACCACCCATTAACCCACCAAAATGTGCTGCGTTATCCGCACGCATAGCTTTTCCAAAAACAAGGTTGATGCCCAGAAAAAATAGAAAATTGAAAAGAATTGGTAGTATTGAATTTTTGGCTTTGCGAGTATGGTATAAACTAATAATAATTGAGAAACCAAAAAGACCGAAAATGGCACCTGAAGCGCCTACACTGGAAACGAATAAATTCCAGTACAAACTACACAAGGCTGATGCAATACCCGAAAGAAAATAAACCCACAAGAACTTAACCGATCCAACCTGTTGCTCAACTTCATTCCCAACTGAAAACAATGCAAACATGTTCAATGCCAGATGGAGCAGATGTCCATGTAAAAACATGCTGGTAAAAATTCTGTACCACTCTTGATCTAGTGTAAAAGGATTAAAGAGTGCGCCATTCCTTAAAAGGTTCTCAGACCATTCAGGCTCGTCCAGCGTTTGAATCTGAGTATAGCATAAAATAAAAACTGCAATGTTGACAATTATGAGAATGATAGTTGCCGGAAACCTTTTGATACGATCCATAAGCTTCACAAGATAAGCGCTAAATCGCAGAGAATGATAAGGTCAGGAAGAAATATGCAACGTCGAATTTCGACTAGCTTATTTTATTATTTGTATAGATTAAAGTCAACGTCAAGCTTTTCGAA
>DATJHZ010000135.1:0-9328 GCA_035493595.1 Cyclobacteriaceae bacterium | reverse complement strand
CCTGGTTGATCTCACACAGGTAAACAACGATAAACTTCTGGTTGAATTAAAACCACCTGCTATAACAGCAACAGAAATTACTTTCAACTTACCCAAGATGATTCCAGGCACGTATGCCATTGAAGATTATGGACGCTTTGTGTCTGAGTTTAAAGCCCTTGATAAAAAAGGTAAAGAACTACCAGTAGAAAAATCAGGTACAAACTCATGGAAAATCAAAAACGCCAATAAGCTTGCCAAGATCACCTACTGGATTGAAGACAGCTTCGACACACAACTTGGTGAGCCTGAAATTTTCTGGCCTGCAGGCACAAACATAGAAGACAAAAAGAATTTCATTCTAAACGCAAGTGGATTCTTTGGCTATTTCGAAGGAATGAAAAAAACTGCGTTTGAGTTCGACATTATCAGACCAGTAGATTTCTACGGATCAACAGGGCTCATCGCTCAGCAAACCGGCAGTCCGCTTACGGCTATCAAGTTTGAAAAATTAAAGACTGATGATTCAAAGAAGGTTGATATTTATAAAGCTGAAGATTATGATCAATTGGTTGATTCGCCATTGATGTATGCCAAAGCAGACACAGCTGTTATTAGAGTTGCCAATGCTGAAGTGTTAGTGGGATCTTATTCACCTAACAGCAAAATAACAGCGAAGCAAATTGCAGCCAGTATCAAAGAAGTGCTTATGGCACAGAAAGAATATCTCGGTGGCCAATTGCCGGTTAATAAATACGCTTTCATATTTTACTTTACAGACAAACCTGTAATGAGCTACGGCGCTCTGGAACACTCCTATTCATCTCTTTATTTTATGCCAGAGAGAACCATTGATGAGATGAATCAACAACTCCGCGATTTTGCAGCTCATGAATTCTTTCACATCGTTTCTCCTCTGAACATTCACTCAGAAGAAATTGGAAATTTTGATTTCAATGATCCCAAGATGTCGCAACACCTCTGGATGTATGAAGGTGTGACAGAATACTTTGCCGGCAACGTGCAGGTTAAATACGGACTTATTACACCTGATGAATATCTTGATGTGATCAATGAAAAAATGATTGGCCTTGATCAGTATGATAACAATCTGCCATTTACCGATCTAAGTAAATACACGCTCGATAAATATCACGACCAATACAATAACGTGTATGTAAAGGGTGCCCTTATAGGCATGTGCCTTGACCTTGAACTGCGCAAACTTTCCAATGGAAAATATGGCATGAGAAATCTGATGCTTGATCTTTCTAAAAAATATGGAAAGAAAACATCCTTTAAAGATGATGAGCTCTTCGATGAAATTACAAAAATGACTTATCCTGAAATTGGTGAGTTTTTTAATAAGTATGTTAAAGCTGCTGAGCCCCTACCCTTTGCTCAGGTATTGGATTGGGTTGGCGTGAATTATATCGCTGAACAAAAATTTAAAGACTATAGCATTGGCATTAACAATGGCGATATCAACGTGAAGCCAATAAATGAAAAGCCCATGTTGTACATTTCTAACGAAGAACATCTCAACGAAATGGGAAAAGCGCTTGGCTTTAAAACCGGAGACGTGCTTGTAAAAATGAATGGTCAGCAATTGCCAGATCTCGGACCTCAGTTTGGAGAGTTCATCGCGAAACAGAAAGCCCTTCTTGTTGAAGGCAATAAATTCAGTTATGGTGTACTTCGCAAGGATGACAAGGGCGAACTTAAAGAAGTTGAACTTTCAACGCCTGTGATAAAAGTGGAGCTTACGCGTAAACACATTTTAAACTTTAATGAAAACGCAACACCAGAACAATTGGCATTACGAGATTCATGGCTTAAACCATAGATTTAAAACAAAGGCTACCCAAAAAGTAGCCTTTGTTTTTTACTAGCTCAGGAATAATACCGCTCCGAAATTATTTTTTACAATGCTCTGATTTTATATCTTTGACTATGGCAGAAACAACACACGTAGGAAGAAAGATCAGTCGCCTTCGCGAGCAACGCGGCATGAAACAGGAAGCATTGGCTGAGCAACTCGGCATTAGCCTGCAATCAGTCTCTAAGATTGAACAGAGTGAACAGGTTGAAGACATTACCCTGGAACGTGTTGCCAAAGCGCTCGGCGTTACACCAGCCGACATTAAAAATGCTTCAGAGGAAACTATCAATAATTACATTCAGAATAATTACGAAGGCGCAATCCTCAATGGGTCATCTAACGTTAACTACGGCACCATCAACCCTATTGAAAAAATCGCTGAACTTTACGATGCTTTAATTAAAAGCGAACGTGAGAAAATAGCATTGCTTGAGAAGTTGATGGAAAAGATGAATGAGAAAAAGTAATCTCTGAAAAATCTGATATTAGATCGAGCAAAATTCCTTCCGTTATATTCTTTATCCCAAAGTACCGTAAATTTTCACTGAGATAATGTCTTCCATTGAAGTGGAGAAAAGATAGCTGATATTTAAATAAATCTAAGTAATGCCCCATCCACCTAAACAGATCAGGGCAGTTTTTGACAACCTGACAATAACTGTTTATCAAGCCTACAAAAAAGATATTGCTGAACCTGCTGTAAAGAAGCAAAAGTTTCTTCCTCCTTTTAAATTGGAACGAATGACCTGGATTAAGCCTTCTTTTTTATGGATGATGTATCGTGCTGGTTGGGCTACAAAAGAAGGCCAGGAACATATCTTAGCAATTAAAATAAAACGAGAAGGTTTTGAATGGGCACTGGCCAATTCCTGCTTATCACATTTTCACAGTTCTCTCTATGCTACACATGATGAATGGAAAACCAAACTACAAAATTCTCCAGTACGCATTCAGTGGGATCCTGAAAAAGACATTCATCTGCAAAACTTAAATTATCGAAGCATACAAATTGGGCTTACTGGCATTAGTGTTCAGCATTATGTAAATGATTGGATTGTTTCCATTGATGATATAACTCAGCAATGCAAGCAAATTCATTCACTGGTCCTCGATAAAAAAATAGCGGAAGCGGAATCGATGCTCCCCATTGAAAATCCTTATCCAGTAAGTGATGAAATTAAAAAGATTATTGAACATTCTTAGTAGTTTCCCATCGGCCAGATTTTTTTCTTTTCTCAATCTGATGTAAGGCAAGCTCCCGTATTTTTTCATCTTCTGATTTTGCAAGGCTTTCCAATGCCTCCATGTTATGTGGCTCTGGCTGGGCTCCTATGGCATAGATTATTTTCCGAACGTAAGAGTATTTAAAATCATCTTCACTCAAATATTCAGGGATACTATCAACAGCTTTTAACAGAAAAGTAGTGTTACCGTTGTTCTTATTTAAGTGGTTTTGAAAAAGACGAGCTATGTCCTCATGTTTATTGTGCCATTTCGCCAATAACAAAATAGCAAGCAAAGGTTCAATAGCATCTGTAAACAAGTTCAATGCGGATCCAAGATAAAAAATATCTTCAACAGCGTCTTTATCCTCATGCTTTATTGCCAGCTGTAAAGATTGCTCTATATCACTTTCTTGAATAGTATCTTTGCAAAAAGCTCGTAACTCGTTATTATCTGCAATCTCATTGAGATAATAGCGGTTCATGATACTCTTAATATTTTCTAAAGATTTAATCATTCGAATTTTCAGTAATTCAAAACCATTGATATTTTTCCAAGTTGGAAACTTGATGCGACAGTAGAGGTGTCATTTCTTTGCTCTGTGGTCTAAAATTGATTTTAATAATGTCTCAATTCTCTTTTTTGACTCCTCCGTTTCATCCCAACCGTTGTTTTTGATCATTTCACGTTTGATGCGATTCGAGAATACTTTTTGAATTCTCCAGTTTGTCACCATGTCACTTTTAATAATAACTTTAATGAATCTTGATGTCTGTCGCGGCCGACCTATAACGTATATTTTTTCATAGCCGTCTCCCCATTGAGGTGGAAAGCAATAGACTTTTGTCCCAGGGGAGAAATGTTTCGTCCCCCTTTTTATTTCTTTATTCTCCTGGGTGCTCTCCAATAATGTTACCAACAAGACTCCAAACAAATTCAACATCCCGATTTCTTCTTGCCTCTGATTCCTCTTTGTATTGTCGATTTGTTTCTTCAGTCCATTTGCGATATTGTTCTTCCGAGAACTCTTCGCTTTCTTCTATTTCATATAGATTATGCTCATGGTTCTTTACCTGTCCTGTAAGTTTATATCAAATGTGCAATAAAAAGTTCTTCATGAGAGCATGTTACCTAGATGCCTAACGTTTACGTATAAGCCTCGCACCATTTATTAGTGTTCTTTTTTCTCTATTCTTTTTTAAAGTCAATATTGATTCTGTCGGACGCGTTCCCCCAATAACTATAAATAACTCGTCCTAAGATGTTTTCTTTTTTAATTGTCCCAATAAATCTGCTGTCATACGCATTATCTCTATTGTCACCCATTAAAAAATATTCATTGTCTGGAATTCTTATTTTTTCAAATGTCTGCGTGTCCACCAGCATTAAATTCTTTTTGTCCCTCAGCGTCTTTATTGTCTTAGTTGGGTTTATCTTTTCTTGGTATTCAATTACATCCTGGTTGTCAAGTGTATATTCTTTTGTCACTGTCAATTCGTTTAACTGACCGTTTACATAAACTTTTCCATCCTTAATCTCAATTGAGTCGTTTGGTAGTCCAACAACTCTGAAAGTCCAAATTCCTCCCTGTGGTGAATTGAAGACCACAATATCCCCTTGTTGAACTTGATTATTGTTATAGTAATTTAAATTAGCTACAACACGATCACCTGGTTGCATTGTTGAATTCATTGAGGGGCCCGAAATTTTAAAAGTCTGAATTCCGGTCGAAGTGGGAAAGTCTAAAAATATCCTAACTATAGATAAGGCAATTGCGAATAATAAATAAATGTACCATCTATTGTATGATTTTAATTCGTAGTCGATGAGCTTTTTTGCTTGGATAAATCCATCGGTCATTCGATATACAATGAATGAAATCGAAAGCACAACTAATATCACAAGTCCATTTAAATTGTTAAGAATACCCGCTAGTCCAAATATGACAGGAACCAATAAGTCAATAATCAGAAAAATTAATCCTTTTCTTAGTTGTCCATTGTAGATCTGTCCAAGTCCCGGGATTATTGAAAGTAGTAAAGCTGAAAACGGTTTTCTCCTTTTAATCATTATTATATATTCGTTTAGAAATACCTTTCCCGTGCTTACTGCAAGTTTTCAATTGTGGTAATTTCCTAAGATACCCACATCAATCTCCTTTTTTTAATTTGCCACTTTCCTTTAATTTTCTCAATCTCTACATTATAACCAGCTCCACACAATTTTCCACACCACATTTTAAGTAGAAAAAATCCTTTATTCATGCTTTCATTAATGGACACTCTAGAGATAGCCAACCATTCTTCTGTAAAAATCTCCTTGTCTTCTAACTTTAAACTGTCCCCCATTCGAATGAATCTATGTCTGCTGTCGCGAGTAGCTTTTGCAATAGAAAACTTTAGATCCACGAGTTCTACTTTTAGAAATTCATTACCAAAATTACTTAGAGTATCATTTAGGTAAAAAACTTGTTTAACAGTGTCCTGCTGTCTGACACTAGAACTAATGGAGTCCAATAAATTGTCCAATACTTGATTGTAAACTTCCAATTCTTCGTCTTGGTACATCGCCGAATGGGCAATTTTTGATTTATCTTTGCAGCACCAAAAAAACATCGTGACCAGAATAAATACTAAGAATGCTCTCATTTGCATATTACCTTACGATACACTAAATCTTGCAACAGTTAAAGAATTGTCCTTATTACTTTGGCAGGTACGCCACCTACAATAGTATTTGGAGGGACATCTTTATTAACTACAGCTCCGGCAGCAATAATTGAATTTTCTCCAACTGTCACACCAGGGAGTATAGTGGCACCCGCCCCTATCCACGCATTTCGTTTTATCACTACCGGTTTCAAATCAAGATACTTCCTTGTTGAAGGATCTATCGGATGATTTTCTGTTACCAGGTTAACTCTTGGTGCTATTTGCACATCGTCTTCAATGGTAATCCCTCCCATATCCAGGAAACTGCAAGCATGATTGATAAATACATTTTTACCAATCTTTATGTGCCTGCCAAAATTTGTATAGAAAGGCACAAAGATCGCTGTACTCTTATCAATTTTGCTTTCGATAATTTCACTAAGGCGTTCGCGCATCTCATCTATGGTAGTGGAAGTATTAAGTACTGCTGACAGTCTTTGCGTTCGGGAAATGACTTGCCAGATTTCACTCATTTCATCATTGCGGATTATTCCTCCGGCAAGCATTCTTTGAAAAATATCAACGTTATGTGTCATGTGATTAAATTAGATTTCGACTTAAACTTCTCTCACCCATCTGTCCTCCGACAGTTTCCTACCTCGTGGGGACACACGCTATTGCATCCCTCAATCCCACCACAAAAAAATTCTTCCGGTTTTTTTTAGCTCTTTCTCAAGAACTTCAACTGTTTCTGTACCCTGTTCCACTACGTCAGGACAGAATTCATAAACCTCTGCTGCTAATTTCTTGTAATCAATGTCTTTATTTATTATTTCACACTCGCAAAAGTCTGATCCAATTCCAATAGGCTTTACACCAAACTGCATTTCCCATTGGTTATATTTTGCAATGATGTCCTTAGTTTCTATGCTATAGTTCGCACCATTTGTTCCAGCATATTCCATAATCTTGTATGGGTCAGAGGTTGTTCCTGTCAGAGCAACATAATATTCTTTATCTGAAAATTCGCTGATGAAAATATACTTACCTTCGCTTATAAATCGTTCTCGTTGCCTGGCTATAATATCTCTCGCATTTTTCTCCGTTGTTATGCTGCAGATCCCTGCTGGTTTTCCAGCATCTGAATATTCACTTTCAAATATTAATTTTTCAAGAGGATGTTTTGTTAATTTCTTCAGAAACAATCCATCCTCAGATCGAATAGCAGCATTGCTACAAATAATTGTTTCATCTAGCGTAAGCCCGTCAAGCACAGAATATTTGTTGCTTAGATAAGCATCTCTTCTTTGAAGTAATTGTTTGATAAATTGATTCAATCGCTTTTCATATAACTTTGTTCCGATGAACTCGATGCCACTTTCCATGTCGTCTTTAAAAAGAAACAGGCCGTTCTTTCTTCTGAAAGAATATATTATAAAGAAAACTGCGCTTACCGACAGCCAAAAGATTTCAGCGCCATCATCTACTTTACCACCATTTAGTCTGTCGATAAATACCAAAAGAGAAATGATCAAAAACAAAATTGAGATGAACAGCCATATAAGTTTTCTTTCTTTCTCTTTGAAGATTTCTGAACCAATATCTTCAAAGGGTACAAACCGTTCAGCAGCTGAAAACAATCTTTTGTTAATAACACGAACACCAGATTCTTCAACGGTATATTTGAATCTATTAAAATTGATATCAAACTGGCTAAATGTCATATGTGCAAATGGTTTGAGTCTCTGTTCATGAGTCGCCTGTTCTAAAAAATGGAGCTTCTGTAAAACGTTCACTGAACTTACAAGTCGGCTGCATTTACAGTGGCAAGTTACGCTACACTAAACTTGCAACAGTAGAGGATCATTTTTTATTCTGTTTCATTATTCGTTGTTCCTCTTCTTTCATCGCTTTCATTTGTTCTTCGTTGACTTTCCCTTCTTTATATAAATCATCAACTGATTTAAGCTTTTGTAAAGTATAGCCATCCAAACTAAATAAAGAAAAGTCAATAACAGAATTACCAAAACCTTTCAATACATATTCATAACTTTCCTCTGAACCTTCATATTGAATAACAATCGGTATTCCTGAAATATTTTGTTTAATTAATGCTTTCTTCAATTTCACAAAGTCGATACTATTGACACTTCCCATCATAAATGCATCATAATTTACTATTTGGTTAGTAATCCATAAAACAATATCAAAATTGCTGGCATTATGTGTGGCCACTTTTATTACTTTGCAATTTAGTGTATCCACTTTCTCATCTCTTAAATAATTAATCTTGTATTTAGCAAGCTGCGGATCGGGCATTTGAATATATGTCTTATTACTTGACAATCGATAGGTCATATTCAAACTATCTTTTAGAATTAAATCAAGAGGTGAGCTCCCTGAATTATTATATGTAATTTCATTAATTGAATTCCCATTATTAAAATATGCCAACAGTCTGCCTACCTTTTCATCTGTTCCTTTAATCCGCATTCCGTATTCAAGATATGAAGAGCTTTGACCATAAGTCACTGAAGTAGTCACAGCTATCGATAGTAGGGCAATTATCTGTATTGTTCTCATAATCAAATATGAATGTGTTTATGTTTACCACCATCGAGTTGCGATCACTTCTACATCCTAACACGATCTAGCTTTTCTGTTTTTCCCATCAATGCATTCTATCTCCGCGCACAACCAGATTTTTTACAATCTCAGCTTCCTGTTCAAGAAGCTCCTTCCAGCGAACCATAACTTTATCTTCAGGTATATATTCTTTAGCTAGTGACAAGAAGTTCTTATAATGACCTGCTTCTGCAACCATCAGTTCATAATAAAATTCAGAGAGATCTTTATCCGGTATGTTCTTCCAAAGAATTTTAAAACGCTCGCAGCTGCGCGCTTCAATCAAGGCATTCATCAACAGCCGCTCTAAAAGAAGTTGATCTCTGCTTCCACCCTTCTTAAAAACTTTATTCAGTTCTTCAACATACTCGTCCTTGCGCTGAGCGCCGAGTGTTAATCCTCGTTTCTTTAGTTCAGCTAATACACGTTCGAAGTGAGCCCACTCTTCTGCTACTACGGGTGTTAATGTATCAACCAATTTTTCTCTATCCGGAAAGAGTATGATCAACGAAATACATGACGATGCCGCCTTCTGCTCACAATAAGCATGATCAACAAGAATCTCGTGAATATTCTTTTCTGCAATGTTGATCCAACGAGGATCAGTAGGCAATTCCAATCCTAATGTAAACTTGTCTTTTGATTCCATAAGAAAATGAAATTCACGAAATTCTAATCGTAGAAAAGCAAATCAAATCCAAAATCAATAACGTTTCGCTGGCCCGGGAAATACGGTGTCGGAAAGTATCCGCTCTTTGTAAAGGCTTGCATCACATTATTGTACTTAACGAAAATTCTGCCACTCTTAACCTTCATGTTAAAGAACACATCAATGATAGGAAACGCCGGACTCTTAAATGTGTTTTGTCTATAGAATTGCTGAATAGAAGGCGTGTATCCCAACGCATAGTAATCCGATTGCCAATGCATATCAACTCCACCATGCATATCCATGTTACCATTAAAG
>DATJHZ010000134.1:0-3560 GCA_035493595.1 Cyclobacteriaceae bacterium | reverse complement strand
AGTTTTTCCATTGCTGCCCGTAATACCAATGACAGGTATTGAAAATTGCTTTCGATGCGAGGCTGCAATTAATTGAAGGGCTTCTACTGACGATTTTACCTGCAGGACATTTACGTCATTAAGATGTTTAAATACAATATTCCTTTCGACAATAAACTGACGAACACCTCTATTATATAATTCCTGTATGTGATCGTGTCCATCATTTCGTGCGCCTTGTATGGCAAAAAATAAAGATCCCTCGCTAACTGAAGCTTTTCTGCTGTCTATAGTAAGCTCAGTGATGACTTTATCCTTAAACGAATAAAGAACCTTTCCTTTTGTTATTCCTTCAACTTGTAGAAATGTGATCATGCAGTAAGATTGTCCGATGCAAGCTAAAATTTCGTCAATAATACGTAAACGATATTGTTTTTGATGGATTTTAAACTAATCGGAAATTGATGAAATGATGCAAAAACGCCCTATTTGACGATTGTGTGCGGCAGTACGTCGAAATTATGTGCATTTAAACCTGTAATCATGGTTAAAAGTTGTACTTTTCAGCAACTAAATAATGTTATAGTCGTTATGACTTTTTTAAACCTGCTATGAAGCTAAACCTTCAACACCTTATTTTAAGTGCAGCAGTCTCAGCCTTTTTGGTTGTCATTAATCCATTACGGTCTTTCGCTCAGGAGTCAGAGCTAGTTCCCCGTCAGTATACAGAGAAGCCTTCAACACAAGAACCAAATGACTTTGAAACAGAGTCACTTTCTGAAGATGAAAGCGTAGCTACTAAAAATGAAGCAGGTTCGTACATCACAAAGGACTCTATAGTATCATCAACAGCTAAATCAAACCAAGCTGCAAGTCATCGCCATCAACGCTCAAAAGCTAACAACGATGCGTCTAAACAACCTGAAAACCAAAAGCAGGTAGATAAGGCTAAAGAAGAAAAGGATTCTATACTTTCATTCAATTTCATTTATTACATATTTAAGAAGTTCAAGTGGTCTGATATTGTTGACTGAAGTTCTTTTTTATGATTAAATAATATTTGCAACTAAGTTGCATATTATGATGAGTCGATGCTTATGTTTACTGCATCGATTTTCAAAACATTACACAATGCGCTGTTCCATTTCTTTTTTTTGCCTTTTCATCTTTTCAGCCTCCTTCGCACAAAACAAACTTCACGGTATTGTTACTGATCCTGATCACACGGGGATTCCTGCTGCTTCAATCTATATTCCAGATTTAAAACGGGGAACAGTTACTGACCTGTCTGGTAATTACGTCTTTGACAATCTCCCCAAAGGAAAAATATTAGTTGAATTTAAATGTCTCGGCTTTTCATCATTAATAACAACCATTCAGGTTGATGGTGATGTTGAGTTTAGTGTTGAAATGAACAACACTATAACTGAGCTAAGTGAAGTAATTGTTACGGGTATAAGTCATTCTACAGAATTAAAAAATAATCCCATTCCCATTGCTACTGTTAACAGCAAAGCACTTACAGAAAACTCATCCACAAACCTGATTGATAATATTTCAAAGAAGAATGGCGTAAATCAGATTACTACAGGTGTAGCTATTTCCAAACCTGTTATCCGTGGACTCGGCTACAATAGAATTATTTCATTGTATGATGGCATACGACAAGAGGGACAACAATGGGGAGATGAACATGGTATTGAGATTGATGAATTTTCTGTTGACAGAGTTGAGATAATAAAAGGTGCCGGAAGTTTATTGTATGGAAGTGATGGTCTGGGCGGAGTTATAAATTTTATAACGGCTGACCCTGTTGCTCAAGGATCAATCATAGGAAAATGGACAAGCAATTACCAAACAAATAATGGGCTCATAGCAAATTCAATTATGAATGCAGGTAACCTGAAAGGTTTATACTGGCAGGCCAGAGCTACTGAAAAAATAGCACATGCTTATAAAAATGCTTATGACGGAAGAGTTTTCAATTCGGGTTTTAATGAAATGGATTTTAACGGACACATTGGTTTAAGCAAGAGCTGGGGATATACACAACTCAATGTCAGTTCATTTGATCAGCACATTGGTTTGGTAGAAGGTGACCGGGATGCAAATGGTAATTTTATCAGGTTGAAAAATAATAATGGTGTAGAAGAGGAGATAACAGCCAGTAAAAATGATCTGAATACATATTCACTTTTTATTCCGCGGCAGGAAATTAATCACCTGCGGATTTCAAATACTTCTAATATATACTTTGGAGATTCAAGATTACAGGTGAATGCAGGCTATCAACGAAATCAACGAAAGGAGTATGGTGATGTTCTAAACGAGAACACAAAGAATCTTTACTTCGACTTAAACACGTGGAATTATAATATTCTTTTATTTCTTCCGGAGGTTCATGAGTGGCACGTTTCATTTGGCACAAGTGGCATGACACAGCATAATGAAAATAAAGGAATTGAATTTCTAATTCCAGAATATAAATCATTTGACGTTGGAGCTTTTGCTTTTGTTAAAAAGAAAATTGAAAAACTTGATATTGCCGGAGGGTTTAGAGTTGATCATCGCCACATTGATATCGACCAACTTTATCTGGATGACAACGGCAAACCCACAAATGATCCATCAATGCTGGAGAAGTTTAAAAAAGCTAATCTCAACTTTGGTAACTATACATTTAGTGCTGGTCTTACGTACCAGTTTTCAAATAAGATCAGTACCAAGTTTAATATTTCGCGAGGTTACAGGGCTCCAAATATTGCAGAGCTTTCATCAAACGGAAGGCATGAAGGTTCACTGCGATATGAATATGGCAACTATAAACTGGTACCTGAAACATCTCTACAAATAGATGGAGGTATCACATATAATTCAAAGCACATCTCTGCTGAAGCATCAATTTTTCAGAACACGATTCACAACTATATATACACGCAGAAATTACGAGGTAAGAATGGATTAGATAGCATACCTGATGTTAATGAGCCTGTACCTGCATATCAGTATCAACAAGGTCTTGCACAATTACGCGGAGGAGAATTTTCATTAGATATTCATCCGCATCCATTTGATTGGCTTCATTTCGAAAATGGATTTTCATTTGTAATAGCAGAAAACAAAAGTCAATCGAGTGACAGCTCGAAATACCTTCCTTACATTCCAGCACCTCGCTACCAAAGTGAACTGCGAGCTAATATCAATAAGTGGAAAAGTTCTTTTGCAAATACTTACATCAAAGTTGAGTATCAGGCGTACTTAAAACAGAACAAAGTGTTGTTGGAAAACAGAACAGAAACTCCTACACCATCTTATCAATTGTGGAATGCTGGCGTTGGTACAGACATTACAAACAAAAAAGGAGTAACAGTTATATCGATATACCTGACAGTTAACAATATCTTCGACAAAGCATATCAGAATCACCTAAGCCGATTGAAATATGCACAGCTAAATGCAGCGACCGGTCGAACAGGTGTCTTTAATGTTGGTAGAAATTTTAGTGTGAAAATTGTGGTACCGGTTGTATTCAAAAAAGCAGGAACGTCTTAAGCTTCCTTCTTCACCAGAAATTGTTCAAG
>DATJHZ010000133.1:0-10179 GCA_035493595.1 Cyclobacteriaceae bacterium | reverse complement strand
CGTCCTGGCATGATTGCTCTGATTGGAGGCTTCTGCTTTTCCATCATGCGGATCTGCACATTTGATGTGTGCGTACGCAGTAGTATATCAGGATTTTTTTCAATGAAGAATGTATCCTGCATTTCGCGTGCAGGGTGATTCTCTGGAAAGTTTAGCGCAGAGAAATTGTGCCAGTCATCTTCTAATTCAGGTCCGTCGGCTACATTAAAACCAAGTCGTTCAAAAATTTCAATGATCCGTGATTTAGTCTGTGTTAGCGGATGAAGATTACCAACCTTATTCGTTACAGGTGGTAACGTGAGGTCAAGGCCACTGTCACCCGACTGTGTGTTATTTTCAAGCTGCTCGTTGAGTTCAGCAAACTTGGCTTCAGCTGCTTGTTTTAATTTATTTAAGTTTTGCCCAACGGTCTTTTTTAACTCAACCGGTACCTGTTTCAATTCCTCAAACAAGTCACTCAAAGCCCCTTTTTTGCTTATGAATTTCATGCGAAACGCTTCAAGACCTGCCTTATCGGTACTTGAATGTTGCGCTATTTCATTTAGCAAAGCCTGTATCTTTTCTTCCATTTCTAAGGATAATTCAAGTTTCAAAAATACAATATTGTGCCATAAAGCATAGCATGGAAAAGACATTCAATTAAATGATAGACTCGGAATCGAAGCTCCTAAAATAAACCTAAGATGGATGATTACTTAGTGGATTTGTACAAACAAAAATCCCAAGATAAGCCCAGCCACGATTATCAAAGCTGATGGCACTTTGGTGAATGTAAGCAGGCAGAAAGTAGCGATGGTGAAACCAAAATTGAGAAGCGTGTGCTGTAATGGCTGAAACATAATAATTGCTGAAGCCGCAACCAGACCTGAGCTTGCTGCCGTTATGCCTTCCAGCGATGCACGTATAGGGCGATATTGTTTTAGGCTTTCCCAGAATCGAATTACAAAAAAGATGAGGAAAGTGCCTGGCAAGAAAATACCTAGCGTAGACATAAGTGCTCCAATGAGCTGCCCACCAATCCCCCGGTCTCGTGAAGATAATGCTCCGATATAAGAGCTAAAAGAAAACACTGGTCCCGGGATAGCCTGCGCTACTGCATAACCAGAAAGAAATTCATCATGTGATAATGGGTGATGGAAGCGTTTAGGTGCATATGTCTTTTTAATTTTGCGTTTTAATTCACTTTCTATTGTGGAGTCACTTTGTGTTTCAACAAACTCTGTGTAGAGTAGTGGTGCTAATACCTGGCCACCACCAAAGACAAGACTTCCATTTCGATAGAAGTTTTCAAACAACTTGACAGGAAGTGCCTTTGTAACGCCACCCATAATAGCGGCAAAAATGAGTACGCCTCCCCAAAGCAAAAAATTTGACCAATCTACTGAAAGCTTATGCTTTTCTTCTTTGGGCTGTGACCTGTATTTAAGGGCTGTAAGCAATCCTGATCCGAGAATAATAGCAGGAAAAACAAAAGGAGTTTGAATCAGATAAGAGACGCCCGCAGCAACAACCATGAGGCCAATTCCTGTTTTTGTTTTTATGGTCTTCTGACAAATAATCCAGGCACCATAGCTTACAAAACCTACTGCCATAGGTTGGATATATCTCGTGAATTCTAACGAGAGATTTTTTTGTTCGAGACTTGACATCACAATGGCTGCAGTTGTCATTAACAATACTGCTGGAAGAATCCATACCAACAATGTGAGGTATGCAAGCTTAGGTCCTCCAATACGGAAACCAATAGCAGTAAGCGTCTGTGTTGATGTTGGACCGGGAAGAATCTGACAGAGCGAGTTAAGTTCCATTAAATCTTCTTCAGAAAGATAACGTCGCTTATCAACCAATACTTTTTGAAAATGCGCCAGGTGAGCCTGCGGTCCACCAAACGTTGTTAACGCCAAAATAAAAGCGTCTTTTAAAAAAATAAAGTATCGAACTTGTTTGAACAAAGTATTATTTCTTAAGTCCTATCTCAGCAAGACGTTCATTCAGAAAAGTACCAGCGGTAATGTTGTCAAAAAGTTTAGGATGAGATGCATCAACACAATTTGGCAAACACGTTAGATCCATTTCTGAACGAGGGTGCATGAAGAATGGTATCGAATACCTCGGCGTGTTCATGAGTTCGCGTGGAGGATTCACAACGCGATGTATGGTTGATTTTAATTTTTTGTTAGTCAAACGTTCAAGCATATCGCCCACATTAACAACAAGCTGATCGGGCAATGCTGTGATCGGAATCCACTTGCCATCATGACGGAGCACTTGAAGTCCATCTGCACTCGCACCCATGAGTAAGGTTATTAAATTAATGTCGCCATGCTCAGCAGCACGAACAGCATCTGCAGGAACGGCATCGGGATTTTCAATAGGATAGTAATGTATGGGTCTTAGTATACTGTTACCGTTGCGTATTTTTTCATCAAAGTAATGCTCATCAAGACCAAGATATAAAGCGATGGCCTGAAGCATAAGTGTACCTGTTTTCTCTAATGAACGATAAACGGTAACCGCTACTTTCTCAAAATCGTTAACCTCTGCAGGCCAGATGTTGGCGGGATAATCTTCTTTTTTTAGTTGATCAGGTGATAACTCTTGTCCAACGTGATAAAATTCCTTTAAGTCGCCGGTATTTCTTCCTTTGGCATGTTCTTTTCCTTTGCCAGTATATCCACGCTGACCAGCAATATCCATGCGCTCATATTTTTTCTTAACGTCATCAGGTAGTGCAAAAAATTTTTTGATTGCCTGATATAAAGCTTCCTGTACATCAGCGGTGAGAAAGTGGTTACGGATGGCAACAAAGCCAATGTTGTTATATGCAGCACCCAGATCAGAAACAAATTTTTGTTTTTGTGCAGCGTTTCCCTTATAAAAGTCGGCCAGGTCTAATGACGGAACTTTATCGTATAATATATCACTCATGGTTAATAAACATTTGAAGTCATGCAAGCTAAATATTTTTAGGTAAATTTACCTTACAAGGCAAAACACTAACAAATACTAAAGTGATTTTTGTCTGAAAACCTATTGAGCTGTGAGCGGGACTCTTAAGAATTCCATTTTTTCAAACCCATTAATTCATTAAAGTATGAAAACTTCAAGAAGAAAATTTATGCAGGATGCCATTAAAGTAAGTGTTGCAACAAGTCTTAGTGCACCACTCCTTTTTTCATCCACAAAAGCAAAGGCAGATGGTAAAGAAATTTTAACACCAGCAGTGTCAGCACTGCAATTTTCACAGATAGCATTGCCATATGCATTTAATGCCCTGGAACCTAATATTGATGCGATGACTATGGAGATCCATTATAGCAAGCATCACACTGCCTATATCAAAAATGTTAATGACGCAATAACAGCAGAGAATCTTTCCTTTACTTCTGAACAGGATTTTTTCAATCACGCTTCTAAACTTTCAGCCAAAGCTAAAAATAACGGAGGAGGTGCATGGAATCATAATTTTTTCTGGCAGGTAATGAAACCTAATGGTGGAGGAGTACCATCAGGAAAAATTGGAGAAGCTATTACAGGTGCTTTTGGATCGTTCGACAAGTTTAAGGAAGAATTTGCGAAAGCTGCAACTGGTCGTTTTGGTTCAGGCTGGGCATGGTTAGTAAATGATGGTGGTAAGCTCAAGATTGGTTCAACTGCCAATCAGGATAATCCATTGATGGATAACAGTGAATTAAAAGGCACACCATTACTTGGTATAGATGTATGGGAACATGCTTATTATCTTAAATATCAAAACAAGCGTGCTGACTATGTTACCAGTTGGTGGAATGTTGTTAACTGGGATGAAGTTGCTAAGCGATTAGCATAGGCCTGATAAAAATATTGAAAGTGAATTGATATTTAAGTCCTCATCTTTTTGAAATAAAGATGAGGACTTTTTGTTTGTTAATCGTTGTAAAGATGTCAACCAGGTTTTAGTTCAATACTTTCACAGCCTTTTTGAAATTCATAATGTTAGATGTGATTCCAAAAGTGACCGCTGTAAGTTCATGTTTAACAAAATATATATTGTAATAATCCTGTCCACGGTAAAAGCGTAAGAAGAAAGCAATTTCATCCAACCAGGGAGGATAATATTTATACATCACATCTACTATTAAACGTGCTTTAATATCAGCTTCACTGTTTTTGTTAAGCCCACCAAAGATCCATCCTCCTTTTAATTCAAGACTGGATTTTTGAAGGAAGCGATTCATCTTATCATGTTTACCCTGCTTGAAAGATCCAATGATACCCAGCTTTGCAAAGATTCGGAGGTAGCCATACTTTCCATCTAATTCACGTATTGACCATTTTGGCGGATGATATTCAACGTAGGTTTTAAACTCGCGAATGGAATAATATTTTTTATTCAGCACTTCAGTCTTATAGGAAGACAATCCTATTTCCAGATAGTTCGTAGCAAAGTTTCCATTTTGAAGATTTACTTCGTGTGTTGAATCAGAAATATAAAATGAACCTTCCTGACCATTGGAGTGATGCAAAAGCGAAGCAAACCATAATGCATTTTTGTATAATATTTTACGGAGAAATATATGTTTCCAAAGCTCAAGGCCATGATAATAATTAATTGATATACGATAACTGGGATTTCGTATCGGAAATGAATTTTTGTTAAGCATCCTCATCTGAACCTGCGGATTAAGGGTCAGTGCCCATTTACGTTCAAGACCAGTAAAGTAAAAACTGGGAGAGAGCCTCGCTTCAAACAGTAGAGGCTCAAGGTTGCCAACGCCACTTCCAAAAGTGGTATAGCTTTGTTCACGATTAGCGTTTACAAGCGTTAAGAACCTTTGATTGCTAAGTGAGTCCTTTTCCGTTACCTGAGCATATAGAGAAAGCGATAAGGTATTTAAAATAAGAATAGATAATAATTTCATGTTGAAGGATGAGATGTAATGTAACTTAATCCCTTCTATATATAACAGAATTATCGACAGACGGTCGCTTAATGAACAAATTAATAACACCACAATGCCGATCAGTCAAATCTTTCTTAAATTGAACTTGTGAAATCAATAGTTGTATCGATATTTATTTTAGCACTGGCATGTCTTACGGGCTTTGCACAGGATAAAAATTCTTTTTTTATTTCCTTTGGGACTCCTCTTTATGTTAATCTTGATGGGCCTACTCTTAACACTCCAACGCTGGGAGTTGATTTTGGTGTAGTGAAACAGATTACGTCGCACTATTTCGTTGGTGTAGGTTTGGATTACACGAAGGAGTCAGGCCTCAAGGCCATTGACATACCAAACAATGGTATTGATGACGAAACAATTCGCTCGACTTTAAAGGTGACGTCGTTGCGTGTTATTAATCGTCTTAATCTTCTTTCCAGCAGTCATGCCACACAATTGTTTATTAATACAAAGCTGGGTTTCAGAACGGCGAAATTTAAAAACAGTCATGTTGGCTATGAAAATGGCATAAAGAAAGTGCTTGAAACAATTTATAAGAATGATAACATAGGCCTTTCTGGGGAGATCACGTTGGGAGTTTATTTTCCCTTTATAAAATCAGACCCTTCCTATCTTGGTTTACAAATAAACTCAGGAATTACAACAGGCACCAAGGTGAATTACATTGACAAGACTTCAGTTCATTATACTAACTCAACGTTTGTACATGGCCCGATACGAAAATCAAACGGCACATTTCTTATCAATACAATTAGCCTGGCTTGGCGAATCGGAAAAATGAAAAAATAAAATCACTACGCTGGAGGTATAATTCCCATCTTCTTCATTAAGAATGTAGCATTCATCTTCTGAGCCAACCCTTCTTTTAAAGTATAGTCGAAGGATAGCTGATCATTTTCAATAGTGGGTTCGAAGCAATAATTTTTAACATGATTTGGATATTCTTTTTCGAGATCACCTAATGCTAAATCGTGCGTGGCGATCAAACCAATGCAGGAATAGGAAACCAATTGCTTTACTAATGCAATAGACCCCGCTTGTTTGTCAGTTGAGTTTGTGCCTTTAAGAATTTCATCGAGTAAGATGAACAACGGCCTGCCTTCGCGAAGTTCATCCATAATTCTTTTCAGGCGATTGAGCTCTGCATAAAAATAAGATTGATGATCTTGAAGTGAGTCTGCCGTACGCATACCAGAACGGATGTTGATAATAGGGCAAACAAATGAGGTTGCATACACAGGCGCACCGCTTAATGCGAGTACGAGATTGGTGCCGAGTGTTCTTAAAAAAGTACTCTTGCCAGCCATGTTGGCACCCGTGATGACTAAGATATTCTGTCGCTCACCAATAGAGACATTGTTAGTTACGCATCCTTCATGTGCGAGCAATGGATGACCCAAAGAAGTGGCAACTATCTTTTGATCTGATGTGATCGATGGGAAACAGAAATCAGGATGGTTGTATGAAAATGTTCCAAGGCTGCAGAGCACATCGGTTTCATTAATAACATCTAACCACACCTGTAGTTGTGATGCATTATCTTCCTTCCATTTCTCTAATCGGTAAATGCATTGCAGATCATAAAGTAATGTACTATTCACTACCAGGTTGGTCATGAAATTTAATCGGGCATCAAGCGCGCTTACAAGTTCTGCCAATGATTTTATCCGCTCATCAGCCTGTGTGGCTTTTGTTTTTAGTTGCTGAAGCAATGGAGTTTCAAATTGTTCTTTGCCAAAAAGATGAAGAAGCCTGGCGTACTTATCTAAAATATTTTTCTTGCGACTGATGTATTGATGAAAAGCGTTGACTCGTTTCAATCGCGCGCTGAGTGTTGTCCATTGTACTCCTGCTAAAACCAGAGCTATCGTTAGGAAATTGTCGAAGAAGAATGAGAATATAATCGACAATATTGTTAACGGTGGTAAGACCCACAATAGAATAGAAAGAAACATATTTCCATATAGAAATGGTTTCTCCTTAATCCACTCCAGAAGTTGATCATTGTCACTTTTTAATTCTTCAAGCTCCATTCCCGTAGCCTGGAAATGTTGCCTGAAATCTGTTTTCAATGAAAGTTCTTTAGCTGCTTGTTGTCTGGCCACAATATGATTTACATCGGGTAGCGGATTAGCGAGTGAATAAGCAAGTAGTTTTTTTCCACTTAAAGTAGTAGTACGATTCATGTATTGAAACAATGAACGCTCACCTACAATGTCAAGGTCATGTGTGTACGAGTGGTGTGGATCAATAAACTCTGCACCATTGCTAAAGCCAGACAAATTACCCTCGAGAGCCTGTAGTTCAAGGGTATTAATTTTAACCAGATTTTCAAGATGAGTTTTTTCAGCAAACCGCGTACTGTGCTTCCGTACCAATATCATAAAAATGATGAGCAATATTGGGAGCAGATAAAATAATTCAGCTATGGAAAATGCAAAGTAGAACACCAATAGAAACAACCCTGCTACAATTAAGCGTATCGTTGAGATTTCCTTTATGGCTTTGGTAACCTGAACCAGTGATACGGTAAAGTCATTTTTGCGATGCGAGTAGAAGGATTGAAGGTTTTTAGTCATGATTGGTATAACCCGGTATTATAAGGGGAATCAAAAATAGTGATTAAACTTATAAGGGTTAACAATTATCAAGTAAGGTATTATTGTTATTTTTAAGGATACTAATCCGCTAACTCATGAAACGCTCACGCAAAATAGGAATTGGCATCTTAGCCCTGCTTATTATAATCCAGTTTTTCAGACCAGCTAAGAATGAATCATCTCAACTTATAGCGGATAATGATATTACAAAGGCGTACACAATGAACGATGATGTCCATCAAATATTTATAAAGAAATGTTACGATTGCCACAGCAATAACACAATCTATCCGTGGTATTACAACATCCAACCCGTTGGTATGTGGATGGCGCATCACGTTAATGAAGGGAAAGAAGAACTTAACTTTTCTGAGTTTAAAACATACTCAGCCCGAAAAGCAAATCATAAACTGGAGTCGATAAGTGATGCGATAAATGAAGGATGGATGCCGCTGGATTCTTACCTATGGATTCACAAGGAAGCCGAAATAAGTGCCGCTGATAGAGAAGCGATCAATGCCTGGATTGAAACACTCGGTGTTGTGTTTGAGAAGAAGGAGTAATCTATCCCGAAAAAAATACCTGTGATTTTCCTTTAGTTCGATATTAAATCCATACAATGAATGCGTTCAGCAATTTCTTTTTAGGAAAATCGACGGAACATTCTTCAGCAGAACACAAACGTGCTTTGCTCACCACCTTTTATATGTTGGTATGGGCTGTTGTTGTATGTTATTACATTCTTTCTAATCTCATTCTTAAGCGACATTCATTTCTCTATCCATATTATTTATTTACGATCGTACTGCTGATATGCTTCTGGCTTAATCGTATCGGGCGTTACTCACTATGTAAAAGCCTGTTGTTGCTGGCTGCCAATCTTTTGATCTTTACATACTGCACGCTCAAGCCTCCTGTGCCAGGACCTTTTAATTTCTTTATAGGCAACTGCCTGATGTCGTTTTCTGTTTTTGGCTGGGAAGAGCGAGGTAAATCTTTCTTTTTTGTTGGGCTGTCTTTTGTATTAATATTTATTGCGAGATATTCAGACTTCACCCTGGTACCACCAACTCATTTAACGCCAGAATATATTCAGCAGAATTTCTTTAATAACTTAATCATTGTATGTGTCATATCAATATTGGTGGTTTACTTTCTGGTTCAGGTTAATCATCGTGCTGAGACTTCATTACGTGAACAGGAAATTAAAACACAAGAACAGAATAAGGAACTCATTAAGACCAATCAGGAACTTGATCGTTTTATTTACAGCACTTCTCACGATTTACGTGCACCCATCAGTTCTGTTATGGGCCTTATTCATCTATGTGAACTTTCTACGGATGCTAATGAGTTAAAGGGTTATCATGAGATGATGAAGGAACGCCTGGACAGACTTGATGATGTGCTTCATGAAATTCTGGATTACTCCAGAAATAATAAATCTGAAATTCTGATTCAGCCGGTAAACTTGCTGCAGATTGTTAACAAGTCGATATCTGATCTCCGATACGCAGAAGGAGTAGATCAGATTACTGTAGATGTGGGTGTTGCTGAAGATCTCATTATCAACACAGATTCTTCACGACTGGCGATCATCATCAATAACCTTGTATCGAATGCTATTAAATACAGTGATCGCACCAAGGAAAATTCATTTGTTCAAATTCAGGCGCATGTAAAGGAAGAAGATATTGAGATTACTATTGCAGATAATGGCGAGGGGATTTCATCTCAATATCATGACAAGATCTTCTCGATGTTTTACAGAGCGTCAAATAAATCAGCAGGCTCTGGCTTGGGTTTATATCTTGTAAAAGAAGCAACAGAAAAATTAAAAGGTAAATTACGATTGAAGTCAGAACGGGGTATTGGAAGCACGTTTACCGTAGTATTGCCACGTATCTGATAGCTTCAAAAATCAGCTCGCTTTAAATTCTTCCTCTACAAATTCTCTAATCACAATTCTTCTGTTACATTTGCAGCCAGTAAGGGGTGCCTAAAAATGACGGGCTGAGATTATACCCAATGAACCTGATGCCGGTAATGCGGACGAAGGGAGGTAGATTAAACGTAAGCAGTACATTCCCCTATGAGCTGCGGGTTTAAACAATTATACAATCATGTTACGATCAATGTTGGTGATAACAGCGATACTGTTGTCAGTGAGTGTGCGAGCTCAATTCACAATTTCAGGTAGTATTTACGATGCTACTGGCAAGCAACCGCTATCAGGTGCGTCCATACTGTTGAAGGAAAATAATCAGGGAGCAGTAAGTGATGATCAGGGACGTTTTCAGCTTACAGGTTTAAATGCAGGAAGCTATGAACTGTTGGTAAAATATATTGGCTTTCAGGATAAGATCGAAAAAGTGGAACTCACTTCTAATGTGGCATTAACTATTTTACTTGCTGAACAAATCAGAGTGACAGACGAGGTGATTGTATATGCAACGCGAGCCAATGATAAATCGCCAACCACATTTTCTACGGTCGATAAACAAACCATTCAGAAACAAAACTTTGGACAAGATCTGCCATTCTTGTTGAACTGGACACCTTCGCTGATAACAACATCAGATGCAGGTACTGGTATCGGTTATACAGGTATGCGAATCCGCGGAAGCGATGCCACT
>DATJHZ010000132.1:0-4632 GCA_035493595.1 Cyclobacteriaceae bacterium | reverse complement strand
AAGATCATGGAAGAAAATGTACAAACACAATTACCAACAACAAGAGCCGTTGGCATTCGCTATGGATTAATTCTAAGCGCTATATCAATTGCTTTTTTTCTAATCGTAGTACTCAGCGGCCTCGATATGAATGGCCCATTGAAATGGGTTAGTTATGCAATTTCTCTTGTCGTAGTATTTCTAGCACACAAAAATTTTAAAGACACCGGAGATGGCTTTATGAGCTATGGCCAGGGAATAGGAATTGCCTTCTGGATGTCTCTGTTCTCTTCCGTAATATCAAGTGTCTTTACATATTTCTATATCAAGTTTATCGACAGCGGTTTCATCGATAAGATAAAAGAAATGCAGATGGAAGAAATGGAAAAGAAAGGAATGTCTGATGCTCAGATGGAACAAGCTATGAAATTTGCAGCTATGTTTACAACACCTGAAGCCATTCTTATTTTCGGAATAGTTTTCGGAATCATCGGCCTTATAATTGGTGCTATCGTTATTAGCATATTCACACAAAAGAAAAACCCAGAGCCAGCTATTTAATAATATGACGCATCCGGATATTTCCGTCATCATTCCAGCGAAAGAAGAAGAAGAATCTTTGCCCGAACTAGGCAAGTGGATAAGCCGTGTGATGCAAGCGCACGGCTTATCTTATGAAGTTATTATAATAGATGACGGAAGTGAAGATGGCACCTGGGCTCAAATCGTAAAAATGAACCAGGTCGATAATCATTTTAAAGGTATTCGCTTTAACAGAAACTTCGGCAAGTCGGCTGCGCTTCAAACCGGCTTCCGTGCATCACAAGGACAAGTAATCATTACCATGGATGCCGACCTTCAGGATAGTCCTGATGAAATACCTGCCTTGTATAACATGATTAAGAAAGATGGCTTTCACATGGTATCAGGCTGGAAAAAGAAGCGTCATGATCCGATATCAAAAACACTTCCTTCCAAATTTTTCAATTATCTCACACGACGCATATCAGGTATCAAGCTTCACGATTTTAACTGCGGCTTGAAAGCTTATCATTGCAATGTTGTAAAGAATATCTCCATCTATGGTGAGATGCATCGCTACATACCCGTAGTAGCCAAGTGGGCGGGCTTCAAAAAAATTGGAGAAAAAGTTGTTGAACACCGTGAGCGCAAGTATGGTCACAGCAAATTTGGCTGGGGTCGTATGCGTGGCTTGCTTGATCTGATGTCGATTACCTTCGTAGGTAAATTTGCGTTACGTCCCATGCAGTTTTTTGGTACGCTCGGTGTGCTCTCTTTTCTGGCAGGAAGTATTTTAACCATAAAAATATTGTGGGAGAAATTGGACTCCGTGTTCATTTCTAAAATGCCTCTGAAGAGAGAGATTGCTGATCAGCCAATTTTCTATTTAGCACTCGTAGCTGTTATTGTCGGAATACAATTTTTTCTCACAGGCTTCATCGCCGAACTACTCGCTCGCCAAACAGCCGCCAAGAAAAATTATCTCATCATTGAACGAGCAGGCATCACGGAGGAGAGCTGATTAATGACAGATAATTATTTACGATCTTAGATTTACAAAGTACGATTGCTAAATGACTATCGACCATTGACTGATAACAAATAACGATTAACTACACCAAAGAGTGCTTCCTAAATTCTCCATCATTATACCCGTTTACAACCGGCCGCAGGAAGTGGATGAATTATTAAGCAGCCTCGTGGCACAAACTGTTAAGAGTTTCGAAGTCATCATCGTTGAAGACGGCTCATCCATTCGCTGTGATGATGTTGTTGATCGCTACCGAGATTTGTTAACCATTCAGTATTTCTTCAAGCCAAACTCTGGCCCTGGGCCAAGTCGTAATTTTGGATATCAACATGCACAAAGCGAATACTTTGTTGTGTTCGATTCAGATTGCATCATTCCTCCCACATACCTGGAGGCTGTAGAGAAATCACTTCAGCAAAATCACTGGGATGCCTGGGGTGGACCCGATAAGGCGCATGAAAATTTCACACCTATACAACGTGCCATGGGTTATACAATGGCTTCGGTATTAACAACGGGAGGTATTCGTGGAGGGAAGAAACATGTAGGCTGGTTTCAACCGCGTAGTTTCAACATGGGCATCTCACGTCGTGTGTTTGAAGCTACTTCAGGTTTTAAATTCGATCGCTTCGCAGAAGATATTGAGTTCAGCATCCGCATGAAGAAAGGTGGCTTTAACGTAGGCCTTATACCTGAAGCCTATGTCTATCATAAAAGGAGAACTAATTTCAGACAGTTTCACAACCAGGTTTATAATTTTGGTAAAGGCAGAGCTCTCGTAGGGCGCTCCCATCCTGAAGAAATAAAACTCACACATTGGTTTCCAACCATATTTTCATTGGGCTTTCTTAGTGTGCCTGTTGTTGGCCTGTTCAGCAGTACCTTATTTTCTATAGGTGCCTCCATGTTTACTCTGTATTTCGCAGCCATCTTCATTCATTCGCTGTCAGTAAACAAGAGCCTATTAGTTGCGATCCTGTCTGTCCCCTCGGCATTTCTTCAATTGTGGGGGTATGGAACAGGTTTTCTGCTGGAGCGAATGAAATCATACACTACTTAGACAAGTGTTCCGGCGCTAAGAATGCGTGCATTAAGTTGAAAATTCCGATTTTTTGAATAATATTTGGATAACAACCAGCCTAATTCTTACATGAGATACACTTTAGCGTTACTATATCTTCTCTTCTTCTCCTGCTTGCATCATGAAGTTTCAGCTCAAATGGCCAACAACGAACTGGCACCGGGCTATTATGTTGTTGTGGGTGCATATTCCGAAACAAAAGAAGATTATGCCAAGCGATTTGTTGAATCTCTTAATAAAAATGGGAACAATGCGAGTTATGGTTTCAATCCAAGCCGTAATCTTTTCTTTGTTTACCTAAACTATTATGCTACGCTGAAAGAGTCTCTCAAAAATATGGAGCGAGCGCGCCGCTCAGGTAAATTTGTTGATGCCTGGGTACGCGTTGTACCTGGAGTTGTTGGCGCAATGCCACCTGCTGAACCTATCGCTGCTAAGGATCCTGTAACAACACCTCCTGTTACTGAAGATCCGAAACAAGAAACACAACCCACCGTTGCTACTGATCCTGCAAAGCCTACTACAGACTATAGTGATGTTACAGACAACCCGGAGATCAAGCAATACGAACACATGACACTGGGTAATACCGAAGTGTTTTTGAGCTTATATAATGCTACCAATAATCGGATTGTCGATGGTGATATTCAGGTTGTCGATACGGACAGAGCTAAACAAATGATGAAGGTGAAAGGTAACGAGTACTTGTTACTACCTGATCCTAAAAGCAAGTCAGGACAACTTACTTTGATTTGTGATGTATTCGGCTATCGCAAAATCCAAAACGAAATTAATTACCCTGTGCCATTGGCAGATACTGTGAAAAGCTATGTAGATCTGATGGGTACTACTGTGGTTATTAACTTCGACCTTGTACGCTATAGAAAAGGCGACATCAGCACATTGTATAATGTTTATTTTTATAACGACGCTGCTCTGATGCTTCCTGATTCTAAATTTGAATTGAATAATCTTCTGCAGATGATGCAGGAGAATCCAAAATATCGCATCAGGCTACATGGCCATACCAATGGCAATTATCATGGTAAAATTCTCACCCTGGGTCCTGACAAGAATTTCTTCAGTCTCACAGGTGCAAAAGAATCTGTTGGTTCGTCAACTGAATTATCTGAACAACGGGCTCAGGTTATTAAAGAATATCTAATCTCAAAAGGCATTGATTCTTCACGGATTGAAGTAAAGGCATGGGGAGGCAAGCGTGCACTTTACGACAAGAACAGTGTGAATGCCAAAAAGAACGTGCGTGTTGAAGTTGAGATGATTGAAGAATAATCTCTCACAAGATCTTTAATAAAAAGCCCGCAAGGGCTTTTTTTATCTCGACACCTTCAAGAGTCAGGCACTCAAAGCTTGCAGAAATAACAATGTATTACCAAATTGTTATTAAATTTCGTTGTCAAAGATTTATCCAAAAAATGAAAAGAGTACTTAGAAGTTTCTTCCTGATTATAAATTACAAAACCATTATCATCACCACCCTCTCTGTCATTTCAACATACACTTGCTTTACTCTTGGACTTACAGCCAAATTTCCTGATATGTTGGTGGGTGTTGCCATTGTTTTCCCTGTAGTTTTTTCGATTGGTTCGGCCTACAACAGAAGAGAAGTGGCGTTACAGCGCCTGGCTGATTTTAAAGGTCATGCTATTGCCATTTATTATGCCACACGCGACTGGACTACAGACAAACAAAATGATTTACCTATACGCGTGCGGGCACTCGTAAATGAAATGGCGGTACTCATGCGTTCAATGTTTACTTCAAAACTTCAAACTGAGCTCGAATCAAACGAGCACAAAATGTATCAGCATTTCTCAAAGCTTTCTATTCTCCTTATGGAGTTACGCCAGTATGGTGTGCAGAGCGGAGAGATCTCACGCGTAAGTCAGTATGTGAGTAAGATGATTATTGCATTTGATAATCTTAAAATCATTCACGTATACCGAACACCTATTACACTTCGTGCTTACAGTAAAGTTTTTATCTACGTCTTCCCTAT
>DATJHZ010000131.1:0-5488 GCA_035493595.1 Cyclobacteriaceae bacterium | reverse complement strand
GTACCTACAACTATAATATCGTATTTTCTTTTGTTGGCAGGGTTAACCAACTTCAGATTGAATTTGTGTTTCGTCCACTTCTCGGCTAATGGGCCTTCAGGAATTTTAGAATCTAAGTTCATATCGCTGTGTAAACAGGTTTAAAAAAACATCAGGATTGGAATAAGTGCAAATAATGCCGGAACAATAATGGCAAAAGCTTTTCCGACAAAATTGATAATAGGATTATACTTCTGATGGTTAAGTCCTAACGTTTGGAATGCACTGGCGAAACCGTGCCATAAGTGAAAGGCCAACATAGCCATACTTAATGTATAAAAGACAACATACCACACATTGCTAAAAGCAAACGCACATATTTTATACAAGTCTTTAACCTCTTGTCCGTCATAAGTTGCGGTAGCAATTCCACCCCAGTGCATCTCTGCCCAGAACTGTCTCATGTGAATTATAATGAAGATAAAAATTACAGTTCCAAGAATACCCATGTTACGGGAAGCCCACTTGGTAGACTTGTTTGATACGGCATAACCAGTAGTACCTCTCGCTGATTTGTTTTTCAATGTTAATAAAAGCGCGTAGAGAGCGTGTATTAAAATAGAAGCATACAACGTGTATGATATAGTTTTAATAACCGGGTTATGCGTCATGAAATACGCATAGATGTTAAAGGCCTGACCATCATCGTGCTTGAGTAATTGTAAATTACCAATCAGGTGGATTATTAGAAAGGAAATGAGAAACAAGCCCGTAAGAGCCATGATAAGTTTTTTTCCAAGCGTACTTGAAAAAAGTTTGGTAAACCAATTCATAAGTTTGCGTTACAAGAATTTTTTGAAGGCGGCTCAAAAATAGTTCTCAATGGTTTACCAAACAACGCACTTTATGAATTTTAAACTTGTTCTAAATAAGGTTGGAATACTTATCAAAGCGTGTTGAATGTCGCTAGCTCTTGAGTGACTCGAATAGAAGGATAATAAGGCAGATTGTAGTTACCATAACTAACAGAAACCATTCCTTCTTCAAAAACCTAACGACAACTTCAACTAAACTTTTCATTTGATTTAAAAACTCATTTGTTTGATGGCATTAATCCAATAATCAGGCCCGCAAATTCAAGCTTATGGTTATCAGATACTTAATAAATAAAGGGTATGAAAACAGTGGTTAAATCCTTCCGGTTTTAGCAAAAGATTATCATTTTGGGAATTGATCTTTTCAAAAACCCGCTTTAAAGCCCAGAAATACACTTCTTGCTCATTCCATGCATTGAATTAACTTTACGCGTACCACTACAAGATTTATTAGATGTATTTAATTTTTGATACGGAAACCACTGGTCTTCCGCGCAATAAGACTGCCCCTTTAACTGACTTTGATAACTGGCCCCGATTGGTGCAAATTGCCTGGCAACTTCACGATGCCAAGGGTAAGCTCATCAACCAACAGAACTATATTATCAAGCCAGAGGGCTTTGATATTCCTTATAATGCGGAACAGATTCACGGCATTTCTACCAAAAGAGCACTTGAAGAAGGCCATGATCTAAAAACCGTTCTCAATATCTTCAGCGATGACTTGGCCAGAACATCGCAACTCATTGGTCACAACATTGAGTTCGATATAAATATTATTGGTGCCGAGTTTCTTCGCCAGCAAATGGATGCAGATCGCTTTCTGAATCTTGACAAGCTGGACACAGGTATTGCATCAGTCGACTTTTGCCAGCTAGCAGGTGGTATTGGTGGCAAACTTAAAATGCCAAAGCTTCTTGAACTTCACGAGAAGCTTTTCGGAAAAGGTTTTGGTGACGCTCACGATGCTTCTTACGATGTTGCTGCAACAGCACGATGCTTCTTCGGTCTTGTAAGTAACAATGTTGTTAAACCTTTTGATGCTACTGCAGTAGCAGAAATAGTTTACGAAGAACCCAACCTTGACGCTGCCAACTTTGCACATAAGGTTGAGAAGAAAAGGTTTGATTATAATGCTAAAGATGAAAATGCTGTTCTATCAGATAAGCCTTTCATTCATCTTCACGTACACTCACAATACTCCGTGCTTCAGGCTACGGCCGATGTAAAGAGTATCGTATCAAAAGCCAAAGCACTTAACATGCCCGCAGTAGCCATTACTGATTTGGGTAACATGTATGGCGCATTCAAATTTGTTCGTGAAGCACACAATCATGAAATAAAGGCTATCGTTGGTTGTGAATTTTATCTTGCAGATGAACGTAAGAAATTAAAATTTACAAAAGACAATCCTGATAAACGATACAACCAGATATTGCTGGCAAAAAATAAAGATGGCTATCTCAATCTTGCCAAACTAAGTTCACTTGGTTTCATGGAGGGACTCTATGGAATCCATCCACGAATTGACAAAGGTTTAGTAGAAGAATACAAACAAAATCTGATTGCCGTAACCGGAGGCCTTAACAGCGAAATTCCCAACCTCATTTTGAACGTTGGTGAAAAGCAGGCTGAAGAAGCTTTTAAGTGGTGGCACAATTTATTTGGTGAAGACTTCTATATAGAGTTAAACCGACATGGCATTGCACAGGAAGATCACGTGAATGAAGTGCTTTTACGTTTTGCTGAAAAGTATAACGTAAAATATTTTGCCGCTAACGAAACATACTACCTGGGCAAAGATGAAGCGAATGCTCACGATGTTTTACTCTGTATCAAAGAAGGAGAATTTCAATCTACTCCTATTGGGTATGGACGAGGTCATCGTTATGGATTAGCGAATACTGAATTCTATTTCAAAGATCAGAATGAAATGAAATCCATCTTCCGTGATTTGCCAGAAGCAATCGATACGGTTAATGAGATTGTTGACAAGATTGAATCGTATACACTGGAGCGAAATGTTCTTCTTCCCAAGTTTGATATCCCGCCAGACTTTGAAACGGAAGATGACTACCTGCGTTACCTTACCTACGAAGGTGCAAAAAAGAAATACAGTGAACTTACACCAGATATTACGGAGCGTCTTGACTTCGAATTAGAGACCATTAAGAAAACCGGTTACCCGGGATACTTTCTCATTGTACAAGACTTCACCTCGAAGGCTCGTGAGATGGGTGTGTCCGTTGGTCCAGGTCGTGGGTCGGCAGCAGGATCGGCGGTTGCTTATAGCATTGGCATTACCAACGTTGATCCCATTAAATACGATTTGCTTTTTGAGCGTTTCTTAAATCCGGATCGTGTATCTCTTCCCGATATTGATATTGACTTTGATGATGAAGGTCGTGATAAAGTATTAAAGTACGTTATCGATAAATATGGTAAGAACCAGGTAGCACAGATTATAACGTATGGTACTATGGCTGCGAAGTCATCCATACGAGACTGTGCACGTGTAATGGAACTTCCGCTAATGGATGCTAACTTACTAGCGAAGATGATTCCAGAGAAGCCTGGCACTTCACTTGATGATGCATTCAAAGAAGTAAAAGAGTTAGCTGATATCAAGAAGGGAACTGATCTGAAATCACAAGTATTACAACAAGCTGTTATTCTTGAAGGCTCCGTTCGTAATACCGGCACACATGCGTGCGGTGTAATCATTACTCCTGACGATTTGACCAAGTTCGTTCCTGTTTCAACAGCGAAAGATTCAGACATGCTGGTAACGCAGTTTGATAACAGTGTTGTTGAAAGTGCTGGTATGCTTAAGATGGACTTCTTAGGTTTAACAACGCTTACCATTATCAAAACCACATTAAAAAATATAAAGAAAAGTAAAGGGATTGATATTGATATTGACGCAGTTCCTTTAGATGATGTTAAAACCTATCAACTCTTTCAACGCGGTGAAACAACGGGGACGTTCCAGTTTGAAAGTGTGGGTATGCAAAAACACTTACGTGGATTGAAGCCTGATAAGTTTGAAGATCTTATTGCCATGAACGCCTTGTACAGACCAGGCCCAATGGAATATATCCCGGCATTCATTAATCGTAAACATGGTCGCGAACCGATCAAGTATGATTTACAGGAGATGGAGGAATACCTGGCAGAGACTTATGGTATCACGGTATATCAAGAGCAGGTGATGTTGCTTTCACAAAGTCTTGCAGGCTTCAGTAAAGGTGATGCCGACGTTCTGCGTAAAGCGATGGGTAAAAAGCAGAAAGCTGTGCTTGATAAGATGAAAGATAAATTCATCAAAGGATGTGCTGATCGCGGACATGCCAAAGAAATCTGTGAAAAAATCTGGACTGACTGGGAGGCCTTCGCACAATATGCTTTTAACAAATCGCACTCAACGTGTTACTCGCTTGTTGCTTATCATACAGCCTATCTGAAAGCAAACTACCCTGCTGAATATATGGCAGCGGTGTTAACACACTCGCAGAGCAATCTTGAAAATGTAACGTTCTTCATTGAAGAATGTCGTAGCATGGGTATTAAAGTATTAGGTCCTCACGTAAACGAATCAGGTATTTATTTTGAAGTAAATAAAAACGGTGAGATACGTTTTGGACTTGGTGCCATTAAAGGTGCAGGCGATGCTGCTGTTGAAGCCATCATTCATGAACGTGAACACAAAGGTCCATTCCCTGATCTCTTTGAATTTGCCAAGCGATTAAGTAATCGTTCTGTTAATAAGAAAACTTTTGAATGCCTTGCTTTATCCGGTGCGTTCGATTGCTTTAAGGATATTCATCGCAAGCAATATGTGTTTGCTAAAGATGGTGACATCAACCTGATTGAAAAAGCAATCAAGTTTGCTACCAGGACCCAGCAGGAAGAACAAAGTGCACAAGCTAGTTTGTTTGGGGGCAGCAGTGGCACTGCCATGCCTAAACCTAAAATAGAATACATTGAACCGTACAGTGAAATAGAAAAACTGAATCTGGAAAAAGAAGTTGTTGGTATTTACATTTCAGGACATCCATTAGATTCTTTCCGTTTTGAGATGGAAAGTTTTTGCAACACATCATGCAATCAACTTAACGAACTCGAAACTATGCTTGGTCGCGATATAAAAATTGGCGGCATCGTTTCAGCCGTTGAACATCGTACAACCAAGACCGGTAAACCGTTTGGCAAGTTTACGTTGGAAGATTATACGGGCAACTATTCATTTGTGCTCTTCAGTGAGGATTATTTAAAATACAAAACCTACATGGCATTAGGCTGGTTCTTATTCATAGAAGGCGCCATTGTAAAAAATAGCTGGGGACAACAAAATGTAGAAGTGAAAATCAGGAACATTGATTTACTAAATGAACTCGGACTGAAACGTACTAAAGGTGTTCAGCTACGCGTTAATGCAAGTGATATTACCAAAGATCTGATTGGCAAGATTGAAGATGTATGCTCTGAGTTTACCGGAAGCACACCGCTTTATTTGAAGCTTCGTGATGAGCATGAGAATATTTATCTGGAAATGCTCTCACGTCGTTTCAGGGTAAATCCTATTAATGACATGGTGAAGAAGATGAAGAAGATGCCTGAGGTTGAGGTTGAAG
>DATJHZ010000130.1:0-3740 GCA_035493595.1 Cyclobacteriaceae bacterium | reverse complement strand
ATGTATGGGGTGGTTCATCATGTCGACATGAAATTCTTTCAGATCAAATACAAGACTATCTGTCGTGAAGTAATCGTTTTTTACAATGAGATCAAGCTGAATGTTTTCAACAGGAGAAGGCAACGAATCAATTTTAAACATGGCATTTCTCACTTTAACATTTACCATAAATGAAGGTAAAGTGTCTGTAGCGTAACGCCCTTTTACATAGCCGTCAAAAGCAAGATCGCCAGATGTTTTTATCTGTTTAATATCTTCCATGAACACACCCGGTATAAGCGATAATATGTTTTTGAAAGCTGTTTCTTTGGTTTGGAAATTCAGGTCGATATCAAATGCATTTTCAAGCATTGTCACGGCACCATCGAGACCGAATTTAAAATGATTGATCTGGATTGTATTTTCTTTCAATGTATATTTCTGAGTGGCCATATCAACAGAAAGAATCATATCGGCCCATACCTGTTTTTGTGATAGATAACACACGGCTCCATAATCAAAAGTGAGGCTTTTGATTTCAGTTTTAGTTTCAAGATCAAATACATCATTCTTGAAATCGCCTTTACCCGAATAATGAAGTCCGTCAACTCTCAGGTATAGATTATCAAGATCATCTTCATAGTAAAGCTGTCCGTCCTCAATGGAGATCTCGTCGAGAGCTAATGTAACCGCCTTTGTAGTATCATGCGTTGGTTCTGCTGATGATGCCTTAAGTTTGATAAGGCTCATGTAATTGGAATTACCATCTTTAAGCAGTTCGAGGTGTATTACAGGTCGTACCAGGTTTACACTCTTCACCTCAACAGCATTACCGCTTAACAGGCTTGAGGTCTTAAGTTCGATATTCAGTTCGTTAGCCCTGGCAAGCGTATCGGCTGCAAATTCACCTTTACCTTTTACGACTACATCTTCCAGTACTATGGTGAGATTAGGGAAGTCACGAAGGATGCTGATGTGAAGGTCACAAAAGGAAATGCTTCCATTAATTTGTTTATTGACCTCCGACTCGGCTGATGTCCGGATCTCATCTTTAAAAACAAGAAAAATAATAGGGATGGCAACCAGTATTATAGCAATAATACCAGCCACTACGATTAGAACTTTTTTCATCTTTTATTACCGTTGCTAAGATAGGCAACGCAGTACATTTTGTTATAAGCTTGAGTACTGTAATTTTTTAAAAAGACGCTTAAAAAGTCACGCTAATCTTACTTCCAAACTCTATCGGGTAAGGCCATTCAATCTGCTACTAAAATGAAAATAAATAATATCTTTGCGGCTTATTTTCAAACGAAATGATCTCAGTTGACGCGGTAAGTGTAGAGTTTAGTGGCTCACCTCTTTTTAGTAATATCACTTTTAACATCAATGAAAACGATAGAATTGCGTTGATGGGAAAAAACGGAGCTGGCAAATCCACGCTTCTAAAGATTATAGCCGGGGTTAGTAAACCTACCCGAGGTAAAGTTTCAGCACCAAAAGAAGCTGTAATTGCCTATTTACCGCAGCATCTATTAACTGAAGATAAGAATACAGTATTTGAAGAAGCCTCTAAAGCCTTCTCAAAGATTCTGGATATGAAGAAGCAGATGGATGATTTTAACCATCAGCTTGAAACCCGTACCGATTACGAATCGGACGAATATAGCCGCATTATCGAACAGGTATCGGAGTTAAGTGAGAAATATTACTCCATAGAGGAAATCAATTTTGACGATGCTGTTGAAAAGACCTTGATGGGACTTGGCTTTCTGCGTTCTGATTTTACGCGTCCAACCAGCGAGTTTAGTGGCGGATGGCGGATGCGTATTGAACTGGCCAAGATTCTTCTTCAAAAGCCTGACCTTATTCTCTTGGATGAGCCTACCAACCACATGGATATTGAATCCATCCAATGGCTGGAGGATTTTCTGATCAACAATGCCAAAGCTGTAATTGTTATTAGTCACGATAAGACATTCGTCGATAACCTCACCAATCGCACCATTGAAGTAACCATGGGGCGTATTTACGATTACAAGACGAACTATACGCACTACCTGCAGCTTCGTGCAGAAAGACGCGAACAGCAGCAGCGCCAGTTTGATGATCAGGCTAAGCAGATTGCCGATATACAGGGATTTATTGACCGCTTTAAAGGAACATATTCAAAGACGCTTCAGGTACAATCGCGCGTGAAGATGCTTGAGAAAATTGAGATTGTTCAGGTAGATGAAGTTGATTCTTCTGCTTTAAATCTGAAATTTCCACCAGCACCACGTTCTGGTAACTACCCTGTTATCATTGACGGTTTAACAAAACGATATGGCGATCATGTGGTTTTCAAAGATGCTTCGCTCACCATTTCTCGTGGCGAAAAAATAGCATTTGTAGGAAAGAACGGTGAAGGTAAATCTACGCTGGTAAAGGCCATTATGAGTGAGATTGACTATGAAGGTAAACTTCAACTGGGTCACAACTGTATGATTGGCTATTTCGCACAAAACCAGGCTGCCCTGCTTGAACAGGATTTGACCGTATTCCAAACTATTGACCAGATTGCCGAAGGCGACATCCGCACGAAGATAAAAGACATTTTAGGAGCTTTCATGTTTGGTGGCGATACCATCGATAAGAAAGTTAAACTTCTCTCCGGAGGAGAAAGAACACGTCTTGCTATGATCAAGTTATTACTTCAGCCTGTTAACTTGTTAATTCTGGATGAACCTACCAACCACCTTGACATCAAGACTAAGGATATTTTGAAAGAAGCACTCATTGCATTTGATGGCACGTTAATCCTGGTATCTCACGATCGTGATTTCCTCGATGGTCTGGCTACCAAAGTATTTGAGTTTGGAAATAAGCGCATCAAAGAACACTTTGAAGGCATCACTGGTTTCTTGCGCAATAAAAAGATGGACAACCTTAGAGAGATTGAAAGAACAGCAAAGTAACTATTTTTAATATCGGGATACCACAGCAGACAATTTACTCTGCTTGGTAATCTTTTTCTCTATTACACTTTCTGATACTTTTAGGAGTAAGACAATTCCTAGCTTTATTAAAATACCGTAGCCTACGTTACCCCCTGCCATAGCAATAAGCGGATCAACAAAAAACTGCTCCAACACAAAGAGCACAATAGCAACGGAGTAGATAATGGCATAGGCACTCTTGCTTGCTTCTGCCTTTGTTAAAGCATCGAGTGTATTTTGGAGCGTGTTATTATTCTCACTTAGCTCCCGGTTTGTTCGTTGTAGTTTGCGTTCGAGTCTTCCACTTATCCATGTTAAAAAGCGAGTCTGGTTTAGAAGATTCTCATAGTTGGCTGTGAGGTTTTTAAGTGCTTCTTTTGTTTCCTCTACCGACCTCTCTTCGGAAATAAAATTCTTATAATTATCCAATACATTACTTTCATTCCTGAAAAGCTTCTCTTCACGTGTCATTTTGCTCATAACTAAAACAGATTGGATTAAGCACTGTTACCAAATATAAGTAAATTCAGTTTTAGTGCCTGTACCGGAACGTGAGAATTTGTTTACCTTCTGGAGAGTATTTACCAACGTAAAACGTTTGCGTTGTCCCAAGACAAGATCGAAATAGTTTATGTTAAAGAATTAAGGCTCAATACTCATCGTTAAAAGCGGAACTACCTTAACAAAGCCATGCGAATCTTTTCTGAACTTGTATGTATAGTTATAATGTGTTTCCAATTTACTTTCATTGGGCAAGCCATTAATCAAACAGATGTTTCGTTC
>DATJHZ010000129.1:0-18380 GCA_035493595.1 Cyclobacteriaceae bacterium | reverse complement strand
TGCCATGCCAATCCAGCTATCACCTGAAGAATTTATGCAAAAGTATTTTGCTGTGGCTAAGATGGCGCGTGCAAAATATCCTGATATTAAATTAGTGGGACCGGTTACAGCCAATGAATGGCAATGGTATAACTGGAATGGTAATATTATAAATGTAGGCGGAACTAACTATGCCTGGATTGAATACTTTATCAAACGCATAGGAGAGGAACAAGCAGCAAGTGGTGTCAGATTACTTGATGTTCTTGATCTTCACTTTTATCCTGGCAGCACAGATGTTAGCCAGGTAGTACAAATGCATCGTGTTTATTTTGATGAGACTTATGATTTCCCAGAGGCAAATGGACTTAAAAAGATTAATGGCGGTTACGACAACACGTTAACAAAAGAATATATTTTTGGCAAGATTAAAACATGGCTTGATAAATATTTGCCAGCCAATCATGGTGTAACGTTAGGCGTAACAGAAACAGGTGTTAATATCACAAACGCAAATGGTGTGGCAGTTTGGTACGCCGGAACCATGGGTGAGTTTATGAAACATCCTCAAGTTGAAATTTTTACGCCATGGTCATGGAGTGTTGGTATGTGGGAAACACTTCACTTATATAGTCGTTATAACAAACCTTCATTTATACCTGCTGCTTCTACAGATGAGACAAATGTTTCGGCTTATCCTTCTATCAATGCCGCTGGTGATTCTATAACGGTTATGTTGGTGAATCGATCCACAACAGCATCGAAAACAGTTAATGTTTCTTTTAAAGGTTTTACATTGGATGCTGGTGCGTTCGCTACATTAAAGTTAAGCAGTCTTCCATCATCTGAAACATTTAATTCACACACCAGTAATGCACTTAAAAAATCAACGGTTACGGCAGCAAGCAATGCTGTTAGTGTTTCTCTTCCGGCGTTATCAATCATGGCTGTACAATTTAAAGGTGCCAAATCTGAGTACGTTACAGGAACGGAAACAGATTTTGATCTTGGATTGATGCAGGCTTTTCCAAATCCCACCATGTCAGAAAAGAGTTTACACATTGTGATTAATCAACCTGGATCTGCAACGCTTGATTTATTGGATACAAATGGCAGCGTTGTTCAAAATGTTTTTCATGGTGAGATCAAGTCTGTTCCATTTAAAAAAGACATAGAGGTGTCCACACTTTCGAAAGGCATTCATTTCTTGCGATTGAATCTTGATGGAAAAATTGTAGTGAGAAAAGTTTTAACGTACTAGTTTTAGATTTACGCTCTAACTTGTTTTGCGTTTAGTCTTCGTACCAGTTTTTAGCTTAGTCATCGTTTCGCGTACAGCAATTTTGGGCAGCGTATCCTGATTAACCTTCAGATAATCGGCAACAACTTTTTTGTGGTGTTTAATCATTGTGCGGAGAACCCACGAAATAGCTTTGGTAATAAGAACATCGTCTTCATGTTTAAGACGATCGATATTCACCAGGGCTAATTCAGCTAAACGTTTATCATTTGTTTTTCTTAGCGGTACACAGAGAACAACAATAGACGCACGGCGCTTGGTGATGTCTTTGCTTTTGGAAAACGAAATGAGCTGAGGTTCCCAGATATCCCATTGGTTGAGCACTTCCGTTGCCGTGTATTTACTTGTGCAAAGCGAATCAATTTCTGCCCATCCTTTTATATGGTTGAGCCAGGAGTTAAAAAGCTTAGGACTAAACGAGCGTTGTTCTTTAGTTGCATAATCTAACAGTATGCCACCAGTAGTTTTCTCAGTTGACGACTTTCCTTCCATTAAACTACTAATCAAACTGGCAAATTCCTTGGCACTTAGATCGAGGTTGTCTTTCATCCAGGCACTGGCCAATTTTCTGAGCGTGGGAATGTTTATAGGATAACGAGGATGGTCATTTCCCAGATAATCATCCAGATAGGTATGCTTTGTTGGTGTGCCTGAATGTTTAACAATCAGATCGAGAATTTCGGTATGATGCTGATTCATAAGGATTCATTGTTAGAAATGACAAATTAGCCCTTAAACCTGATCTTAATCATAGTTTTATCAAATTTCTTGCTTTAGATTTGAGCCATGATTAAAAAATTCCTGAGCATAGTTATCATCATTAGCATGGTACTGCACTGCAGCAGCAGGCTCGGGGTTATTTCATTCCTTTATAAAAGCCGTTATGACATTGCAGCATCCATTGGAATTATAAAAGAGAAGCCAATTGCTTCCTGTGATAGTCACTACTTTGCTGAAAAGGATATTAAAATTGTCGACAATTCTAAAGCTGAAGCACCAGCAAATCTAATTCAGGCACAAGAAATTAATCTTGCAGAGCCATCCCTTGTGTTCTTTACTTTTGAAATCCCATTTCAACATCTAAACAAAATGAGTGTTCCTGTTCAGATAGGATTAACCATTTCTTACAGTACCAACATTTTCCATCCGCCCCTTTCTTAAAATTATTCTGCAGTCTGCTTCATGCAGACTCCTTTTCTCATGCTGATATTTTCAGTCGTTGAGATATTTAAATCAATTAACTATTTAATGAATATGACGATGCAGTATTGTTGCGTCTAATATTCCCACATCGTTGCTAGCAATCATACTTGGTAGCCTGAAGCTTTTTAAAAATGAAAAATCTATATATCTATTTAGTCCTTTTGATAATTGTTGCTTCATCGTGTTCAAGCAATGATTCAGAAATTAAACCAAATGAAAAAGGTACACTAACCTTGCATTTTGATAATGTAGTTGGCGATAAAGACCTGACACTAACAAGCGGTGTTTATACCAATTCAAGCAGTGAGTCATTTTCAGTTACTACACTAAAGTATTTTATCAGCAACATAAAACTGAAGACAACTGACAATAAAGAATTCGTTGTGCCCCAGGATTCAAGCTATTTTTTGGTAGATGAAAGTGTAGAAGAAAGTCAGGATCTTTTACTGAAGGATATTCCTGCAGCAGATTATAATGAAGTAACATTCACGATTGGCGTTGATAGTGCGCGCAGTGTTTCTGATGTAAGTAAAAGAAAAGGTGTTTTAGACCCGGCAGAAACTGATATGTACTGGAGCTGGAACTCCGGTTATATTTTCTTTAAAATGGAAGGTACATCAACAGCTATTGATGATAGTTTCTATTATCACATAGGTGGATACGGCGGTTATAGCAGCGATGCGAAAACGTTTAACAACATTAAAACAATATCAATCCATTTTGGAGGAGATAAAGCCACCGTTAGAAGTACAATTGAACCTGAAGCACATTTCTATGTCGACGTTCTTAAAGTTTTCAATGGAGAGACAACACTCAGCATAAAGGATCATCCCATGGTTATGTTCTCTGACTATTCAGTAAACATTGCAACAAACTACGCTTCTATTATTGAATATGGACATGTTCACAACGATCCTAAAAAATAGATTTGATTGTAGCTGTGATATGAGAATTTTAAAATTCATAGGATGCATTATTATTGCCATGCTTCTGACTTGCTGTGATGGGGAGCCGGAACCAGAAATGCGTATAGATGCACCTGTGAATTTTCCATCCATTACATATAATACTCAGAAGAACCCGGTAACAACAAAAGGTTTTGAACTAGGTCGTTCATTATTTTATGATGGTATACTTTCTCGCGATGGAACAATAAGTTGTGGGAGTTGCCATCAACAAGGTGCTGCCTTTAGCCATCGGGGTCATATTGTAAGTCATGGCATTGACGATAAGTTAGGTACGCGAAATGCTCCTCCTATTATGAACCTGGCATGGCAAAAATATTTTTTATGGGATGGCGGTGTGCATGATCTGGATCTTCAACCTGTTGCACCAATACAAAATCCCGTTGAGATGGATGAGAAGCTGGAACGAGTATTGGATAAATTACGAAACCATGAATCATACCCTGATAAGTTTGATCAGGCTTTTGGGAGTAATGAAATTAATACGGAAAGATTATTAAAAGCGTTATCGCAATTTATGGTGACACTTGTCTCTGGTAATTCGCGCTATGATAAATATAAAAGAGGAGAGGGTGAAGTATTAACGTCAGATGAGATTGAGGGACTGAACCTCGTTCAGCAAAAATGTGCCTCATGTCATAGCACTGATTTGTTTACAGACTTAAGCTTCAGAGACAATGGCCTGGACGAAACCACAAAAACAGATTATGGCCGATATGCTATTACATTGAAAGAGACTGACCGTTTCAAATTCAAAGTTCCGAGTCTTCGCAATGTGGAGGTAACGGCTCCTTACATGCACGATGGCAGATTTAGAAACCTTGACATGGTGCTTGATCATTATGCTGAGGGTGTTCATAACAATGCCAACCTTGATCCATTATTAAAACAAGGTGATGTGTTAGGCATATCGCTTACAAAAGATGATAAAGCCAGAATTATCGCATTTATTAAAACACTTACAGATCGGCAGTTTTTGAGAGATACCCGATTTTCTGAAGCAAGCAAATGAGTAGATGTATTTTCAATTTAAAAATATGAAAGCAAAACTTGTACTTATAACATTAGCGTGGGTAGCTACCTACTCATCAGCATCGGCATGTGCCATCTGCGGATGTGGTGTTGGTAATTACTACTTTGGAATTATGCCTCAGTTTCATAAAAATTTTGTGGGCTTGCGTTATCGTAATTATAGTTACACGTCGCATATTGGTGCGGGCTACAAACCTTTTGAGGCCACGCACGAAACCTTTAGTAGCGCAGAGCTTTGGGCAAGGTTTTATCCAACCAAACGAATTCAGCTCGTTACCATTCTATCCTACAGCTTCAATACACAAGTTGATCAAGGTGTAACAAAAGATATTCAAGGTGTAGGTGACATACCAATATTTGTGAACTACAATATTCTGAACACTAACAACCAGCCACTGTCTGAAGCACGTGTTCTTAATCATAATTTATTAGTGGGTGGAGGAATAAAATTACCTACAGGAAAGTATAAATACACAGAAGACCCAACGCAGGTAGCCAATGCAAATTTTCAACTTGGTACTGGGAGTGTAGATTTTATGACGAACCTGTTATATACCTTGCGTTTTAAACGTTTTGGTTTATCAGTTGATGCTACTTATAAGATGAATACGGCGAATTCAAATAAGTATCAGTTTGGTAATCGTGCTAGTGGCACTGCTTCTGTTTTCTATGTGCAGCAGATTAAGAAATTTGGTGTGATGCCTAATGCCGGTATTTATGCTGAAGACTCTGGCAAGAACAAGCAATATGATATTAAGATTGATAACACCGGAGGCGCGGCTACTTTTGCTTCTGCAGGTGTGGAGACCTATTATAAAAATTTATCAATAGGTTTTAACTATCAATCACCTATGGTTCAGCACCTGGCCAGTAATCATAGTAAGGCACATGACAAAGTTATGGTACATGTAACTTTTATGTTTTAATAAAAATTAATTAAGTGATAGCTTAGAATTGAAGGTTCATCAGAAAATAGAAGAGTCCCAGGATAATCTTGAGACTCTTCTATTTTTAGTGGCGGAACAATTCTTACCTATCATTACCTATTCCTCCCATAAGCACAACTTTAAAAAGAATACGTTACACCCAATACAATTCTGGATTGCAGCTTAGTCTGGCCATCATACATATTCTGAGCAACTGGAATAGAGGCCATTGCATTAACGCCAACTTTTTTATGGAGTACATTAACACCAACTGTTGAATTGAAATTATACCCATTGCTTCCATCTACCTCGGCACCTTTGAATTTATTAATGGCATTGCTCTGATAGCTCACACCAACATTAGGTTTAATTTTTGTTTCGCCTGCAGTGAGTGTATAGTAGTATGCTAAATTAACATACGATCTGTTTCCAAATCTATAGTCTTGTTTGTTAGCTGTATTGAATCGGTAAGCTACATTGGTAACAATACCGCTTTTGTTCCACGCCAGGTTATGCGTAAGGTTGAGAATGTAATCCACGCTGCCTGTTCCGGCCTGAGAATTAAAATCTCCTATGTTAAAATCAGGATTGCTGGTGTCTACTCTATTAGCGCCTGTTGGTAATTTTATTCCGCCGCCAACATAGATGTCATTACGGAGTGTGGTTTTTTCGTTATTGACAAGTGCAGAAGATGTAAATACTTTGTAGTTCACCAGTACTAATAAATCGCCAACACCATTTGAAATAGTAGTGCCATCGTCGCTTTTTTTACGAGAAAAAACATAGGGCATGAAGGCCATCACCTGGATTTTCTTAAAATTATATCCACCCCAAAGCTCCATCGTTTTGTAATAATCATGACTGAACTCAGAAGCATCAGATTTGAGATGTGAACTGAATCGCGAAGTTGTATATCTGTAGCCGATGAAACCTTTGCTGAAAGTTGGTAGGATACCTATTTGAAAATTGCTGTTGCCGCAGCCACATATTTCGCAAGCAAAACTATTGATGACAGTTGTTACCATGAGTAACACTATCAATGAATATAATTTATTCATTTGAGTATTAAGTATTAAATGAGTTAAATGAAATTTGAAGAGACCCTCGCAAGGTGTAGAGGATCAAAATAGAAAAGAGTTAATACTCTTTATGCAAGAATAGAAGGTGGGTGGAAAGCAACTCTGGGGAACCCGCTTAAAGTAGCGGATCGATCATCAGCATGCAACAAGGTTAATGTAATCTCAGTTTGGTTAAGAGAATAGTGATGATCGTTTACTATGAAAGTAGGAATTACGATTTTGATCTTGCTGCCTGAGGGAGCAGTTGTTTTTTCAGTTTGATCGGCAAGCTTCAGGTTTCTTTTTACGAAGCAATTTCCATAACACATGGTCATGGGTTTTGCCTTATTGATACACAGTACCTGTGCAACATAATCGCGGTTAAGCTGAAAATAGGTAACAATTCCAAGTTGATACAGGCATTGCGCCGAGAGCACCAAAATCAATCCTATGGAAATAGCTTTTTTCACTGCTGCCAAAATTAGAATAAGAAACTCTTATTCCAAGGGTTAATCTATCCTAAATTTAAGGTTTACTAGCCTGGGACAATACCCGCCGGCCATGCACCTGCTTGAATGACCAGAGTAACCTCTGGAGTGATCGAGGCAAATGATTGGGAGAAGCATTTTCCTTGAACGTGTTTTTCATATATTGTAAACAAATACGCCAGCAATCCCGCTCTCTTGTTTTTGAGATGGGGAGAGAAACAGACCATTATTTTTTAAACCATGAACGTTCGCCTCACATCAGATCAAAAAATTAAAATCCTTAACTCAAAAGATATCTTTACCATTATGCAGCAGATCTTGCTGCGCGAAAATAAGATCAGACGAAACCAGGAACACTTTTGGGTTATTGGCCTCAACAATGCCAACAAAATACTTTTCATAGAACTGGTGAGTTTGGGTGCCTCTAACCGTGTTGATATTTCACCACCCGAAGTATTTCGTATGGGCATTTATAAGTTAGCTGTAAAAATGGTGCTCGTTCATAACCATCCCAGTGGTAATACAGAAGTTTCTGAAGCCGACAAAAATTTTACTAAACGCATGGTTAAATCAGGCACCTTGCTTAATATAGAAGTGATAGACCATTTAGTAATTACTGAAAAAACCTACACAAGTTTTTTAGATGCTGGCCTGATGTACGAGTTTAAGCGCAGTGACAATAATGAAATTGTTGGAAAAAATCTAAAGGCTCAACTTGCCAATATGAAAAGAGAAATAGAAAGAGAGAAAGATGAAATTACGGCCAGGCGAATGAAGGAGAGAGGTTATTCTGTTGATGAGATTGCGGCTATGACTGGGCTTAAGAAAGCGGTGATTAATAAATTGAAGTAGATATTAGATAATAAGGATATAGGCAATATTGCTTATATATGGATGTTGTGGGTCATTTCTGAATGTAGATTAGAGAATAAAAAGACAAATGAAAACAATTCAAATAGGAGGTGGAATTATACTTATTACGTTTTCATTGTTGATTAGCTTCGGGATAATTGTCTCAAGTCTGAAGGAAGGAGATGAAAATATGTTTAAATATTTGACAGTTCCAGTATTGCTGGTTGCTTTAGGAATTTACTTGATTGTTAAGGGAAAGAAATTAAAATCCAATACGGACTAGAAACGACCCACAACAAAAGCTATGCGCCATTGCTTTATTAATTATTTTTAAAGGCCAAAGCAACGGCTCATAGCCAGACGTTATGTGCAATTTTAAAGGCTGTTTCAATAAGACTAAATTACAGAATCTATATCAAGACGTTCGAAGATGGATAAACAGAACACAATATCATATGATGATTTAAAGACACCACTCGTAAACTTGAACGAAGAATTAGATAATCTCCAGACAGTAGTAATGTTATCGGTCAACGGCATTAATAACTCTCAACTGGCACCTCGCATTGTTGAGTTCCTTGCAGAATCTGATAAATTTTCAACAGGCGATGAAATTAGACTGAATGAAGCGAAAATAATTGCACAAAAAGGTATTAAGGAAATTGAAAATGAGTTTTCTCTTATTTATTCAATCGGAGTGGTAATGCTATATTCATACTTAGAAGGAATGATAAAGAGTTTTATAATAAATTATTTAAAGAATAATTCTATACATGACCTCAAAGAGTTCTGTGCCGTGAAAATTTCTTTAGCCGAATACATGAAACTTGAAGAGAATGAAAAGTATGACTACCTATTTCAGCAGTACGAAAAAAGTATCTCAAACGGGATTCAATATGGTGTGACTAGATTCGAAACTCTTTTGGCACCAATTCAATTTAGTGGGATAGTGGAAAAAGGTATAACAAAAACTATTTTTGAATTGGCACAAATCAGAAACAACATTTTACATCGGAATGGTATAGTTGACCATTATCTAAAAAAAAGCTGCCCGTGGTTAAATCTTAAGACTGGCGACAAGATTAAGGTGACTCAGAAAGATTTTGTACTTTTTAGTAAAGCCATTCAGGGGTATTTGGTAACGATGCTTATTAGAATAGGAGAGAAAAAAGGATCGGATATGACGAAAGAGAAAGATTTTGTTCAAAAGTTGGAATTCTAAAAACAGCGCATAACACAGTGCATAAAAAATGGCGCGTTTGGTTTAAGGTAAAAATATTATCTTTCAAAATACGTTTTTGCAACGGGGACAGTGACCTAACTATCGCAAGTTTAGCTTTAGTGTAACTTGTGGTTGCATTGAATCAAGTTTCCAACTTGGGGGCAACGAAGAATTTTTATTTCTAGTATGAAGACTGAAAGCATATAGGCAATATGCTTATATATGGATGTGGCGGCAAGGCATTGAGAAAACTCCACAAACAAAGAAATTAACATAATTAAAATATTTAATTGTAGATGAACTTACGAAATAGAATTTCCTGCATAGTTTATTCATTCATAGCACTTGGACTTTTTTCATGTGATAATGAAGAAACAATGAATTATCCTAAAAAGTATTTGGCGTCTTACATAAAAGACCAAGGTCTATATGCTTATGATAAAAACGGACAGATACATGACAAATCAAAAATAGACAGCTTAGTAAAGTATAATGTGTATAATACGCTTGAAATAGGCGAAGTGCCGAATTTTAAAGTGGTATTTCTTTCAAAGGATACTGTTGAAATTACAGGCTCAATATTTCATATCAAAAACGACACACTCAAAGAAAAAAGACGAGTGATAGAAAAGGGCGGACTTCTTTATCTGGAGAGTTCAGATACTACTGAAACACTGATATTTGCCGAATCAGTAAATGGTATATCAGTAGAAAAACACAAACCATTATACTATGTTGAATATCCTTCACCTTGGGAAACAGGATATGATAAACATGCATTTAAAAAAGAATGCTTTTATGTATATAAAAAAGGAAAAACGATAACCCTGCCGATGATAAATTTTATTTTATCAACTAATGGACGGACTTTCTCGCGGCGAAATAATGAGATAAACCAAAAATGTATTGATGATTTAGAAAATCAAAATTTTTTATTAGTTCAAAAATATGATTTGGTATTAGTCCCTGAACCCTAAAATAATGCCCAACACCAAAGAATATTGACGAACAATTTCAATTAGAGGTTAATGCGTGTCTTAGTTTTGAGCACTTGTTTAATATGTTTGGTGGGATAAAAAAAGAATAGCTATGAAAAAATTAGTACACTTGATTACATGTCTGTTGGTTGTTACGGGTTGTAATTCAAAAAAGATTTCTTCGGAAGAAAGTCAAACAAAATCGGAAGAAAGCCAAACAAAAAATATTTCATCTGATCTGAGCGGTGAATATGAATGTTATCTTGGCTCGGTGGGTGAGCAGTACCTCTATTACAAAATCAACATCCAACAGAAAGGCGATTCGATTGGCGGTTCTGTTTTCTCAGGCTTTTACCTCAGCAAAAATGACGATGGTTACACAATGCCTTCCGCCACAATAACGAACCAGATCAGCGGCACACCTGATGGAACAGATGCTATTGTTTATCTCGGAAAAGTACTCGACTCCGCGCGAATGGATAATACATATCAGTTTCCAGATGTTCGCAGTTTGTTTGGCGAAGATGCCGAAGGCGATGCCGTTCAAACTTTGTATCGAACAGGAAAATCAATTCAGATTCGGTTTGAAGAAGACACACTGGTGTTTGAGCCAGTAAAGAAGAATTGAAGTTAGGCTCAGTAAAATTACTGCAAGTTTAGCTTAGCATAATGTAAGTGAGAATAAGATCTATCTGTCTCTTCTGTTACTGCTAGTTCAGCGAAGTAACTTGTGGTTGTGGTCACGTTTTTAACTTGTGTCGTTATGAAAAAACATTACCATAGCTGCAGGCATTGGCAGGCAGCGTGGTAATGTTTTTTGAACTTACGGCATGTCTTAGAAAATGCCGGATGCAACGTTCTGTATCCGCTCATTCACAAACATGCACATCATACTTGTAAACTTTCTATTTCTTAATAATCCTCTTCGTTACAGTATACCCATCATCCTCTACTTTCACAAAATAAATCCCCGAGCTAAGTGTCTTCAAGCTTACTGAGCCTTTGTCTGTTTTTTCTGAGAGAATCTTCTCACCCGTGATGGAATAGATGTCAACGTTTAACTTTCTAACTCCGTCAGTCTGAATAAAGAGTTCGTCCACAACCGGGTTTGGATAGACAGTTATATCCGTTGAAATAGTTTCAGTGTCCGTGGTGGCAATTCTTGAACTGCCCGTATTAATACGCGAGAGTGACCACAACTGATTAGAGCTTGCTCCACTGCCCCAAAACTGCATGATTGATCCGTCGGTTGTTCCACCACCCGTGTCAAGACACTTGCCGTTGGTTCTATTTATAATTTTAAAGTATGACCCCACCGGTGTGATTGTCCATTGCTGATTGGTACTTGAACTGCTTGCCCATTGGCCTACTGTAGAACCATCAGCAGTATGACCCACGCCATCAAGGTATAGACTACCGGTTACACATTTCAATTTGTAATAGCCGCCACTAAGTGTAATAACCCATTGTTGATTAGTGCTGCTACCTGCTCCCCATTGAGCAACGTTTGATCCATTTGTTGTAACCCCGAGGTTATCCAGGCATTTACCGCTGGCAACATTCGTTACAAGATACGTCGCACCAGAGACAACGCCAGCCAAAGCATTTACTTCGCCTGATGATAAGGCATAGTTGTATATTCTGAAGTCATCTACATTTCCATTTAGTAAAGGATCAGCATACTGGCTTCGTCCGATGTAATTTAATACAGGCTTAAAATCTAATGGTCTGATGGTAACGGCTGTCGATTGTGCTACTTGCATGCCATTTACATACATGGTTACTCCAGATGAACCCAGCGTTACAGCAACGTGAGACCAAACTCCTGTAGGCAACACGGTAGCATTTAAGACTTGCTCTGAACCGCCATTCTTAATAGCGAAACGCAGTCCTGAACCTGAGCTAGGTGTTAAAAACATATATTGATTTTGGTCGTTACCAAAATCGAAGATACGCTGCCATACAGCGCCGCCGTTCCAATATACCCACGTTGCTATAGTAATAGCTTGTTGATTGGCCACATTTGCAGGAAGTTGTAAAAAAGCATTGGTGCCATTCAATGCAACAGCATTAGTACCCACCTTACCTGTAACAAAAGAAGTGCCTCCGTATGTTGCACTGTGATTTAGATTAACAGAGTTATCCAATGTATTTCCATCGAATGCCAGGCTTGTTACAATATCATTGCTGCCCGTTGATGTTGCAGACACTTCATTTGAATAACCAGAACGATTCAAGGAATTATCAACTGCTTTAACAACGTAATAATGTTGCCCCGTTGTAGTTGTTGTGTTGTCTACAAATGATGTTGACGTTACATTGCGTGCAATAGTATAGTAAGGTCCTCCTGCTGATTCTGATCTGAAAATGGTGTAGCCTGCTACATCACTTGCTGTACTGGCAGTCCAACTTAAACGGATAGATTCTGCATTAGCCGTCGCCACTAGGTTGGTTGGAGCACTCGGTGCAACAAACTCTACTTGCGCGCCCACAGGAAGAAAACGCCATTGTTGATTCGTTCCACCATTCTTATCCCATTGAACAATGCTTGCTGCTGGTGCAGTACTGCTATTATTTACATCAAGACATTTTGCGCTATGACGGCTGCGGATATAATACCAACCATCACCTGCGTAGTCGAGATACCACTGTTGAGCACCATTCTTTATGTTATCCCAGGCATCGATGCTGCCACCATTTTCTAATGAAAAGTTAAGCAGGTCAATTGCCTTACCGCTGTGCGCTGCTGCCAATGTGAAGTAACTGTAGTCACCACCAATGCGCGAATCGACGGGTGTTACATCCCATTGCTGGTATGTAGCACCCGTGTTTGTATTTTGCTGAACCGCAGCACCAGCAGTAGTAGATCCACCGGCCACTTCAACCACCATACCGCTATTTCGGTTTACCAACACATAGCGACCATTTATAGCAGGTTGTATATCATCACCCCATGTAATATTGACAACTCGTTCGGCGTTAGTTTGCCCGGTTTGATAACCTGTGCCACCAGGTAATGCCATGATGTATTCACGTTGAGGTCCATAGCCATCGTAAAACACATCTTTGTCTTTTGATAGAAATCGATACGAGGTTGTTACGGCTTGTCGTTCTGATGTGCCTCCGAAGGCTTGTACTTTTCCATCAAGTGTGCGATATACAGATGCAGCAGTCCAGTTAGGTCGATGTTCAGCATAGCTGAGTCTTACACCATCACTCGCTTTAACAAACTCACCACGTGCCAGCTCTGCAGTGCCCCACCAGATACCTGTTTGCAAACCATACTCAACACCAACCATGGCTTCCATAACATTGTGTAGTTCATCATTGGAAGCATAATCGCCATTAGCTCTCACGGTTTGTTGAAAGGTGGCGTAATTATCAAAACTACCAGCGAGCTGATGCGTATTTCCTTCATCTAATCTATCCTTCAATGTATTATACCAGGTTAACGCCTGATCGTCGTTAAGTGTGTTACCCCCACTGATACGAATATTTGTGAAGCGCGAATTTTGTTTCAGCAAACCTGCAATGTTGTAAAAGTCAGTTACAGTACCTTGTCCTGTAGAGGTATTATCGGGTTCATTAAAGGGTGAAACAGTCACAACGGTACGACCCGCTTCCTGATGACGCCTGGTTGTTACATCTATTAGTTGTGCCCAATTTGCAGCATTGCCTGAGAAGGATGCATCAACGCTGGGATGATCACAATTGAGTACCACTTGAGTATTTGATCCAAGTCGACTATTGATTATAGTCAGGCGTTGATTCAATGTGTTAAGCTGCGCTGTCTGTAGATCTCCGTTAACCAAGGCGGCAGTAGGTGTAAAAGAAGATCGCACCACATCTACCCGATCTGCACCCATAAAGGCTACGCCACGTCGAATGTTTTCTTCACTTAGCCACGCCAGGTCCAATCCCCAGGTAATGGGTTTGGAGGTACCTGCATCTGATACACTAAAAGGTACAGTACGATCCGGGATAGGCTGAGCAACCAGGTTATTGCTCGCGCTTGTAGTTTGTGCATTTGTATTGACAATAGAAAATGCCAAGAGCAGGGGGATAAGAAATAGGAGTCTAGGTTTAATCATAAATTTTGGTTTTAGGTTGTGTTTATACAATTGGAATTTGATCCCTTATGATCTCATAATAGCCAACTGTGCTGTTAACAAACATACCCTCACACAAGGGCAAAATAGCGGGGGTATTTGAATCTTTAATAGGGGGTGTATTGGTATTTCAAACGTTTGTTTAAGGTTATTCAAACGTTTTAGGTTATACTGTCATTTTGTGATTGTGTGGCTAAAAATTCCCCGCGAGATATTCCTGCATTGGACTCAGCCACTTCATCGTTTCTTACTCGCACATCTGGAGTAAGCGGACTTCAAAAACTAAATCAGGATTTTAGTTGGTGGAGAAAACGTAATCAAATTGAGCGATGGTATTCATGTAGAACTTTATTACTCATCTCGTGCGGAACTTTTTAGTGAAGTATACTTCTGGAATGAATTTCCTCATCTGCACTTTTATATCAATTCTCGCTTTAATCATCTCCGTTTGTTCATTCAAATTTCAATTTAATTTTAAGAAGAACTTCAGAATTAATTCAGAATGCCACGATAGTTTCGAACAAAATTTCATGTACATCTCCGAATTGAAATTTCATATCAACTATGTATTTATATAAAATTCTAGTGGCGTCACTCGCCATGCTTCTGCTAATTGTCGGACCCATTTGGGCGCAAACAGACACCACCACAGTGCCGCCACCTAAATTGCCCTTTGCAATAGCTAAAGAAAAAAAGATCGACCAGGAAGAACTAGACGCCAAGAAAGAAGGAGTAAGTGTTACCGGTGTACCCGACATCAGTTCCGACCCCATCAATGGACAAGGGATAGGCGCCGAGGGTTCAGTTTTCTTTAACGGAAAAAAATCCGATCCTTTTTTTGCTTACACACCCTACAGAGCAGAATTGAAGGTGGCTGTTTTTGTTACAAATAAATCTCAGAAAGAACTCACGCTCGGCCTCGACATCCCTTACATCGCCAATACAAAGTGGCGACTGAGAACGGAATCAGCGTATAGTGTAGATCCTAATCAGCTTTACTTTGGCAATACCGAGAAATCTCTCGCGGCTTTGAGTTATGTTAATGCCGCAAATAACGTAGTGCATAATGCAACCTTTAGTGAGTATGAAAAATCACTAAAAGGTATTGAAGCATTCTATAATACGTACACTAAAACCGAAGCTGTATTAAACATCAGTGGTGAACGGTCGTATTACGAAGGTCGTGTGCGTCTGCTCGTGGGCTATGAAATTGCCGGGATCAATATAACAACTCCACTCAACGATAGTTCATTCTTGCATCGTGAAGCTCTGAAAGAAAATGTTGTGGGCTTTGGCAACAACAGAATCTCACTTTTGCAAACCGGCATCATCTACGACACTCGCGACTTGGAGACAGATCCCTCCAGAGGAATCTTCGCTGAGATCACCAATGAAATCTCTACTAAAGCACTGGCCTCTCAATATAATTTCAACAAAATATTTGTTCATGTTAATGGCTATTATAAAGTTCTGCCTAAACAATTTAAGAAAGTGATATTCTGTGCCAGCTTTGGCATGGGTAACACATCAGGTGCGGCTCCGTTTTTTGAATACCCTGATTTCTGGAGTTCAGAAGGTGACATAGACGGTTTAGGTGGTGGTCGAACGTTGAGAGGATATAAGCAGGCACGGTTTGCTGCACGTGTTATGCAATACTCGGATTTTGAGTTGCGCGCGCGCTTCTTGAAATTCAATGTTCTAAAACAAAACTTTGTCTTAAGCGCCGTTCCGTTCTTCGATCAGGGCGGCGTGTGGAATAACCTGAGCAGAATTAACCATCTTGAAAATCTTCGTTACTCCGAAGGTATGGGACTGCGTATTGCATGGAACGCCAACACCATTTTACGATTTGACTACGCTGTTTCAAAAGAAGACCACCAGTTCTTTTTCCAACTCGGTCATACTTTTTAATCAAACAGATATTGAATCAAGTTTTTAACTTGAGCAAAACAAAGAAATTCTATTTTCTAGTATAAAGGCAAGATATTGTAAGCTGAAAGCTTATTGTATAACAAACCACAAGTTACTACAGAGTCCCTGCTGGCGCTGGGAGATTCTCCGAAGACAGGAATTTGGTTGTTCGGAGTAATGCTCCTATTATTGATTTAAAATAATATTAAAATCGCTATCGATATTTTTTACTATGAGTGAGAAAGGCGATTTTGTAGATAATTACAGAATGGAGACAAGGCATTTTATCTTCTTCATACCGAATTTATGGACCGACGTACTAAAAGACCTTCACATCGAAATAAAATGCACGCAGCAGTTTTAACGGTGCAGAATATTGGTTCTAACAAATACGGTGCACTAAGGTGCTTTGCCAGAACCCTGCCACTAAATTTGTTGCTGTTCATCTTTGTTTCTTGTCAATATGAACTACCCGATGACAAATACTTCAACGACATCTCTAAAGACGCGCCCAAGTCTTTTATCTCACTGGCTGATTACGACAACAATGACACCATATACATTTACCAGCCAACACAATTTCAATTTTCAATAACGTCAGCGCATCAATATGTAAGCAAAGTAGATGTTCTTTTAGGATCAACCGTTATTAGCTCATTCACCAGTGGCAACGGAGTATTCAATATAGATCTTTTTAATTGGACACCGATTACATCAACACTGAAAATACAATTTACTGCAAACTCAGGTACCGGGAGCCTGGCTGATCATCTTGGAGGGGAAACGGTTACAGTATGGCGCTCGTGGGTGCTCATTGTAGATACCAATCCACCTCCTACGCCTACAATAACGGTTTCAAATTCCAATGGATTTCTTCAGCTAAATTGGCCAGCCTTTAAGAAACCTACCTTTATTAAATACATTGTTTATCCAGGTCACAATATCCAATCGGGTGAATCAATTGAAATTAAAAACCAGAATACAACAAGCTATGTCGACAGCAGCTATGTTGGTGGTAGCAATACGTATCGGGTTTCAATAGTAACAACGTATGGTCAGAGCGATGCTACACTCACCGTTAATAGTCCCCAATCTGCAACATACCACTACAGTGCACCCGATAGCCTGGTAACCCTGGTTTGGAAGCGCCAACGTTACGACGGTGCTGTGAAGAATATTACTATTAGTGAAAATGGCACTATTATCGATGTGATCGGATCAACGGTTACCGATACGACATATTCTTTTAATCTAAAGAATGCTGCTTTTGGTTCTTCGTCATCTATATCGCTTACAGTAAATGCAAGCCATCCATACCCTGGCTATGAGCCATTTTCATTTATTGCGTCAATCGATAACCCAACCAATGCTCCTCATATTATAGCTAATCGACAACCTGACAGCAATCAGCAAATCTACTTTTATAGTCAATCGAACGACCTGATAGCGTTTAACCAAAAGGATGGATATACAAGAATCTACAATTCGACTATGACGTTGGTTGATAGCATTTACACTTCAGTCCACGCGGTTCCCTATCCGGGGAAATATTTTTATTATACCATTTCTACCTGGCTTGGTAATGCAATTTTTCAACGCGACATGACCAATGGAGTAACCAACAGTTATAGTGCCGGCGGCGGCTTTGGCAATGGATACATCGATAATATGTCAGCATCCGCTAACGGTTTTGTTTGCTATACGTTGGATGATTTTGTTCATGGAAATTTTATCTCTGCGTTAATCAACATTAATACGAATACACTGATTCAAAACTATTTTTACAGACTCAGTGATGATGGAAGATATGGCAATAACGGGTCTCTGATATTCACGTATGACGGAAGTCAATTTAGTAATATGATTATGGCACCCATTGTTGATGGTCGGTTCAGACCCGACAACAATGATGAATTGATTTCTACGGCATCGCCAACCGTAATTGTGAACTCGAGCGATGGCTCCGTACTGAGAACGATTACACCACCCGATAACAGTTATACCTGGAAGTCGTACGATCCGACTACGCATATGCTTTTGTATACCAAGGCAGGCTCATATAAGGCGTACCTGATTGACATTGATACCAATTCAATTAAAGCGATAAATGGTACAGGCATTGCATTTCTTAATGGAACTCTTTTTGATGTGAACGGCAACTATCTCAAGATACTGTGAAAGCACTAATTTCAATTCTCGCTCTAACTTTAATTGCCATACAAGGGTCATGTCAATTTACCATCTCTGCCAATGCAAGCATAGGTACATTTAAAATGACAGAGATGAAAAGCTTTGTAAACCAGCTTGCAGCTTCCTACCCGGTAACTCCACGTATTTCTCCTTCTTTTCCATCGTACT
>DATJHZ010000128.1:0-3072 GCA_035493595.1 Cyclobacteriaceae bacterium | reverse complement strand
TAAAGGTTCATCATTTCAACACTTAGCTCACGAACAACAAAATAATTTCCTCCAACATAAATCAGCAACAAGCTCACGGCTTCAACGAGCAAAAGATTATCATACCACAGACGCAACTTCTGCTTGGCTCTTGCTCCTTTTACAAGGAAGTAAACTGGTATAAATATGAGTATGAATGCAAAAGGAATAAGCGCCTGAAACCAGCCACCTGCTTCGTTTAATTCAAAAAATATCAAGCCGCATAAAGATGCTATCGCGCATAGCGTACAAATCAAATCGAGATAGCGGATAGCCACTATTGAAAACACAATGAGTCCGATAACGGCTATAAAATGCTCATTTATTTCAAGTGCGATTATTCCTCCAAGAAAAAATCCTAAGGAATGGTAAAGCAATGCTTCATTCACACCTGATTTATAATGGTGGGTGCCTTTTATAAAAACGAGTTCAAGAAAAAGCAAAGATCCCAATCCATAAAAAATACAAAGCCAGGGAATAGCATCTTTTGAACCATCTATGATCATCAAGGTTAATATGCCGGAAACTCCTGCAAGTCCCAACATTGAAGCTACAAACAAGAGAATCCTGATCATGAGATTAGGATTAAATAAAGATGTCTGATACACAGCTTTAATGCCATCTGATTGCTCGGCAGAAATAAGCCCATGCTTAAACCATCGCTTTGTTTCTTTAAGCACGGCCAGATTATAAACCCAGATTTCGTTGTAGGCAATTTTCATGACTTGCGTGTAAAATAGTTACGATACCTGATTATAAAAAAGATGAAGCCACCACAGGAAGCAAACGAATAAAAGAACCATAATATCGGCTCTTCATCAAAAATGAGATCGCCCATTAAATAGGTTGCAGCTATGTATCCAAACACAAAGGCATAGAGTAAAAAGAGAAAAGATTTTTTATGCTTTGCAAAAAAGAATGAAAGAACACACCCAATGTAGATCAACAAGAGATAAACAACATAATAACCGCCCATAAATAGACCAGCAGTTGCCCCGGTAAAAAAGATGAGGCTACAAAAATTAATATAGGTAAACGTGAAATGTTTTTTGATGGATTTAAAATCCAATGCCATTGCAATAGCAGCAAGAACTGAACTAAAAACAATGGCGGTGATTTGAAGATTTGACGACATGGAAAAAAAGTCACTACTATACCACTTCTGAGGCGAGACGCTGAGACTCCAAAACGATGCCAGTGCCGTTATGCCCAGTGATAAAATACCAACATGATCAAAGCGATAAGCCATTACGAAAAAGAGAAGGGCACTTAGCAATGTGCTTAATCCAAGATTGTCGTCTAAGATCTGATACTGAAATTGCAGATAACCCTGAATTGCAATAGTCAGCAAACATCCAAGAAGAAGTATGTAGTCAAAATAAGGCGATGGAGCTTTTACTTTGTCATTAGAATATGGCAATCCTTTTTGTACAACATACCAGAAGCATGCTATCATAATGAACGTAAGCGCAATGATACTAAACAGATGTCCTAAGCCACCAATATTCTGATAAATAAGAATACCAAGACCAGTAGCAAGCAACATTACTCCAAGATAGAGCAGTGTTCTTAGTTCATAGAAAACAGAAACAATTTTACCGGAGACCACCGGATCAATTTTATTGAATTGATCTGCTGTAATCAGATTCTTATCCAGCAATTCTTTAGGCAATCCTTTTATCATAATGCTATCGTATAGAAAATCTATATTGGCAGAGCAGGCAACTTAATTATAAATTCGCTGCCTTTATTGGTTTCTGAATTCAATTGGATTTCTCCTTTCATCCGGTCGATTAGTGTCTTTACAATAGCAAGACCCAATCCATTAGACGTTTCGCCCGCTGTGGGTCTTGCACTAAGTTTTTTAAACTTCTGAAAGAGTAGCACCTTATCACGATCTGAAAAACCTGGCCCCTGATCTTTGATTGAGATCCAGATATGGCTGGTTACTTTCCATGCTGCTACATCAACTATGGTATCACGATTAGAAAACTTAATTGCATTTGAAAGCAAATTGTCTACAATTCTTCCCAGGTAGTCGATGTCTAGAATCACCTCATCATTCATAACCTGTGTTATACGCAAGTGAATACCTTTTGCTTCTGCCGCAGGCGTGAACTCTTTTATTTTCTCTAATAAAAAAACACTGATATCAAATGATGAATAGTTAGGAAGTGTATTCTCCTCTAACATGTGCACATCGAGCAAATCAGTTATCAGATCAAGGCCTGCCCGTGTTGCATCTTTAGACATTCGAAGATAAGCAAGCTGAGCGTCTTTCAACCCTCCTTCCAACTCCATCAATTCTGTCAATCCTTTTATTCTGTTTAGCGGAGATTTCAAATCGTGAGCAACAATACTCATCAGCGTATCTTTCTCATAATTGATCTCAGACAACTGCTGATTTCGTTTTGATAGTTTATCATTCTGCCGTACAATTTCTTCGCGTTGTTTCTGTATCTCTACATTCTTCTGTGTTAATTTCTGATTTATCTCTCTTCTCTTCTTACTATTCAGCCATTGAATAAACCCCACTACGCTAATCAAACCCACCAGTGCGATGAGGCTAAAATTCTGAAGCTTCTGTTGCCTGATGATAGCACCATTTCTTGCTGAGTTCAATTTCAGAACTTCATTTTCTTGTTCTCTTTGCTGAATATCAATTTCAAGCTGGAGCCTCTCAACCTGGCGCGCAAGGTCAAGATCTTTAATGGAATCCTTGAGTATCAGATAGGCATTCTGATTTTTGATCATATCAGCACTCTTATTCTCTTTTTCTGAAAGCTTCCACAAGAAGTAATGGGCCTCCATCTTTGAGTTGATATCTTTTGTCTGAGTTGAAACTGATATGGCCAGATCAAAATATTTTCTTGCTTTCTCTCTGTCCTTCTTTTCTACTTCGATGTGTCCCATCGTAACATAAACATGCGATAGCATAAACACATTGTTCTTACTAAGAATGTGTTTCAGTCCTTCTGCGCACATCGACTCAGCTTTTTGCAACAAGCCTTTGCTGAGATAACTTTCGGCTGCAAATGTTTTAACTTCTGCCAG
>DATJHZ010000127.1:0-12968 GCA_035493595.1 Cyclobacteriaceae bacterium | reverse complement strand
AATTTTCTCAAGCGTTCCATCATACCAGGTCATAACATATGATCTGAATGTATCAACACCTTGTTGAATTGGTTTTGTGTATTCTTTCTCCCAATCAAAGTTTTCACCTTTCAGTTTACGAATCACAAGCTTGCTCGCCATATGGCTTGACACTGTAGCGAACATCACACCTGATGAAAATACCGGATCAAGGAATTCTGTTACATTACCTGTCAACACAAAACCTTTTCCATAAAACTTATCTGTTGTGGCTGACCATGATTCAAGTTTACGCGGCTCGAACACCCACTCAACATCACCAAACCTTGCTTTGAGATATTCATTACCTTCAATCAATGTTTTGAATTGCTGTGCAAGATAGCCTGGAATAGTATTAAAGAATTCATGACTGCCGACAAACCCGAGTGATGTTACTCCATTTGAAAATGGTATAGCCCACACCCAGATACCGGGAGCATAAATAAGAACGATGATCCGATTAGGCTCATCAAAATTATCACGATGTTTATCTTTTACGTGTGCAAATACTGCTTTGCGTGGATCGAGATTGGAGGGCTTATCCATATTGAACAGACGTGGTATTACACGTCCGTAGCCACTCGCATCGATAATGTATTTAGCGCTGATCTTTTTAGTTGATCCGTCTTTCATTTGAACCGTAGTCTCTGAGCTTTCATCAGCAGCAAACTTGATGTCCGTTACAGTAGTTTCAAATTCTACTGGCACATTGCGTTTTGCAACTTCGGTGATCAAGGCCAAATCAAATTCAGCACGTTGTACTTGCCACGTCCATTTCCAGCCGTTGGTATATTGATCGCTGAAATTAAAATCTGATACAGCATCGCCTTTTAAAAATTTGGCTCCGAATTTTTCCTGGAAGCCTTTTGCCTTTATAGCGTCGAGAAGATTGGCATCTTCTAACACTTCCATGCAACGAGGCAATAAACTTTCGCCAATAACGAAGCGTGGAAATTTTTCTTTTTCAACAACACGAACAGTAAGACCTGCTTTGTTAATCATGGCGGCAGCAATGCTACCGGCAGGCCCTGCGCCTATTACTAAAACATCTGTATTCTCTGTTTGCATAAATTAATTGTTTGCAGCCTTGCTTGGCTTGCATTGTAAAAGTGTATGACTGATACCTAAATCTATTTGACTAACAACAGTGAAGCCCGCTTGTTTCACGGCTTTGTTAAAAACTTCTGAATGATACATCTGGCTATTACCGTTAGCCATGGTTGTAAAATAAAGTGATGTCTGTTGTAATGAAAATGCTGATGACTTAAATCGCTGTCTGTCCCAGAAGGTTTCCATGATGTACACGCTTCCATTTTCATTCAATGCAGCATGGCATCGTGAAAGAATGGAAACGATTTGTTCATCTGAGAAACAATCTAAAAACTGACTCATCCAGATTACATCAAAACCTTTTGCGAAAGGTTGTTTCTCATCCAGCAGATCACACGTATGATAATTTACGCGATCAGCAAAACCAAGATCACCTAATTTCTTCTTCGCCATATCTAGTTGACCTGGCAGATCCATTAATGTGACGTTTACATCTTTATCGTACGCGAGACATTGTGCTGCCCACTTGCCGGTGTTGCCACCGATATCTAATAATCGTTTTGGTTTATTTTCAAATACAACAGGGAGTGCTTCAGGAAAAGCGTTATCAGAATAGAAGTGATCAAAACCAAACCAGCTCTTCTGAACCTTTGCGGGTAATTTCGAAAGACCTTCATAGATGGTACTCCAGTCACCAAAGACTTTTAAGCCTTCAGGTTTTCCTTTTTCAATACTCTTGTCAAGGAAGAAAGCTCCCTGATAACAGACATCATGCATGAAGTCCATGTTCACGCGGGTGAGTTCATCTCTTAAAATGAAGTAGCCGGTTTTTGTAACGTGATACTTTCCATTTTCAACCGTAAGCAAGTTGATACCTAAACCTGCTTCAAGCAATACTCTTACACCATAGGCTGAAAGACCAACCTTCTCTACCACTTCACATTCAGTAAGACCATTATCGCGACTGTCTTCAACAGCTTGTAGAATGCCACTATCGCGCAATACACGTGCGGCTTGAAAAAGCATAGGACCGAAAGCAATCCACTGGGCTTCTTCTTTTGCCTCAAGTGCTGTTTTCTTTTCCTTCTCAAAGAAATTCATCATGGCCTTAACTATTTTTATTCAAAATAACTGCTGCATTGCAGCCTCCAAAACCAGAGGCTGTCTTGAGGCATGTTGTTAATTCTTTTGATTCAATTTGCTTAATCACGTTTACCGGCTTGCTTACCCCAAGCTCATGAAAGCCAAAGGTAGGAACGAGTTCGTTGTTCAGCAAAGAATGCATACTGATTATCATCTCTACAATTCCAGCCGCTCCAAGTGTATGCCCAAAATATCCTTTTAAACTATTCATGGGAACGTGACCAAGATTAGCAATGGTAAAAGCCTTTGCTTCCATCTCGTCGTTGTAAAGAGTTGCCGTTCCATGAGCTGATATAAAATCTATATCGTCAGGTGTCATGTCAGATTCAGTTAATGCGATCTGAATTGCCTGAGCCAGTTCCTCACCTGTTCGTGAGGGGCCTGAGATGTGATTGGCATCATTGCTCAATCCTCCACCTAAAACTTTTATTTTCTTCTCGACTCCAATAGAAGATGGGTCTGTGGTAACAATAATGGTTGCTGCTGCTTCTCCTAGATTTACGCCTTTGCGATTACTATCAAACGGTCGGCAAGGTTCAGGACTGATAGCCTGAAGGCTCTGAAAACCGGAGACAACAAAGTTTGTAAGTACATCAGTACCAACAATGACTGCATGATCATATCGGCCAGATTGCAGTAATCGTTTGGCAACTAATACGGCCATCACGCCAGAGATGCAGGCATTCGATACAACAATTGGTTTTTCTTTATTTCCAAAATGCTCTGCTATGATCTGCGCTGTTTTATGAAGATGAATTCGGTTATCGTTAGCATTTCCTTTTTCCAGCAACTCAATATTACCTTTTGTTGATGAGAGGATGAAAACAACACGACTGGATGACGGATCTAGTTCTGTTTTCTTCAACGCATTTTCTACGGAGAGAAATGACATGGCCTCAAAGCGTGTAACTGCATCTGAATACTGTGGCAATGATTTTTGAATCCACCCGGCATAAACTTTCTCTGATGCAAGATTCTGCAATATATCGATGCCTGACTTCCCAGCTTTGATCTGACGATAGTTCTCTTCAGATGTAAAGCCGAGAGGTGAAACCATGCTATCCGCTGCTATCCAAACATCATGCATACACGCTTAGATCAGGTGATTTCGTTTTTTCCAATCCTCAAAGAAAGGTGGAATAGTTAACTGCAATTGAAATGTTGTTGATTCAACAAACACTTGTACCGATGAGCCTGTTGCTACAAGTTCTTTTGTATCAGCTTCAAAAATCTTATAGGTGAATTTTAATTTTGCGGCAGGTGTATCAATGTAGGTGCATTCAACAATGACACGTTCACCATATCGCAATGGTTTTTTATAATCACATTGAACGGAGACTACAGGCACTGCAAAACCTTTTTTATAAACATCAAGATAGCTTACACCATACTTGTTGCCGAACGCTTCGCGTCCATCTTCAAAGTATCGAATGTAATGGCCATGCCACACAATGCCTAATGGATCAGCTTCATTAAATCGTACAGTAACTTCAGTTCTTTCTTGCAGCACAGGTTTATCGTTAGGTAGGCCGGTAGTGTTTAACACAACACTAATGTGCGTATTTTTTTTGCCATACTTCCATTTGTTTTTTCTCCATCTTCTCCATCACCACACGAATGCTTCCTCCCCAGTAATTTCTAAGCGATGCTCCGCCTGGAGGGGCGAGTATTCTATCTGTCAACAAAACTTCTTTGGTGGCCAGATTTATAAAAGTTACCCAAATGGAGGCCTGTGGTTCATACTTGTTAAAGCTTTCGACAACAAACATCAATCCTACTCCGGAAAGTCCGGCAAAATCATAACTACTCACGATGGTGGCTACATCTTCATCCTTGAGGTGAACATAATCACTGGGATTGGTGGAGAGCATATCGGAAATATCAAGTTCTTCGTTGTGATTGCGTGTAACTTCAATGTGAAGTTCAGCTTTGCGTTTATGTGTAGCTCTCGCAGCATCGTACTTCTCATGTTCGCGTTCAACCATATCGTTCCATGATTTGATCAGGAATTTAACATCAGATGATGAGCCGAAGCGCTCACGATCACCCAGAAATTTAGCTCCGGTAAAATCAATACCAAGCCAGGTGATGGGCACATCTTTATTAAAAATATCATTGATGGTTTGAGCGTTACCCAATGTTGCAACACTCATCAGTAAACAACCTAAAACAAACATTCTCTTTGTTTTCATATGGTATAAATTAAGATTGAACTTTAGCAAAAATACGCATTTCACAACGACACATAACTTCATCGTTTAGCCTCACTTCTCCTTCTACAAGCGTGATATCAAGCACCTGATTTTTTACTGTGATACATGTAGTGATCAATGAATCGGCTGGCGGAAATTTAAAGATCTTCAAATCCTTTATCGCAGCAATATATCCTATCGGTACAGGTACATTTCGTTGTACACAGATATAGCCAACCTGAACAGCTGCCGTCTGCGCAATGTTTTCTACCAGACCGGGTTCTTTGAAGAATTTATTTTCAACAAAGATATTATCAGGTAAAATATGGAGTTGTGTTACGGCCCGTTCTTCACTTGCTTCAAGCAAGTTATGAATCATGACCATGGGGGGTCGCTGTGGAATATAGGCGGTGATCTCCTGTAGTGTTGCGAGCATAATCAGTTTTCCCAAAAGTTATAATAATTAAACCATTGTTCCGGATATTTTTTGACCATCCGTTCCAAATCAGTTACAAAAGTTTGCGTTAGTAATTCTGTGTATCCGGCTCTGTCCATATCAGCCTCTTTACGATACAAATTGCTTCCAAAAAAGTGATAATGAGTAGCCGATTCCTTGAAGGCAAATACGATTGACACGGGCACTTTGAAAGTAGCAGCCAGCGCAAAAGGTCCTACCGGGAAACGAGCTTCTTCTCCAAGAAAATTTCGGAGTGAAGTTTTTGTGCCTTCAACAAAACGATCGGCATGGAGACATACCAGTTCATTTTTCTGCAGGGCCTCTCCTATTGCATACACATGAGATATGTTGTCTTTGATAACGATCACGTTAAAATTACGGCCGCCTGTTACTTCATCGAGGTAATCTTTGATCTTCTGATGTTCGCCATCATACATGACCACGTTCACTCTGGTCTCCAGGCGTTTCAGCAAATGCCCGGCAGCTTCCCAGTTGCCAACATGGCCACTGATTAAAATACCACCCTTTCCACCTTTAACAATTTCTCTGAGGTTCTCTTCACCATCAAAGTCGTAGGTGAACTGGTTTCCAAACCCGGCCATGACAATCACCTTATCAAGCAGCGACTGCCCGAAGACGTAGTAGTTCCGATAAAGTTTATAAACAGACTTGATTCTTCCGTAGCCGATTCGCTTACGGAAATAGGAGTAAATGTGACCTGACGAGGAAAAAGAAAATAGAAAATAGTAGAAGGCTACAAAGCGCAAAACAAAGTAAGCCGGGTAAACTCCTAAATTCTTACAAATGAAAACAAAGATCCTGTAACCGATCTTGTTTCCCTTGGATTTACCTTGCCACTTGGGCATGGTTTCAGGCATTTACCTTTTCGCCAACTCGTGAAATCACGTAGTCGTAAAAATTCTGGAATGTAACAATGCCCACGAAATCTTCTGGTTTTACCTTAAAGCCAAAGTTACTTTCAATCACTACAACAAGGTCTATGTAGTCAAGGCTGTCAAGTTCAAGCGTTTCACGCAAGTTAGCCTCAGGTGAGATTTTGGCTTCATCCACCTCAAACTCCTCCACCATAAACCCGTTAATCTTATCAATAATAGTAGTAGAATCCATCATACTCATTTCCATTTTTTAACAATCAATGAAGAATTTGTTCCCCCGAAGCCGAAAGAATTTGACAAAAATACATCAATATTTTTATTTAGCGTTTTCTGTACAATATTCAGTTTAACAGAATCTTCGTCGGGGGTCTCAAAATTAATGTTGGGAGCTACAAAAGAGTCTTGCATCATGAGGATAGAGTAAACAATTTCACTGGCGCCGGCCATCCAGCACTCATGACCTGTCATCGATTTAGTAGAGCTTACGGGCGTATTACAGCCTTCAAAAACGGCATGTATAGCCTTTGCCTCACTGGCATCTCCTGCCGGTGTTGAGGTGGCATGGGCATTTACATAATCTATTTCTGAAGCTTTTAGTCCGGAATTTTTGATTGCCATTTTAAGTGAACGGGCAGGGCCATCCACACTGGGATTTGAAATATGTTCGCCATTAGAAGAGAAACCGTAGCCAATTACTTCGGCCAATATGTTGGCACCTCTCTTCTGCGCGTGATCTAAACTTTCAAGGATAACGGTGGCTGCACCACCACTCGGCACCAGGCCATCCCTGTTTTTATCGAAAGGTCTTGATGCTGCTGTCGGGTTATCTTCACGAATGGAGAATGCACTCAATGCGTCAAAATTACCCATTGAGTAGTTGTTCGTTTCCTGAGCGCCACCGCAGACAATACAATCCTGCATGCCCTGTTGGATAAACATGGTGGCCAGACCAATGGAGTGTGAGCCGCTGGCACATGCGGCACTTACTGTGAAGTTTATTCCCTTGAGCTTGAAGATAGTGGCAAGGTTCATATTCACGGTTGAATTCAACGCCTGAAATACAGACCCTGAACCAACCAACATGGTATCTTTTTTAGCACGGATGATATCTGTTGCTTCAATTACTGGTAAGGCAGAACTGTCGTTTCCGTAAATGATGCCTACTTCGCGTTGATCAATGTAATCCTGGGTCAATCCGGCTTTGGCCATCGCTTCAACAGTAGCCATGTAAGCGTACTCGCCTTGCTCGGGCAGCATGATTCGAGCCCTGCGATCAAGCACACCTTTCAGAGAAGGTTTTTCAACATAGCCAGTCAAGCCTGAGCGGTAGCCCATAACCTTACGTTCCTGGTTCAGTACAATACCCGACTTGCCATGATACAGAGAGTCTCTGACTTCCGCCAGATTCTTTCCTATGCAGGAGTAAATTCCTATGCCGGTGATAACAACGCGATTCATTTTCTTTTAACTATAAACAATTCTGAAATGTTCTTGTTCCAAACTATGCTCAATCTCTGTTCCTATACTAAACTTAAGCCTCACCCTCGGTCCCTCTCCACAGGAGAGGGATGACTGAGTCTATGACTTTCAACCATTAATAATCACATTGAATTTATTACATAAAATAAACTCTGTGCATTCTCTGTGAACTCCGTGGTATAACTTTAAAAACACAATTTAATAATTCTCAACAATCATCCTTACGAGTAGAGTCCACCATTAATGGAGATTACTTCGCCCGTTACGTACGATGATCCGGGTGAGGCTAAGAAACCTACCACATTGGCAACTTCTTCCGCTTCACCAAAACGCTGCATGGGCACCATCTTTTTCAATTCGGCTTCATTCAAATCCTGCGTCATATCAGTTTTGATGAAACCGGGTGCTACGGCATTTACGGTTACTCCGCGTCTGGCAACTTCCTGCGCCAACGCTTTTGTAGCACCAATCACGCCAGCTTTTGCAGCGGAGTAATTTGCCTGACCTGGCATGCCCTTTAATCCGGAGAGAGATACCACACTTACAATGCGTCCGAAGCGCTGAGCAAGCATACCGCTCACTACTAATCGCGTAACATAGTAGAATCCATCCAGGCTTGAGCCTAGTACATTCTTCCACTGCTCATCGGTCATCCAGATCATCAAGGCATCCTGACGAATACCTGCGTTGTTAATCAGTACTTCAATGTTTTTGTCTTTGTTATTTTCAATCCAGGTACCAAGCGCCTGGTCTACTTCTGTTTTATTGGAGACATCAAATTTTAAAAGCTCCCCTCCTGTTCCTTTCTCCTGAACTAATGCCAATGTGTTGAGTGCTTCAACTTCATTGCTCTTGTAGTTTATCAAAATGTGATAACCCATCTCGGCAAGTTTAACACTGATGGCTCTACCGATACCTCTTGATCCTCCTGTTACTAATGCGTATTTCACTATTTAAAATTTAAGCGTTGTGTCAAAATTCAAGAGGTAATTACGAACCAGCTGAATATCCTTATAGCGTGGCTTATCGTCAACAATGGGTGGCATGATAGCACGAATATCATTGTACATCTTATGTGTGAACGATGATAATCTGTTGTGATATTTTAAATAATCTATAGCCTGCATCAATGCAATAGCCTGGATGGAAAGAACATCCATAGCATTATCGATAACACGTTTAGTGAGCAGCGCTGCATTGCAACCCATACTCACAATATCCTGATTGTCGTTGTTGTTCGGAATGCTGTGGAGATACATTGGGTATGACAATGTCTGGTTCTCAGCTGTTGTTGATGTTGCTGTGAACTGCATACCCTGAATACCGAAATTCAACCCAAGCTTGCCAAGATTGATGAATGGCGGCAGCTTCTGATTAAGTTTATCGTTCAGTAAATAATTTAACTGACGATCAGCCAGCATGGTTAACTTGGTGATCACGATCTTAAGTTTATCCATTTCAAGCGAAACGTAATCTCCGTGGAAATTTCCACCGTGATAAACATTCTCACGAACATGATCGATGATAGGATTATCGTTAACAGAATTTACTTCATTCTCCAGCACCAATTGAACATTGGCTATCGTATCATACACCGGACCCAGTACCTGTGGCACGCAGCGCAGTGAATAATATTCTTGTACCTTATCGGTGAAGACAGCTTCTTCAATTTTCTTATGATATAAATGATCAGGACGTTTACGGATGAGTTTACTATCCGATAAAATATGCCTGATATCTTCTGCTACTTTAGCCTGACCAGCGTGATGTTTAACCTGGTTGAGCTCTAACGAGAAATGATCGTCGAAAGACTTCATCAACTCATTAGTTATAGCTGAGAGAACAACCGAAGTGTGAAATACTTGCTGAGCATAAATGAGGTTTACCATGCCTACACCTGTCATGGCAGAGGTTCCGTTAATGAGCGCGAGGCCTTCGCGGAGGTAAACATTTAATGGCTTGATGCCAAGCTTGCTGAAAACTTCAGTTGCGGGTTGAAGTGTACCTTCAAAAAGAACTTCACCTTCGCCTATTAAGTTAAGGGCAAGGTGTGCTAGTTGCACCAGGTCGCCGCTGGCTCCTACTCCGCCGCGTTCAAAAATGCAGGCGCTAATTTTTTTATTTAGTAACTCAGTAATTAGTGTTACAGTTTGAGGATGGACGCCCGAAAAGCCCTGCATGAGGCTGTTCAACCGAGCCAGCATGGCCGCTCTGGAGAACTCTTCCGTAAAGGGATTGCCCGAACCGGAGCTATGGCTGCGGATAAGATTGTATTGTAAAGCGTGCTGATCTTCTTCTGAAATTTTATACTGGGCCATGGGGCCAAAGCCCGTATTTATGCCGTAAATGACCTTTTCTTTGGCATATCCCTGGAGAAAATCAAAGCAAGTCTGGATGTTTTTTAGGGCTTGATCTTGTAGCTGAATACCTTCTCCGCCATGTAAAACCCGTCGAAAGTCGTCAAGAGTCAATTTTTTTCCGCCAACTATTACCATGTAAACGCTATAACAATGTTAATTCTATGTGAATAAAGGCGCCAAAATAAGAAAGTCTGACAAAAATTCACATTGATATTGTTAGGCCGGGCACAATTGTTTAGTAGAAATTTCGTTAATCGCTGCTTGATCGGTTGGGATTTGAGGGTTGTGTTTAAGGTTTTCTGACCGTTGTTCCTTACTTAAAGGTCTTTGTCTTCGCAGATCTGAAATCTTTTAGTCACAGAAAGGCAGACTTTATGAAATGGTGGCGTTAAGGAATAATTTTGTTGTTATGGTATTTCGGTCTGTGAGGAAACTGACCGATGAACAGGCACTATAGTTATTAAGAATCAAGAATAATTTAAAAAGGAAAGTAGAAATGGAATTGATTAACAAAAGAGAACAAGAACTGAAGCTTGATGAACTGCTTGAAGTATTGAAAAAGGAGTACTTACCTAAAAATTATTCTGTATTTATTTTTGGCTGGGGAAAGGGACGTAGCATAATAGTGGGTAAAACATTTAGTGTAGGCGTTAGAATTTTTCTTAAACCAAAGAATGTTGTTCAAATTCATCCCAAGTTTGGCAGCAAGTATGCGCCTTTACTTGGCGTTGGTCTTATGATCGTCATAGCAATTAATCAAAGGGAGAAAAAAGAACTTGAAAAAGAGGTGTATGATTTTATGTTTTCAAAATACGCTGGCTAAGTTTTTTCTTTTGCTCAAGTTAGAAACATGATTCAATGCAACCAGAAGTTGCACTATAGCTAAACTCGAGGCAGAATCAGTTTTATTTCCGCTTTCTTAACTTTTTTATTATTCCGATTGCGTCTCCGTCAATTATTACTTTTCCGTCTTTGTCCGATAGTAGTAGTGAAGCAAAGACTGAAAAATACACTCGTTTCCTTAGATTTGTTGATCTAAACCTATTATGAATCACAAACAAACGCTGACACTTTGGCTCCTGCTTACTATAACACCGTCAGCCCAATCTCAAACCAAACAAGCGATTGATAGTCTTCAGAGATTATTTGCTTCTACAAAAGCGGATACCACAAAAAATATCATTCTCATTGAGATCGCCAAGCAATACTATCGGAATAAGCCGGACACAACGCTGCTATTAACAAAACAAGCCGCCAGTTGGGCAGAGGAAAATAAATTCGTTCGCGGACAGGCAAGGGCCTACAACGTAATGGGCCTGAGTTGTCTCGTTAAAGGAAATTATAATGAGGCGCTCGGCCTGTTTCAGAAAAGTATACCGCTTTTTACAATCGCACACGATCGGCAAGGTCTTGGTTTCGCTCATAACAATATCGGACTACTTTATTATTATCAAGGTGATTCCCTGGCACTCGGATATTTTCAGAAGGCAGTTGACATTCACACCAACATTCAAGACGATGAGGGAACCGCACTAGCATTGAATAACATAGGACTGGTATATGAAGGGAAAGGTGATTTTCAATTGGCTCTCGCTCAATACCAAAAAGCGCTGGCGCTCTATAAAAAAGTGGAGATAAAATTGGGCATCGGACAAAGCTATACCAATCTTGGTTTCATTTACATGCAGCTGAAAGACTACATCAGGTCACTGGAGAATCTTGAGAGCGGAGTTCGCATTCAAGGTGAAATAAATGATCAGACAACGCTTGTCTCATCTTACATGGGACTGGCGGAAGTATACAAGAGGCTAAAGCAAAAACCGAAAAGTATCGAATATGCAGCAAGGGCACTTGAGCTTTCTCTACAAATCCAATCGGCCTACGATGCCATGGAGGCCAGTGGGTTTCTGTACAGGGCTTATAAAGATCAGCACAGGACTGATGAGGCGCTCCGTTATTTTGAATTGAATAAAAAACTAAGTGACAGCATTTTCAGTGTTGAAAAAACCAAGGCTATTGCTTCTTTGGAAACAAGAGTCGAACTGGAGAAAAAAGAAATAGAGGTTGAAGTTTTAAAAGGCGAAAAAAGAATACAGACCATCGCCACCGTTGTGGCACTTGGGATTTTAATAGCTGCCAGTACGTTTACCTATTTCCTATTCCGAAATCGCAGAAAGCTTCAGCAGCAATCGGAAATGTTGGAGACGAGTAACAAGGTAAAAGACAAAATCTTTTCCATTGTTTCGCACGATCTGAGAAGTCCGCTCAATGCCCTGAAGGGCATGTTCTCCCTCCTTGAGAAAGGAGACATGAATGCGCAGGAGTTTCAACAGTTTATTCCGGACTTAAATAAACGATTGACACACGCTGCAGATATCACAGAAGAATTGTTGCTGTGGTCACGCAATCAACTTAACCGGATTGAGTTGAATCCTGTTGAAGTAAAACCATACCAACTCTTCAAAAAAGAAGCCGATCGTTTCAAACAAAATGCCTATGAAAAAGGTATTAACATTATAATTGAAGCTGATGAAAGCATCAAGACTAAGGTTGATGTGGACACGATGCAGACCGTTATTCGAAACCTGGTAAGCAATGCGGTAAAGTTTTGCAAAAAGGGGGATACTATCACCCTGGTCTCCAAAGAGGATAGCAATACCATCAAACTCGCTGTGAAAGATACCGGTACAGGAATCAAACCCGAAGACCTATCGAAAATTTTTGACAGTCGCGGTTTTACAACGCACGGAACTGCCGGTGAAGCCGGAACCGGTCTTGGCTTGATGTTATGCAAGGAGTTTGTCGAAAAAAATGGTGGCAAAATTGATGTTGAAAGCAACTGGGGAAAGGGCACTTCGTTTTCCATCACGCTCCCTGCCCTATAGCATTGATCTCTTACACACCATAATGCCATGCCGGGTCAAGTATACTCACACTCATTAAACCACATCCCTCACCAAAGTCACCTTCACCAACATCTTCCCAATCAGAAAACTAATTACTACACTGATCGTTCCCGTGATCAAAAATTTCAGACCAGGAGCGAGAGTTACATTGATCATCAGCAAAGAAACAGACACCAGTACAAGCGGATGAATAATATAAACAGCATAGGCACTTCGGGCCATGGTGTTGAGTAATGGTTTCTCCTGGTTCCATTTAGCTCTGCCAATTCCAAGGAATGTCATCACAAGCGAAACGCCCATAAGTTGCTCCCACAGACAACTGATGAGTGATGTAAAGCTTAGTCCTCCCTCGAAATCACTCAGCGGACTGTGTGTTACTTCCTTCACTACAAACATAAACGGAAAGCCAACAAACAAAAGAATCAAGGCCACACGTAGCCACTGTATTCCTTTCTGATAAGTGATGG
>DATJHZ010000126.1:0-6242 GCA_035493595.1 Cyclobacteriaceae bacterium | reverse complement strand
GAGCGTGGCTAACATTAATGGCTATGTATCGTTCGATATAACCAGGGATATAAATTTCAGAAGCACATTTGGATACGACGTTACAAGTGGTCGTGAAAATGTTTTTAATGATACAATCACAAGCGTATCGAAACTTAATGGCTCTAATCAGCCAATTGCTTCCATTAAAACTACGCTTTCCGAGATTTTGAACAACTCAAATATTATTACGTTCTCGACTGCAAAAATAAATTCTCCTTTTACAGTTCATAACAAGATTAATTTTATGATCGGGCAGGAGATCTATCAAACACGTTCGCAATCTAATTTCCTGGAAAGCCATCTTTTCCCTGTAGGAATTACGCCAGAGCTTGCTTTCGGAAGTATGGCTTTGGGTACACCTCAAATTCCGACATCTTCGGATGTCACGTCAAAATTGCTATCGTACTTCACTCGTCTTAATTATTCATACGATGATAAATATCTGTTGACCTTAACGATGCGTCGTGATGGATCATCGAAGTTTGCTCCTGAACATCGATGGGGAAATTTTCCTTCAGCGGCATTTGCCTGGAGAATTTCCAATGAAGCATTTATGGATGAAATTAAGGGCACCGTTAGTGATCTTAAATTAAGATTAAGTACAGGTGTCGCAGGTAATAACAGAATCAATGACTTTTTGTATCTCTCGCAATTTGAAGCTTATCCGTTTTATGAAGCTTCAGGAAGTCAGGTTACAGGCTATGGGCCAAAGCGAGATAATGGCAACCTGGTGTTACCCAATTCAAATCTGCAGTGGGAGCGAACAAGCACCCGAAACATTGGTGTAGATGTAGGTCTGTTTAGTAATCGTATTCAATTTTCAGTAGATGTATATAGCAACAATGTAAATAAACTGCTGCTGGCTAAAATGGTACCTTCTACTTCAGGTTATGCAAGTCAATCACAAAACGTTGGAAAGACATCAAACAAAGGGATTGAGTTTCAGGTTTCAGGTACACCCATCAGCAGCGGCAAACTTCAATGGACTGTCAACTTTAATTTATCGCACAATGTAAATAAAGTAGTGAGCCTCGCCGGTCAATCTTCATTCCTCGCATTTTCAGGTTGGGGAGGAACGGCAGCACCTGCCGATTATATTGTTAAAGAAGGCCAACCCGTTGGCTTGATGTGGGGATTGGTTACAGATGGTTTTTATAAAGTTGAGGATTTTGATTATGCGAATGGGGTTTATACGTTAAAGAACGGAGTTCCTAATGATAAAAGTATAACAGCCTTAGATCCTAAACCCGGTGTTATAAAATTTAAGGACAGAACAGATGATGGTTTAGTGGATGATAGAGACCGTACTGTTATAGGTCATTCAGCACCTAAGTTTTTTGGAGGCTTAAACAACCAGTTTACCTATGGAAATTTTGATTTGAGTGTTTTTGTTAATTTTCAATACGGCAATCAGATTCTTAATGCCAATAAGTTAGAGTTCACGAGTGGCTATACGCCAAACTCAAACATGTTAACCATCATGAACCAACGGTGGCGTAATGTTGATGGAGAAGGACAAGTAGTTACCGATCCTCAGGCACTTCAGGCATTAAATGCCAATGCTAAAATCTGGTCACCTTTAACCAGTGCAAGTTCTTTTTATCCGCACTCATGGGCTGTAGAAGATGGTTCGTTTTTACGAATTAATAACGTAACGCTTGGATATAATATTCCTGCGTCGTTGCTAAGCAAAGCAAGAATCAGCAAATTAAGATTCTACACTACAGTAAATAACCTGGCCGTGTTTAGCCATTATTCCGGTTACGATCCAGAGGTAAATACAAGAACCGCTACCTCATTAACACCAGGCGTTGATTATGCGGCGTATCCAAGAAGTCACACCTACATTTTTGGTCTTAACCTAACGTTTTGATTTTACTGTCGAAAGAAAAACATTGAATTATGAAACGATCAACAATACTTAACTATATACTTACCGCTACGCTGATTGCTGGCGTTAACACATCGTGTAAAGATTACCTGGATGTGAATCCGGTTTCATCTTTTGGACCTGATTATGTTTTTAGCAATGTTACAAATGTTAACAAAGCGTTGCTTGGTGTTTACTCTGCTTTAGGAGGAGATCAGGGTTATGGCATTCGTGTGAGCATGTATTATCCTTATGATAATGATGAGATGATGGGACAAGGATCTACACCTTACCCTGATAATGAACGACGAGATATTGCACACTATAGTGTTCAGCCCAGCAATACACAATTGGCAAGTCCATTTAACCAGATGTATACCGGTATTGAACGAGCTAATCTGTGCATCTACTATATACCCAAGATGGCTCAATACGAAGGAGGAACTGCATCAGAAAAGAAAGACCTGCATCGCCTCTATGCTGAAGCTTTGACATTACGTGCACAGTTTTATCTGGAGTTGCTTCGTAACTGGGGAGACCTGCCTTCGCAATTTCAACCTTCAAGTTTTGAAACAGATTTATTCAAATCAAAAACTGATCGTGATGAAATTTATGATCATGTTCTGGCTGACTTGGGCGAAGCTGCTGACATGCTACCCTGGTTAGGAGAAGCTGGCGCAACGGACAACACCAGAATTACACAAGGAGCCGCTCGTGCCTTGCGTGCGCGAATAGCATTTTTCAGAGGCGGTTATGCATTGCGTAAAAATAAACAAATGGAACGTGCTGCAAATTATCTTGACTTCTATCAAATAGCTAAAGATGAATGCAATGCCATTATTCAAAAAGGTGTGCACAAATTAAATCCAAGTTTCAAGGCTGTATTTAAAGACGCACTTGATGCTCATAGACAAGAACCCAACGGAGAAATTATCTGGGAAGTTGGAATGACAGGTGGTAACAGCGCCAATGGTGATAGCAAATTAGGTTACTACAATGGCCCACGTTGGAATAACAAGGGTAACGGAGCACTTACTATTTTGCCAACCTTCTTCTACCTGTTTGATGAAAATGATACAAGACGTGATGTTACCTGTGCACCGTATGATATTAATTCTGATGGAACAATTGTAGCCCGGTCATTGGCCAATATTGTAGATGGGAAATTCAGACGCGATTGGATCGTTGGCCCGGATGCGTTAAAATCAGAAGCACAATATTTTGGTGTTAACTGGCCCATGGTACGTTATTCAGATGTGTTGCTCATGTTTGCAGAAGCAGACAACGAAATAAATCACGGACCATCAAATGATGCTATCACAGCTTTTGAACAAGTACGCCTGAGAGGTTTTGGAGGCAATTCAGGTTTGATAGGTACTACACCAACAGATTATGATGGATTCTTCAGCGCCATTATGAAAGAGCGCTCATTAGAACTCGGTGGCGAAGGCATGCGCAAGTATGACCTGATTCGTTGGAATCGTTTAGCATCAAGATTGGAGGAAACAAAAGATGCTCTCACAGCAATGGCTGCCGGACTTCCACCGTATGATAATTATCCTACCACCATGTATTATAAAAGTGGAGCAACGTCACTTCAATGGACTAATTCATTATATGAATTACAACCTGCTTCACCTCCTGCAGGCTCAACATCTATAGACTGGAGAGGCACTGGAATTACAACAACTATTCTAACATATTACGCTATAAGTTTTGAAGCGAACAAGAGTGAGTTGTTTCCAATTCATACCTCCATCATTGATACTAATCCTAAACTGACACAGGATTATGGTTATTGAAAATTGTCTAACGAATATAAACAGAACGGACATGAAGAAATTTAAAAATATACTACTCAGGGTTTTGATGTTTACCGCAGCAGTCATAACGGTATCCTGTAAGTCTGATAGCGAACAGGATTTGATACTAAAGCGTCAGTTTGAACCGGCAGCATTTGATATTACCAACGGAGAGACTTCTGTTGTTATTGCATGGGATAATTCTCTCTTTACAACGGCAGGTGATGTGCAATACAAGGTTGAGTTATCGAAGGATATAAGTTTTAGCAGCGTAGAAGTTACTAAAACTACCACCGAATCAACATTAACTTTTTTGGATACTGACATTGATATTCGTGTTGATTATTATGCCCGGGTAAAAGCAATAGGCACAAGTCCAACGGCTGATTCTAACTGGCTGATCAGTGAAGCCTTTAGAATAACAGGCGAGTTATTTATTTTACCTATAGCCGAATCGGATGTAGTAGTGAATGAAGCTATTATTCATTGGGAAGCTGGTCATGATATTGCCAAGATTGTACTTACACCTGCGACAGGCTCACCAACGGAAGTATCCGTTACCAGTGAGCAGGATGCCGCTGGAGAAATTGAAGTAACAGATCTTACACCCAGTACAACATACAACGCAGAAATTTTTGCATCGGATGGTGTTAGTAAAGGTTCTGTTGAGTTTACAACCAAGCCATCATACGAAGGCTCAAATATTATTGACTTAACAGGAATAACAGGCAAGCCATCAATCCTGGCAGATACACTGCCCGACATTCCATCAGGAAGTGTTGTGTTGCTAAAGAGAGGAGAGTTGTATACCATTTCAGCAGTAATGAGTGTTGATCGCTCTGTTACCATTGTTAGTGGTGCAGATTTTAACCCGACCTTTGCTACCATAAAATTTACGAGCAACTTCAATTTAATAGCGAACAGCAATATAGATTCTTTGGTATTCAAAGATCTGAATATGTATAGTGATAACTACACATCTCGCTATGTGTTTAACATAAGTCAGATTGGTACAATAGGAACTGTTCGATTTGATAATTGCCGAGGTCATCGTTTCCGTGGCTTCTTTAGAATGCAAACCGGTACCACAGGTACGCAGGTTACCAATTTCTTCATGAACAATTGTGTTGTTGATAGCTTACGTGATTTTTCACTTGTAAATACTAACAACCTGAACACGGTGGCCAATATTCTGGTAACAAATTCAACCATTTATAATGCACGAAAAGTGATTGATCATCGTAGTCCGGGCTCAAACTCAATAGCTTTCCGTAACTGTACTTTTAACAATATGCCAAGCTCTGGTGCGGCAGGTGGAGGTACTACTTATTTTATAGATCTGGATGTTCAAAATTCCACAGGCGGGGTTGAGATTACCAATTGTATTTTCAGTAAGTCGTGGGATGACCAGGCGCTAGGTAATGATGCTCGCGGTATTCGCGTAGGTGCAACAACATCAGTTAATACAACCAACTCGTATGCCTTATCTGATTTCGTTTCTACAAACGCACTCTATCAGATTCCAGGTCTTATAACCTACACAGGTTCTTCGACGGCGGTATTCACTGACTTTGTCAATGGGAATTTTACGATCAAAGACGGTGCATTCCCCGGTCATGACAATGCAGGCGATCCACGCTGGAGACAATAGATTTTTAAATAAACAGGAAGCACATTGAAGAAGTGCTTCCTGTTTATTTTTTTTAATTAGCAATAATAATTTAATAACGGACCCTTTTGTTTTAATTCATTTTTAATCCAGTACGATAATTGTTGAGCGTTAATAAATCTTTCATGATTAAGTTGAAGTTTGGTATTTCTATTCTCCTGTTTTTATTCATCGAAGCTAGTGTGCTTGCCCAGGATGCTTTGCTAGCTTTTCCAGGAGCCGATGGTTTCGGAAAATTTACCAGTGGCGGACGTGGAGGCAAAGTGTACGTTGTTACTAATCTAAACGATGACGGAGAAGGAAGCTTTCGTGATGCTATAAAAAAGAAAGAACCTCGCATTATTCTATTCAATGTTTCAGGAAACATAAAACTTGAATCTCCTATCACTATTCATCAGGGCAATGTTACCATAGCAGGTCAGTCGGCACCGGGCGACGGTATTTGCATTCAAAATTATCCTGTTAAAATCAGTGCTGATAACGTGATTGTGCGTTTTATACGCTTCAGGCTTGGCGATGAAAAAGCACAAGAGGATGATGCTTTTGGTGGAACCAACAGAAATACCAATGTCATCATTGACCACTGCTCCATGAGTTGGGCAACAGATGAATGTGCTTCGTTTTACAGAAACAAAAATTTCACCATGCAATGGTGCATCATATCCGAAAGCCTCAATCATTCCGTTCATACTAAAGGTGATCATGGTTACGGTGGTATATGGGGAGGAGAGAAGGCCAGTTTTCATCATAATTTATTAGCCAATCATACCAGTCGTAATCCGCGCTTTAGCGGATCATCAACTACCGTTAATTCACCAGATGAGTTGGTAGACTTTCGTAATAATGTAATTTATAACTGGCGCGATAACAGCACGTATGG
>DATJHZ010000125.1:0-5414 GCA_035493595.1 Cyclobacteriaceae bacterium | reverse complement strand
GTACGCCAGCAGCGGAAGCAACAACCAAATGTGGACACTCGAAACCAGCGGGTCTTATGTCTATATCAAGAACCGCAGCACAGGATTGTACATCGACGGAAGAGGCGTAAGCACTAATGGTGCGTATGCAGGCCAGTGGACTAGTTCTACTAGTAACAATTTGCAATGGCAACAGGAGACAGCTGGAAGCTATGTCAAGTTCAAGAACCGTGCAACCGGATTATATCTTGATGGTCTTGGCAACACAACCAATGGCGCGGACCTCGGTCAGTGGGCCAGTAGTACGAGCGATAACCAACAATGGACAATGACTACTTCTGTCGGACGAAGCGCTGTTAGTGCTGAAGAAAGCCCGGAGAAGAAGTTTGCTGAACAGATCAGTGTATCTCCGAATCCATTTGTTTCCGGAATTAATGTATCTATCCCCCAACCGGAAAGCGTCAGAAATATTATTATGATGGATCTTGCCGGCAGACAGGTTGAGATAATTGAACACGAACAAGTGAAAAGCGAGCAAACCATGGGATCTCATGTGAACCCTGGATTATACCTGATTCAAATTAATAGTACCCATGGACGGCAATCGTTCAAGGTTATCAAGAAGTAGCAGGTCATAATTAATTATTAGGGGAGGCCTGGCAAATGTCAGGCCTCCTTATTTTTCGGCGGGTTACTGTTCCAATAGCGTAGTCCAATTTTAAATTTTCACATTCAATGCCAAGCAAAAACATAGTTTACTAATAAACCAATGTCCATCTGAATCTTGATTCAAATAAACTAACTCATCTTCGTAGTGAAATTCAACTAAGCAGTGAGGATATTTCATATTCTATTTTAATTTATTGATCTCCGTTTTCTTAAGTTGGAAACTTGATTTAATACAACCACAAGTTGCTAAAGCTAAACTTGTGGTAGAAGGAGGTCACGCTGTCTATTAGTGTCAATTGCAAAGTTGGTCATTTTTTGCCCTTCAATTTGCTTGCGTAATGTTACCGCCAATACATCAAAGAAGGTCGTTCAAAGAAAGTCAAGCCTCTTACCAATATAATTAGGACTCGTCCGCGTAAATATGTGTATGATCGAACAATAACCTGAGCTCCTGAAAGTCAGTAAATTTTACAGCATAGCGTTGCGAAGCCACTGTTTGGCTGATTCAATGTCTTCAAATGATGCAGTTTTTATTTTTTCGTCTGGAGAACTTAAAGTAACGTATTCTTGAATCTGTACGTCCGCGAAAATATCTTTCGGCGAAACGAACGCCAGATGATGTATACCTTCTGCGAAAACTCTCGGATTCCAATCAGAAACTGCCCACTCTGCCGAGGTGTTACCATCCATTAACCATGTGTCCGCAAGCCAACCTAAATTCGCGCATTCTTTTTTCTTTTCAGTGGCGTATTCTAAGCCTAGATTGAGAAAATCTTTAAACTCTTTATCGGTAGCAAATCCGATATGTGATGCAATGATGCAGGGAACAGATGGATCATAATCTAATGTGCCATATTCTTCTGTGTGTAGTCGGATAACGGTTGTTTGTTTACTCATTCCTAGATGTTATAGATGTCACTAGTTGCTTTTCTATAGATTATTCAAACGCATTTATTATCAAAAACAATATTTAAATCCAGATTGTAAAATCTATTTACGCCGTAAAGGTAAACTAAAACAATTTCATACTTATTGAATTAGTTCATATGCGAATCACTTGTGGTATAAAATAAAGGTGACATGAAGTTAAAAATTTATAATGCCCGTAATTTTACGGATGTTTTTTATTGTCGTATACCGCTAATGTTTTTTTTACAAAACCAACCTGTCACTATACTTTACTGATTTTTTGATAAAACTCGGATGAACCTGATGGGAGGAAAAATTGACGTAGCAAGCAATCCCAGCACTCATGTTTTTATTTGGAGGAATTAATAGGAGAAAAATTTACAATTCATGAAGTGATTCAACCACCATCAACAAAATGAGAGAAAAAATTCAATCTATTATTCAACACCAAATTTCCCAAGGATGCATATTTGATGCTCATTCGATTATTAAGCATGTCATACAAAATCACAGTGATGATTATTTGTCCTTTTATGAAAAAGGGAAAAAACAGAGTTTTATTACAGTGAGATTAGCAAAACAATAGACTTTTAATGAAATCCTTGTTATAAAGAGTAGAATAAAGAAGTTGGTCTTTGAGTATTCACAAAAAATTTACCCTAAACGTATGTTGGAGAAAAAAATAAAGTCTTACACACTATGTATAACATGACTTTGTTTTTTTGATCGAATCGAATAGTGAGCAGTCTCCTTAGTAATACGTTTCAGACTTGGCATTGACGCTTGATAATAAATAACAATGAAGAAGGCCCCTGAAGCCCATCCTTATTGATCTTAATAATTTTATTCACGGTTGATGAAATTAAGTTTGGGTAATGATTGACGGAGGATTGTAGAAATCTAAAACCTTTAAATTGGCCTTGATCCTGTGCACACTCCAAAAATTCTCTGAGAGTATCTTCAACCATCTCCGGTTTGCCGACCGCAAACCATTAAATATCATTTGTTCTTCGGTATTAAAAATTGCATGTGTTCGTGCACTTTTTATTTACAACAAACTCAATTCGAAATAAAAGTGGATACAGGCGAAAAAGTGAATTTACTTCTTCACTGAAAATTTATTTCTACGATTTTGTTGGCAAAACTTGGTCATTGTAAAATGCGCAACTTCCTGAAGCTAAAGGTGAACGAACAATCCACATTTTTTAGACTTTCCAACACCATTTTATACTTTTTAGCCATGTCTATTAGACTTTTAACCATTGGCACTTCTATAATTTTACCGCAAACGATTACGATGTTGATGAACGGAAATCCTTACCGGAGATCTTACAGATTTCATCAACGCTGAAATCGAGCTTAAACACTAAACCAAAACTATAATCCTATGATGAAGAAACTTTACAGATTTTCAGGAATTTCTGTATTGCTCCTGCTGAGTTGCATGAAGCTGCTTGCTCAGCATGGAACAATAACAGGAAAGATAACAGATGCATCCGGATCAGCATTACCCGGCGTAAGCGTAGTCATTAAGTCCACGACGATAGGAACAGTAACAGATAGTGATGGTGTATTCACTATTAGTGCCAGTCCTGATAATGTTCTGGTTTTTTCGTTTATCGGTTTCAAGGGGCAGGAAATTATGGTTGGACAACAATCAACCATCAACGTCATTTTGAATGAGGATGTACAAAACCTTAGCGAAGTAGTTGTGATTGGCTATGCAGAAGTAAAAAGAGGAGATGTTACAGGAGCCATATCTTCTGTTAAAGGTGATGATTTAAAAAGGACGAATGTTACCACACTGGAACAGGCTCTCCAAGGTAGAGTACCAGGCATGGTTGTTCAGCAAATTTCCGGACAACCAGGTGGTGGCGTTTCTGTTCAGATTCGCGGGATAACTTCTTTAACGGGCGGTTCTCCATTATATGTTATAGATGGGGTAAGAGTTGTTGTTACCGGTACTACAGATGGGGGCATGAATCCTTTAGCCGGTATTAATGCCACAGAAATTGAATCTATTGATGTATTAAAGGATGCTTCTGCCACGGCAATTTACGGAAACCAGGCAACTAATGGTGTTATTATAATTACCACCAAAAGAGGAAAGCAGCAAGCTCCCACAGTTTCATATCAGGGTTATACAGGGTTTCAACAACTAGCACAAAGGCTTCCTGTTATGAATTTGCGTGAACACGCAGACTTCTTAAACGCACGGGCGGCAGATCCGACCTGGAATTTTGATGCCAGGCCCGAGTTTCAGAATCCGCAATATTTAGGTAACGGAACTGACTGGCAGGGGGCACTCTTCAGAACATCGCGGGTAAGCGAACATTCAATTTCTTTGGCTGGCGGAGATGACAAAACCCGTTACTATTTATCCGGAACGTACTACCAAAATGATGGTATTGCTTTTGGATCTAGGCTTGACAGAACGTCTGTCCGTTTAAACCTGGACAATCAAACAACCAAGTGGTTGAAAATCGGTACAAGTATTCAGTTTGTAAACGTTGATGACAAGGTTAGCGCTACATCTTCCAATTTAATTTCGAAAGCGCTCTCCATGACTCCAGATATTGCTGTGCAAAATTCTGATGGCTCATGGGGAGGGGCACATAACGACAACGCATGGATACCAAAAACAGAAAATCCTTTTGCTTTAGCAAAAATTAACAAGGATTTGACTAACCGGAAGCAAGTCCTTTCTAATGCCTTTTTTGAAGTTAATATTTTAAAAGGTCTGGTTTTAAAAAATGTTATTGGAGGAAATTTTTCCGTAGAGAATAGAGAAAGGTTTAATCCATCTTACGTGATGGGCAATCTTATCAAGGGTCTAAGTGACGCCACTGCTGATTATAGGGACGTTAGCCATTCGGAAATGAGTACTACACTTACCTATAACCATTCATTTGCAAATAAATATAAATTGACCGCAATGGGGGCGCATGAGTGGCAATTAGATAGGTCGAGATCCATATCTGCATATCGCAAGGATTTTCCCACAAACACTGTTCAAACCGTTGGAGGAGGTGATCCATCAACAGCAACAAATGACGGATCAAAAGCTCACAGGTCGGTGGAGTCATATTTTGGTCGTTTGGATTTTGGTTATAACGATCGATATCAGTTCACCGGAAATGCCCGGTATGATGGTGATTCAAGATACGCTGTACAAAATCGTTGGATTTTGTCCTATTCCGGTGTTTTAGCATGGAAGCTAAATAATGAGGCTTTTTTTAGTAGCCTAAAAAATATCAATGAATTGAAACTACGAGTGAGCTCGGGGCTGACCAACAGAGCTGGTGGTAGAGATTTTGCATACGCAAGTACGCTTAATACAGTATCAACAGGTCTGGGTGGTGGGGGCGTGGCTATGGTGAATACTGATATTGGAAACCCTGGGTTAAAATGGGAACAAACCCATTACAATAATATCGGCCTCGACGGAGCTTTCCTTGATTCGCGGATAAGTTTTTCAGTCGATTTTTACCAGCGCAAGACTAATCAACTTGCCATGCAAATTTCGTTACCATTGTATTCAGGAACAACTACTCAATCCTGGCCTCCTGGTCCAATGAACGCGCCTTGGGTTAATATAGGTGCCATGGATAACAAAGGGTATGATTTTAGAATAAGTTCTGACAATGTTCGAGGCAAAGCCTTTACATGGAGAACAGATCTTAATGTATCGCATAACAAAAATAAGATAGTTAGGTTAAATGCCGAAGGTGCGTCAATTTCAAATACGTATAACAGAACTGTTGCAGGAAGATCAATTGGAGAATTTTATGGGTATGTATCAGAAGGTGTTTTTGCAACACCAACTGATTTTCTAGGTGATGCTGACAAGGGTATTG
>DATJHZ010000124.1:0-7648 GCA_035493595.1 Cyclobacteriaceae bacterium | reverse complement strand
TAATTGAGGATACTTCATAGCACCCCAACCTTCACTCTTCTTCGCAGCACTATTTGAATATATAAGAATACCAATAACGCTCACCAACGCAAGGGCCAATAAAACCAGCTTACCACTTTTACCTACACTTTCAGGAAGAAGGTTTCCAATAGCAACAAGTACAATGATTGCAAACGTGATACCGAGCAACGACTTGGTAGCGTTTCCTGTTTTTTCAAACTCTTCATCGGATGTTACTTTAGGCATTTTGGCAATAGCGAAAATACCGGCAACAAATAAGAAAACTCCAATTAGAAAAAGATATAAAATATTAATAGAGCCAATGGTGGCGTTAGCTTTCTGCTCAGGTGTTGCCACTACAGTTCCAAAAAGAATCAACGTTACAATGATGGGCCCGATAGTAGTACCAAAAGAATTTACACCACCAGCAAGACTCAAGCGGTGTGTACCTGTAGCAGGATCACCCAATGCGATAACAAATGGATTTGCAGCCGTCTGCTGAAGTGAAAAACCTAAAGCAATTACAAAGAACGAAAGAAGGATCAACACATATTGTCCTGAACCAACAGATGGAATCATGCAAATTGCACCTACTACAGAAAGTAATAAACCATAGATTATACCTTTCTTGAAACCAATTTTATTAAGGATATCATAGCCAATACCTGATGAGGTAAGGTATAAAATAAGTGAGCCTATAAAGTATGCCCCATAAAACGCCGAATCAATTAATTGAGACTCAAACTGTGTCAGGTTAAAGTGAGATTTACAAAACGGAATAAATACTCCGTTTGAGGCAGCCAGAAAGCCCCAGAAGAAAAATACCATGGTCAGCATACCAAGGGCTGATCCATAACTCTTTTTTGAACTTTGTTCCATTTTATTCAAGTCGTTGGTTTAAGAGGTTTGGAATAGGTTTTATGATTATCAGGTTTAAAGAATAATTGAGTTTAAAGATGTGTGTTTCCTTTCATACCAGCAACTCGCAGCACCAATTATAGCAGCTTCTTCACCGAGAATTGCTTTATGAATTGGGATGTCAAGTGAGTGTGCACTCAAGTGTTTTTGCACATCTGGAAAAAATAATGATGAGGCGTTTGCAATATTACCTCCGATCACAATAAGTTCTGGCTTGTCTATAGCAATAAATGAAATAAGAAATGCAGAAAGATTTTCTGAGAACTCAGTGAACACATCTTGTGCGTGTTTATCTGACACGTATAATGCCGCCAGCTCTTTTACATTCTTAACTGTCTTCCCAGAGTGCTCAGCATAACGCTTAACAAACCAACGTGACGAAATATAATCTTCAACAATTGAATCTTTGAAAGGAGTATGCCACAGGTCTGCATCTTCTGCTACACCATTATGATACCTCGCTGTGCCTATACCTGTACCAATCGTTAAACCAATAACATCATTATAACCTTTCGCAGCGCCGCCAAATGATTCGCCTTGTAAAAAACATCCGGCATCATTTTTCATTTTAATATCACTGGAGAGTAATCCAAGCTCCTTAGCGAGGAGTTCTTTTATATTCAATCCATAAAGAGCATCGTATTTGTCGATGTCTTTTATATAAGAGATTCCACTCTCATAATCAACAGGGTTAGGCATTGCCAATCCTATTTTAGTGATTGGAGTCTTGCTGGTTGCTAAAACTTTACTGATTACAGCGGCCCAGGCTTTAAAAATTTCATCTGCAGTTCCGTGAGCATTAACATGTCCCCGTTCTGATGAATTGGGTACAATGGATCCGGATTGAAGATCGACCAAGGCAACTGAAATGTGTGACCCACCAATATCAGCACCAATAACTAAAGAATTGTTCATGTATTCGGATAAAAGCCCGCCAATCTAATTAAAAAGATGGAATAGAGGATACAATTTTTTCAACTCGGGTTCGAGATTATAGCACTTGAGAGAAAAGACATTGATAATTGGGAAGTATTACCTTCCGGATAAAACTATTGTGCTGGTTTTTCAATCTGATAGGCGGACCCTTGAAAATAAAAAAGCAGCCAGATCGTTTTCTAGCTGCTTTTACTTTGAATTTTTGTGAACCTGCAGGGATTCAAACCCCGAGTCTTCTGATCCGTAGTCAGATGCTTTATTCAGTTAAGCTACAGGTCCATGTTTAAAATGGGAGTGCAAATGTAAAAAAATATATTATTTCACAAAAGAAATGGTTTTGCTCTGCAAACAAAAAACTTAATTTTGAACCTTTGTTTTTAATTTACCCACAGACACGTGAAAAAAATACTAGTCTTTACTCTTAGTTTCTTAACCTTAAGTTTCTCTTTGCTGGCCCAGGATGCAGCTACCACCACTCCAACGGTAGTTAAATCATCTCACGCCCGCCCAAATATACCTGGCACATTTGTACTGGAACTTGGCTTAAACAGAATAAAAAACCCCACAGACAAGTTTGATATCGGCTTTTGGGGCTCACGCGCCATGAATGTCTACTATCAATATGATATGCGCATCCTCAAATCAAAGTTTAGTTTTCACCCGGGCATTGGCTTTGGTCTTGAACGCTATAAATTTAGAAATTCATATGCAGTGGCTTATGATAACTCTAACGTGCTTTCCATGCAATCAGCAAAAGATCTTGACTTTTCTAATTTGAAGAAATCTCAACTGATCACAAATTATCTGGATATACCGCTTGAACTTCGTTTTTCAACCAATCCTGAAGATCCGGCACGCAGCTTTAAGGTTTCAATTGGGGTACGTGGAGGTTATTTGTTCAACTCACACACCAAGCTTAAACACAAGGAAGATGGTGTCATGATAAAAGAAAAAGAAAACCGCGACTTCAACCTCAACAAGTTCAGGTATGGCGTTTTTGCAAAAATCGGTGGTGGTAACTTTAGCATCTTCGGATACTATAACCTGTCAACATTATTCAAAACAGGTCAAAGTCCAATCTATTTGAACGCCAATACAAAGGATATGAATAACTTCACTATCGGAATATCTTTGTCAAGCTTCTAAATCACGGATCACTATTTGCCTGTAAAGTCAGGCTTTCGTTTCTCGAGAAAGGCTTTAACACCTTCTTTGTAATCGGAAGTTTGTCCGGCAATCTCCTGGCAGTAAGCTTCATAATCGAGCATTTGCTCGAGACTTGAGGTGGCACTTTTATTCAGCATTTTCTTGATCAACCCAATAGCCTTTGTGGGGGCATTGGCAAATTGATTAGCCAACTCATTAACGGTCTGCTCTAATTGGTCTGCAGGCACCACTTTGTTAATCAAACCAAGTTCAACAGCTTCTTTAGCCTTTACTTTCGATCCTAGCGCACAGAGTTCAAAAGCTTTTGCCATACCGACGAGTCGTGGAAGAAAATAAGATGAACCTGAATCTGGCACCAGGCCTATATTAATAAACACTTCAATAAGTGAAGCTTCTTCGGAAGCGACAATCATATCACAAGCTAATGCTAACGAACAACCAGCACCGGCAGCAACACCGTTAAGCTTACCAATGATTGGTTTCGGCAACTCACGCATGGCACGAATGATTGGGTTATATCGCTTGTGAAGTGAGTTCATAAATGATCTCTTTTGATCTGCAGGAGCCGACTTCAAATCCTGACCTGAACAGAAAGCTTTCCCCTCTCCTGTTAGCACCACAACCCTGATAGTATCATCCTTCGATATTGTTTTCAGAACGTCCTGAAGTTCAAATGTTATTTCATCATTCAAAGCATTGTAAACATCAGGACGATTAAGTGTTATAGTACCTACACCCTGATTCGCAGTATATTTTATGTATTGAAACATAAGAGATGTTGAAGTTTTAGTCTTCGTAAAAGTTAAGAAAAAACCTGATCACGAATGTGAGTCTGAGATAAATGAGAATGACTTTCTTAAAAAAGAATGATCACGCCACCAAAACCAATGATAAGTCCAAGTAAGGCGCCCACCAGAATCTCGCGGGGCTTATGAGCATGAAGCTGAAGTCGCGATGACATCACCAAACCTGCGACAATAATAAGTGCTACTGTAGGAATAATCAGCTGATTGTTTTCAGCTACTTTATTAAAAGGTATAAGAATTCCGAGCAGGCCACAGATACCAAGGCTATGAACACTTACTTTATAAAAGAATGTAACAATGGCAGAGATAACAACCAATGCATCGATCACAAGCATGAGTTTCATAGCATTATCCGTTAACCCAATACGAAAGCGTGACAAGAATAAATAGGTAACAACTAAATACAGGATAGCTATAAAAGAAAATGGCACAACTCTTTCACTACGATTATACATGGTGAGCGACTGAACCGAACCCAATACTCTGAATATACCAATGTTAAGCGCAGGCAGAACAAATGACACCAGAAAGATGAGGAGAAGAAAACCAAGATGGCCACTTGCCTGAATGGGAGACAATGCCGATGGTAATGTAAATGCCAAAATAGCAAACAGGTATGTTGCCATGAGCAACGGATGGAAGACTACAGAAATAATACGCGCCACTAAATTCATCACATCTCCTTACGTAATCTCGCTACCGGAATATTAAGTTGCTCACGATATTTAGCAACGGTGCGGCGTGCAATATTATACCCTTTATCGTTTAGAATCTTCTCAAGCTTATCATCCGAAAATGGCTTGTCTTTATCTTCGCTCTCAATGATATCTTTTATAATCTGTTTCACTTCACGACTACTCACTTCTTCACCAGAGTCTGTTGAAATGCCTTCTGAGAAAAAGTATTTCAACGGAAATATTCCAAAGTCAGTTTGAATAGCTTTGCTGCTGGCAACACGTGATACGGTAGAGATATCCATGTTGATCATGCTGGCAATATCTTTCAGAATCATGGGCTTCAATTTAGTTTCATCTCCTTCGAGGAAGAAATCAAATTGAAAGTCGACGATAGCACGCATAGTTCTCAACAAGGTTTGCTGACGCTGTTTGATGGCATCAATAAACCATTTTGCTGAATCCAGTTTCTGCTTTACGAAAGAAACTGCATCCTTAAGCTTCTTATCCTTCTTATCACTTTTATCATACGCCTTGAACATGTCGGTGTACGACCGGCTTATGCGCAGATCAGGAGCATTGCGTGAGTTCAATGCCAGTTCAAGTTTTCCGTTATTATTGGTCAGAATATAATCAGGAATAATGTATTGATTTTTGGACATGGTAACACCACTGCCTCCACCTGGTTTAGGATTGAGGCGAACGATGAGTTCCATAGCATCACGCACAAACTCTTCGTCTTCCGTATCAAGTTTCTTCTGAATTTTCTGGTAATGCTTTTTGGTGAACTCATCAAAGCATTCTGAAATGATCTTTTTAGCAACGGCCACATCAATATCATGACCATTATCCATGCGATCAAGTTGAAGCAATAAGCACTCCTGTAAATCGCGCGCAGCAATACCAGGAGGATCGAATGTCTGTATTTTTTTTAGGATGGCTTCAACCTCTTCTGCGGTGGTGTCAATGCCCTGAGAAAAAGCGAGATCGTTAACAATAGATTCAATATCGCGGCGTATGTAACCGTCGCTTTCAATACTGCCAACCAGTTGCTTGCCGATAGAGTACTGGGGCTCTTTCAATCCCATAAAATCAAGCTGACTCATGAGTTGCTCATGTAACGATGACGTGGTTGGCATTGGCATTTCACGATCATCATCGTCGTCACCATCGCCCTGCATTTTGTAACCACTATAGTCATCGTCGGCCAGGTAGTCCTTGATGTCTATTTCTTCTTCACTGCCAGAGGTTTCCTGGAAATCTTCCTCTTCATTTTCAACCGGATCATCCTGTTTCTCGGGCACCTCCTCCTGATCTTCACCTTCTTCCAGGGCCGGGTTCAGCTCCAGTTCTTCTTCAATGCGTCCTTCCAGCTCAGCAGTAGGCACCTGTAGCAGCTTTATAAATTGAATCTGCTGAGGCGATAATTTCTGTTGTAAGCTCTGGTTTAAACCAAGTTTCTGCATTGAAAAGATATTAAATGCGCATTATGCGACGTACAAAGTTATGAAATCACAACACTTAAAAAATTAATTAGGCAGATTGAACAACCTCATTTTTAAGGGTTCAACCCTTTTTTAGGCTATGAAAATCCACAAGTTTTTTCGTTTTTTGCGCTCCCGTCATTATCCCGAATTAACCAATTCGTGCCACCTGTTCAAATCCGGTAACACGTAATGGGTAATGTCAGATTATTTATTTAACGTACTAAGCATGAAACGTACCAAAATTAAACAGTTACTCGTCACAGCCCCTACCGGGCAAACCGTTGTTGTACAAGGCTGGGTGAGAACCTTCAGAAACAATCAGTTCATTGCTATTAACGATGGATCAACCATACAAAATATTCAGGCCGTTGTAGATTTTGCCAATACAGATGAAGCTTTACTAAAACGTTTAACAACAGGTGCATGTATTTCCGTAACCGGAGAACTCATTGCCTCACCTGCCAAGGGACAGCCGGTAGAAGTGAAAGTGAAGGTGCTTGAAATCTTAGGTGACAGTGACGCTGAAAAATTTCCGTTGCAACCAAAGAAGCACTCACTTGAATTTTTACGGGAGATAGCTCACTTACGTGGTCGCACCAATACATTCAGCGCCGTGATGCGCGTACGTCATGCTATGGCTTTTGCCGTGCATAAGTTCTTTAACGATCGTGGATTCTGTTATATCCATACACCTATCATCACTGGTTCTGATGCTGAAGGTGCCGGCGCCATGTTTAAAGTTACTACGCTTGACCTGAACAATCCGCCACGCGATGAACAAGGTCATGTAGATCACAAAGATGATTTCTTTGGTCGGGAGACCAACCTCACTGTATCCGGACAATTGGAAGGAGAAACCTATGCGCTGGCGTTGGGCGACATCTATACCTTTGGACCAACTTTCCGTGCTGAGAATTCAAACACAACACGTCACCTTGCTGAGTTCTGGATGATTGAGCCCGAGATGGCTTTCTATGATATTAACGACAACATGCAACTGGCCCAGGAGTTTCTTCAATACCTGGTTAAGTATGCATTGGAGAACTGCATGGATGACCTCGAGTTTCTAAACAAGCGTGCACTGGAAGAAGATCAATCCAAGCCACAAGAGCAACGCAATGAACTTAGCCTGCTCGACAGATTGAAGTTTGTTGCTGAGAATGATTTCCAACGGTTATCCTATACAGAAGCTATTGACATTCTAAAGAACTCGACACCAAACAAGAAGAAGAAGTTTCAATACTTAATCGATCAGTGGGGTGTTGATTTACAATCAGAACACGAACGCTTTCTGGTTGAGAAACATTTTAAGAAGCCTGTAATTCTTTATAACTATCCTAAAGACATTAAGGCTTTCTATATGCGCCAGAATGAAGATGACAAAACCGTTGCTGCTATGGACGTATTGTTCCCAGGCATAGGTGAGATCATTGGTGGCTCACAACGCGAAGAACGTTATGACCGATTGGTAAAACGTGTTAATGAAATGGGCTTACCTGAAAAAGAATTGTGGTGGTATCTTGACCTGCGCAAATTTGGTTCAGCACCTCACGCCGGTTTTGGATTAGGCTTTGAACGTCTCATCCTATTTGTTACCGGAATGACCAACATCAGAGACGTTATTGCTTTCCCTCGTTTCCCTGGTAACGCTGAGTTTTAA
>DATJHZ010000123.1:0-3371 GCA_035493595.1 Cyclobacteriaceae bacterium | reverse complement strand
AGTTTTATTTTCGATCAGGCGCTGGATTATCTTAACCTGAAATCGCAAAAGGAAGATATCTCGGATGAAGTAGCTGCCTTTTATGATCGCGAGAAATACATTAAGTCACTGGCCTATCATAAGGAACAGACCATGTTTTCTTTTTTGACATCATCGTTTAGTTTCGCTTTGTCGCTTGGTATGTTAATTTGGGGGGGCTTCGGATGGCTCGATACATTTCTTCGTCAGTATGTACAACAAGAAATAGTCTTGACATTAACTTTCTTTGCTGTGCTCATGATTGTTTCTGATATACTCACAACGCCATTTCAATTATACTCCACGTTTGTTATAGAAGAAAAGTACGGCTTTAATAAAACTACGGTAAAAACTTTCGTGCTCGATAAATTGAAAGGTTATTTGCTCGGGGCTATTGTCGGAGGGTTGTTGATCACCATATTGCTGTATTTAATTCAGGTATTGGGATCTAATTTCTGGATTTGGTTTGCTTTCATTGCCGCAGGTTTATTCTGCTTGTCAACATGTTTTATACCTCGCTTATTCTGCCTTTGTTTAATAAGCTTACACCATTGCCAGAAGGAGAATTAAAAACAGCCATTGAAGGTTTCTCAAAGAAAGTAAATTTTCCCCTCGATAATATCTTCGTCATTGATGGTTCGAAGCGATCTAAAAAAGCAAACGCATTCTTCTCAGGCATCGGGAAAAAGAAAAAGATAGTATTGTATGATACTTTGATTGATAACCACACAACTGAAGAACTTGTGGCTGTGCTGGCTCATGAGGTAGGTCATTTCAAGAAGAAACATATTATCTGGAGCTATTGTCTCTCTGTACTTCAGATCGTCTTTACCTTATTTGTTTTGTCACGTATGGTGTTGAATGAGAATGTGTCGCTGGCATTGGGTGCTCACCAGCTTGGTATTCATCTTAATCTTTTAGCCTTCGGGATTTTATTCTCACCCATTTCTGGCATCACTGGAATCTTTATGAACATTTACAGTCGCAAGAATGAATTTGAAGCGGATGCTTATGCAAGAGAAACTTATGAGGCAGCACCGATGATTAGTGCCCTAAAGAAATTATCAGTTGATAGTCTCAGTGACTTATATCCTCATCCTTTGTATGTGTTCTTTCATTATTCACATCCGCCATTATTGCAGCGATTGGAAGCACTTAAACGGTGATTATTTAAAACACAACGCTAAAGATGAAGTAGAAAATTATTAACAGAATAAGGACGGCATACATGATGAGGTCTACTCGCACGTAGGGTTTGTATTCCTTATAAAGATCACGGAGCTTTCTAATCATACTGCTTCATTTGAATATTCTGCAAGGTACGAATTTGATTTCTTTCATCTCAAAGAAAAATAATTACCCTGTCACTTTTGTAAATGACTAATCTTCTATTGAACTGAAAAGTAAACCGCAAATTACTTTAGGATAGAAATAAGTTGATTTTTGTGGCATGGTATAACCACTGGCGCAAACGCTTTTTACTTCTTCAATAGTTACTTCATTGGTAATGATAGCTAACTGTGCCTCTCCCATATGGACCTTTTCCAAACAATCAATAAAATTTCTTTCAAACAAAATATTATCGGATTGTCGTTGCTCTTTACCCGGTATTCCAAGAATTTTTTCAATGATGAAATAATGCATGACGGTCAGGTCCAGTGATTTTACTTCAAGAGGGAATGGCCATCGTAGTTTAGGAAAAGCTTCAGGCTTCAATCTCACTTTGTAAGCGCCTTGAGGTAATACAATGCCGAATGCCCATTTTTTGCCGATGATAATTTCGTTAAGTGTGCTAGCCTCTTCTATCTTTTTTACGATGAAGTTCTTTTCAAATTTCTCCATCAGCGTCTTCTCGCTTAACCCGTTCAGGTTTTTCAAAAGCCGATGTGTTGGGAGAATTCGCATGTTGCCATCTTCTGTGTTGGTGAGGTACATGAGATGAAAATTATAACCCTCTTCACCGGTATGGTTTGTATTTAATTTTTCTTGTTGTTGTTTGTGAATAAGTGACCCTTCGTAGCGATGATGACCATCGGCAAGGATGATGGTTTTGATTTTTAATAACGAGATGAATTTCTCAATAATTTTAGCATCAGTAATAACAGCCAATACATCACGCACGCCCTGGTAATCTTCAGTTTCATAAATGGGTTGAAGTATAGCTTCATCAAGAAAGGGTTCGAGCTCATACGTTGTATCGGTATACAGCCCATATGTGGCACTTACATTCAATTTTGTTTTCTCAAGAATCTCAATGCGATCGTTGACTGATTTTGGAATGGTATTCTCATGTCGTAGAATTATTTTCTCATTCCAGTCGTGAATGCGAATGTTGCAGATAAACCCTTTACGACAGAACTCTTCTGATGAACCCGGTAATCTGTAATATTGATAATACACATAGATGCCAGGTTTATCATCTTGTTTGATGATGCCTTCTTTTTTCCAGGTTGCTAGAAGTAATGCTGCATGATCTGCGGGGTGATCAGTAGCTGGCACAGAAAGGTGAATACTGTTATAAGGATTTTGATACAATGCCTTGCGCTGTTTTTCAGAAACTACATCAAAGAGGGGAGATGTTAGTTCATCGATATTTTTCGACAAGTCTTCATTGTATCGCCAGGCGCGAAGCGGTTTTATGTCTGCCATTTTGATTTACGAGGTGTGATTTACGAAGTACGATTACGACTAAACAGCCTGATAACTCTTAACTTAATCTGATTCTATTCGTTTTCCATTGACTCTTTTTTGATTCTTCTTGTTTTGTGCCTGTTGAATTTGGTTTACTGCTGATGAGATGAGTGGCGAACATGGCGGCAATTAATTCTTCTTCATTTTCACCTTGTGTTTTTAAAACTGCAGGAGTGAAGTAGTTTTCAACGAAGCGCGTATCAAAATTGCCAGAGCGGAATGCGTCGTGTTGCATCACGAACTTACAAAAGCCCAGTGTGGTTTCTAGTCCCGTAATTTCGTATTCATTAATCGCCCGAATCATTTTTTCGATAGCGGCTTCACGTGTGTCGGCTTTGCAGATAAGTTTGGCAATCATGGGATCATAATAGAATGGAATTTCCATCCCTTGTTCAAAGCCATCGTCAACACGGATACCATGACCTTGTGGTCGCTTATAAGTTTTTAGTGTACCAATATCAGGTAGGAAATTATTCGCTGGATCTTCTGCATAAACACGAACTTCAACAGCATGACCATTGATCTTGAGATCTTCCTGGTTGAAAGGAATCTTTTCTCCTTGTGCTACTTTGATTTGTAATTTCACCAGATCAAGTCCTGTAATTTCTTCGGTTACAGGGTGTTCAACCTGAAGACGCGTATTCATTTCCAGGAAATAAAAA
>DATJHZ010000122.1:0-25791 GCA_035493595.1 Cyclobacteriaceae bacterium | reverse complement strand
AGGTCAGGCCTACTGGTTTGGATCTGATATACCAAGCAAGTCAAAAAAAATCAAATCTGTAATGGTATTGCCTTCATATGACGAATACACCGTTGGCTATCGCGATCGCTCGCACGTTATTGCTCCAACCTTGATGAAGCAGACAGGTAATGGTATTTTCAAACCCACGTTGCTGATCGACGGCCATGTATCAGGAACATGGAAACGCGTTGAATCGAAAAATAAAATTCAGATTGAGATTACACCTCTTATCGCTGAACATAAAATTCCGAAACGCTTATTAAAAGAAACTACAAAAGCTTTTGCCAATTTTAATGGCAAGGAGCACGAACTTATCATTGTATAATTGTAGTTTTTATAGGGTTTCTATTTCATTTCGTTATCAAGAAATTGTAAAAGTTTCAGGCGTACTTCATCCACGTCAAACATAACGCCATAATGTGGTGCATCTTTTACAATTGTTAGCTCATTCTTAACATGTGCCAGATCAAGGTAGCTTTTTAGTAAATATGATTGTGCAGGCGCCACATCTGGATCCTTCTCTCCGTTCACTATGAAGAATGGCGGATCATCTTTGTCAACATAGGTTACCGGACTTGCCTGCATGGCGAGATCGGGACGCACCAAGGGAGAAGCACCCAGAAGTTTTGCAATTGGATCGCTTATATTTTCAGGCGTGCTATTGCTATAGAACATGAGCAGGTTACTGGGGCCATAGAAATCACAAACAGCTTTAATCTTAAAAGATGGCTTCTTTCCATTAGGATAAAATGAAGAAACGTTGTTGTTAACAGACAGAGCTAGTAGTGATGCCAGATGTCCGCCTGCTGAAAAACCCATCAATGCTATTCGGTTTTTATCCAATTTATAGGAAGCAGCATGATCATATAAGTATTGTACAGCCGCCATACAATCTTGTATTTGTGCTGGAAATGGAGCAGTTGTACTATGTCTGTAATCAATGGATGCCAAAGCATATTCCTTATCAATAATAGAACGGATTGTATTTGTCATATAACCCATATCAGCATACTTGTCATTTACCATCCATGCCCCGCCATGTACCCAAATTACCAATGGAGTATTAAGCTTTGTGTTGGTTGGTAAATAGATATCAAGGAGATGTTTCTTGAGCGTATCATTGGTGTATGATATATTCTGATAGAATGTAGTTCCTTGAGGAAACGCTGCTTTCACGCTAAGTGGTATCTGAGCATTAGAAAATGTAAAACAAAGAAGAAAAAGAATGGAGAGTAAAATACGCATAACCTTAATAGTTGGTTAATAAAGATACAATAGCTTTCATTTGGGTGACTCATTTTTATATTAAGATTGGAGACACTATTTTGAATGGTTAGGTTCTAGTCATAGCAACGAATTAATTTACCTTACTTGCGTTCATTCATTTTCTTAATTCAAAGAATTGTTTCAAATTGCCAGCTACATCCTATTGGAAATGCAAAAAAGACTCACATCATGGCTTACGCTGAAAAAATTCAGTCTGATAGCTATCCTGTTTCTGTATTCTTGTTCTGAGCACGATGCTCCAACTCCACATCCTACTCCGACACCAACACCAACTCCCAATCCCAACCCTGGTACGCTGCCATCCGAATTGTGTCATTCAAATGTTGTCGATGGGTATACCGATAAAACTTCCTATTATCCAGATGAGAAAATAATTGCATACCTGCAAACTAATAAAGCTGTTAATCTATGCAGGCTTGATGTCTACAGTATGGATGGTAAAATAGCATTTTCGATTGCATCACCGCTAGTAGTGCAGCAAATGAATTCGTCTGATCCTTCAGTAGATGGGTATGGCTATGCACCTACAGTGGAATTTGATATTCCTAAACATATAAAGAGTGGCATGTATCAGATTGAAAATTCAATCCCCTTCATTATCAAGACTAAAGAACAGGTTGATCTGGCTATTGTTTACCCCTCTAATACTGTTAATGCATATTGTTTAAGTGGAGGAAGAAGTTTATACAGTGTAGACAATAAACCAACAGCTGTTTCATTCCTACGCCCGATGGGGATACAACCTTTTTCTGTTCAATGCATGTCGTGGTTTCACGAATTAGAATCTGTAAGGATCGGCTACCTCGCCGACAGTGATCTGGATGATTTTTCTTCTATAGAGAATGCCAAGATCTTGGTTGTTGTAGGTCATAATGAATACTGGACACGCAAGGCCAGAGTAAACTTCGATGCTTTTGTTGACGGTGGTAAGCATGCTCTTATACTTTCTGGTAATACGATGTGGTGGCAGGTGAGATATTCAGAGGATGAGCATAAGCAATTGATTTGTTATAAGCAGGCTCCTGATCCTGTTAGTGATCCATTGTTGAAAACAATCAATTGGGATAATTCAGAACTTCAGTACTCTATAATTTCTAGTATTGGCGCAGACTTTCCGCGTGGTGGCTACGGCTTAAAAATTGACAATGGTTGGAATGGCTACAAAATCACTTCACCAGATTCTCCACTTCTTGAAGGTCTGAATTTAAAGAAGGGAGATGTTATTTCTGTTCCAACAACAGAATGGGATGGCGCCCCTATAAGCAGCTTTGATTCTGACGGGTTTCCAATTCTTGATAAAATGGCCATGAATGTTGATCAGGTAGAACTCATCGGTTTTGATATTGGATTTAGAATAAATGAAACGTATGGTACCTTCTTTGTGATGAAGAAAACGTCTGCGTCGGGTGTAATTATAAATACCTCTAGCACAGATTGGTGTTCAAATTCAGGCATGGGTGGTAACTCGGGCGATGCTATAAAGCAAATAACACGCAATGCTATTGACAAGTTGCTGAGTGATCAAAATGTTTTCTCAAAGAAATCAATCTAGTTACTAGGGCTGTAAGTATTTAGTATTAAAGATTTTGATAGTTCAGTTTTTAATTTGAAATCTTTTCACGCCGATTTAATTTCCATCACTCGTTTTTCAAACTCCTCATTAGGTATAATGGATTTACTCTTCACACGTGTTTTGTATGTGTAGATTGTATTGAGTGAGTAGTCTAGTATGCGCGAAATTTTTTCACTATCATGAATACCCATACGTATCAATGCAAATATGCGGAGCTCTGTGTTTAGAATCTGATTATCTGTAAGGACGAATCTATCCTCAGGTTTGAAGAATGAATTAAAATTATCTACAAAGTCGGGAAACAGTTTAATAAAAACTTTATCGAAGCTTCTGTATAAATCTTCGCGCTCTTTCTGATGATGAATGTTATTCAGAACAAGGCGTATCTCATCATACTTTTTTGCCTGAAGTTTATTGTGAATCGATTTTTTAAAATCTTCAATTTTGGTGAGATAATCTGATGTGACAGTGAAGTAATATCCCAGGTACTCCTCTTTAATTTTATTAGCTTCAACCAGTTTGTAATTGATGTTGTTAATTCGAGTGTCGGCCTGTTGAATTTTTCTTAGTTGTTTATAAATGATGAAAGCAAAGGCTATGGCTAGAAGACTGAAAATGGAAATGGCGATACCATACTGCGACCAGATTTTACGATGCCATTCCAGATCATTAAGTTGTGAAGAGGCAATCAATGGAAGGATGGAGCTTATTTCTACCTTTCGTTGAAGTGCACCATAAAACTCGGCATCATCGAGTGCTTGCTTAATAAAACGGTAAGCATTCTTGGTGTCGCCTTGTTCATAGAGAAGTTTGGCGAGTGTATACATGGCTACAGTTTCACGTGTTGCTGAACGGATGTCTGCTATAGAAGAAAGAGCACCATATTGAATAGCTTTTTCATGGTCATTCAAAACATAGTTTGCCATACTCAGATCACAATAGTCTCCTGCAATCTCATGCATAGTGAGTTTCATTTTCAGTAGTTGTGTTATTGTTTCGATAGCTTGTGGGTAACGGCCTTCGCGAAGATGTTTGGCACCGATGAGATAAAGATGGTAGGATGATGTCGGCTCAGTAAGAGCAAGAGCTGAGTCTATGTATTGAGTGCAGAGTGCTGCATATTGTTTCTGGTAAAATGATCGTTTGTTATAGTTATTAAGATCGGAGTATGTACGCGACATAACCCAGTAGAAACTGATTTTAGAACTATCGGGTAAATTTTTGGCATTGATTACCGAAGTTGAATCAAGGGTTTCTTTGAACATACCCGATGAAATAAAAATGAATGCCAGCTTAGTGCGGGCATAGTCAATGAGCGAACGATCTTTCAGATGATAAGCCGTGAGCAGGAGTTTGCGTCCATACAAAAAGGCGGAATCATATTGAAAAAATTTATACTCATGGTAGAGCTTGTTATAAAGGTCAAACTGTTTTCTGAGATTATTGATCGGAGCATTTTCAGCTTCAAGTCTTAATTTGTGAATTCGTTCCAGTTTTTGTTTGATGTATATATCCTTTCTATCCAGCTCCTTGTTAAGCAGCAGTATAAGGCTATCAGTGCGTACGTTACCTTTTGCAAATGAAGATAACGAGAGAACCAAAATGATTGACAATAGAGCTTTATTCATACGGGGTCATCAAAATAGAAAAAGCTACTTACCATCGCAAATATTCCTCTGTGTATTTAGCAAAGCTTGGTTCGAAGAATTGTGCTATTTAGTAGCTATTGGTGTGTCTTTAAATTCATCAATAGCCGTAACAAGTAAGTATGAATAAAACTCTCGATCTAATCATTGAGTTTAAGATCAGTTTTGGTTTATTGCCGCCCCAAATAATTTGAGTGAAATGAAATTAATATTAAAGACACTATTACCCCTCTGCATAATTCCGCTTTTGATCTCCTGTAAGTCCTCACATTTAAATGCCTACGAAAAGCATAAAGATGACAAAAACTATATTCCAGGACATATTATAGATTTAAAAGGAAACAGAACAGATGGTCTTGTTCATTATGATGGTTTTTTACCAAGTACGGATATTATTGTTTTTATAACAGAAAAAGGAGAAAGAAACGTGTATCCTGTAGGAGCATTAAAAAGCTATGGCTTTTCTTATCGTAATTTCATTTCAGATGGAAATATGTTTTTTGAAATTGTCAGAGATGGAAAAAAGGCCGGGCTATATAAAATTACAAATGTGAAAGAAAAATCAGCTCCAAGAGGAGGAGACTATAATAGTAATGGTAAGTATTTGCGCGCCGGTAGAATAAAGCCAGAAGACAGAGATTATTATGACGTATTCTATGTAAAAAAGAGTACGGATACTTCTTTTAAACGCTTCAGAAAAGCATCTTTCAAGCACCGCTTTTCAAAATACTTCTCAGATTGTGATCTTATAAAAACCAAAATCAAAAAGAAAGAATATACAAGCCGTGATTTCGATGAAATTGTTTTTGTGTACAATAGCAATGCTTGCGATTAATGCATAGTGATTAACTCAAAACTTCAAATTATAGCTTCCAACCTTGAATATTGAACTTTGAACCTTTCAACTTGAAATCAATGTTACCCCCATTAAGGAATTGTTAAGAAACCGCAATTCGCTACGAATGCCTAGTTTTATATCTACCTTTGAGCCAAAGAGATTTACTTATGGGAAACAAGCAAATGCACAAAGTGCTTGTCGTTGATGATGAAGAGCCAATTTTGGAGCTTCTGAAATACAACCTCGAGAAGAGTGGTTACGAAGTAAAGACAGCAATAGACGGTGTAAAAGCAGTTGATATTGCTAAAAAGTTTATTCCTGACCTCGTATTGCTCGACATCATGATGCCCAAAATCGACGGTGTTGAAACCTGTCGTCTTATCCGTGAATTGCCAGAACTTCAAAAAACGTTTGTTGTATTCCTAACAGCGCGAGCTGAAGAATACTCTGAAATAGCAGCTTTTGATGTTGGTGCTGACGATTATATCATGAAGCCCATTAAACCAAGGGCACTAATGAGTCGGATTGGTGCACTTTTCCGTCGTGATTCTAAAAAAGTTTCTCCTTCAACTCTAATTACAATTGGCGATCTAACGATCGATCGGACAAGCTATACCATCAAAATAAAAGAAGCCGAAATCAACCTTCCCAAGAAAGAGTTTGAATTGCTTTATTTTCTGGCACAAAACCCCAATAAGGTTTTTAGCCGCGAAGATCTGTTGCAGAATATCTGGGGTACAGATGTTTACGTGCTGGCCCGTACAGTTGATGTACACATCCGTAAGGTGAGAGAAAAAATTGGCGAAGACTATATCACCACAGTAAAGGGTGTGGGTTATAAATTCTCTTTAAATTAGTGCATGGTTTACAGTTCCAGGGTATTGGCCCTTTTATTGGCCCTTTTTATTGCCCTGATTACAACATTATTTCTTTCACTTTTTGAAAGTGTGGCCTTCAGCGCTCTGCTGGTGGCCTTTCTGATCAGCTTTTCAGTATCCTACTTGCTGATATTTGTGGTGCTGGAGTTCCTTATTTTCCGCGAGATTAACAAGATTTATAAGCTGGTTGGGAAACTTAAAAAGAAGGAATTAACCGGGCTTGATAAAGAGAAACCCAATGCACTCAATCCTCTGAAAAAAATCAATGAAGATATTTACTCTTTTGCAGCCCTAAAACAAAAGGAAATAGATGAGCTCAGAAAGCTGGAGGCATTTCGAAAAGAGTTTATTGCCGATGTTTCTCATGAGCTAAAGACACCGATTTTTGCAGCCCAGGGATTTGTGCATACCCTGTTAGACGGGGCAGTTAATGATAAGGCTGTTCGCATGAAATTTCTTAAAAAGGCTGCCAAAAGTCTTGATGGCCTTGATATTCTGGTGCAGGATCTGCTCACACTCTCACATATTGAGACGGGTCAGATCAAGATGCACTTTGAAGCCTTCGATTTCCAAAAGCTTACCCACGAGGTATTTGAGCAATTTGAAGATAAAGCCGATGAGCATGAAGTAAAACTTCGAATTGAAGATCCCCATCATAAAGTTTTTGTCTATGCCGATTGGCAACGCATAAACCAGGTTATGACAAATCTGATCTCCAATGCCATCAAACATTCACACGATGGGGGCGAGGTTGTTGTAAGCTTTGAATTGAGTAAGAAAAACGTAACTGTGAATGTTCGAGATCATGGTGAGGGTATTTCTGAAGAGCATTTAAACCGCATTTTTGAGCGTTTTTATAGAGTTGATAAGAGCCGAAGTCGCGAAAAGGGAGGTACCGGCTTGGGCCTTGCCATTGTAAAACATATCCTTGATGGCCACAATACAAAGGCTGAAGTTGAAAGCACACCCGGCAAAGGTTCAATATTTAGTTTTAAATTGCCGCGCGCTAAGTCCGATACCGCAATGGATGGGTCGGATTCGTCCAAAAACTAATCAGATTGAAACAGACTAAAGTAAGCTTTAAGGATATCATCCTTTGGGAGGATGATGATTTTGTGTTGGTGAATAAGCCCCCGTTTTTGGCAACGCTCGAAGACAGACATGAGAAGCTAAACCTTCTGGGCATGGCCCGCGAATACATAGAAACGGCTCAGGTATGTCACCGGCTCGATAAGGATACCTCTGGCGTTTTAGCCATTGCTAAGAACCCGGCGGCATATCGCCACATGAGTATGCAATTTGAACATCGCCAGATCAATAAAATTTATCATGCTGTGGCAGACGGGGTTCATAATTTTCAGGATCAGCTTGTTGATGCCCCCATTCTAAAACAGGATGATGGCGTGGTTAAAATCAGTAAGCGTGACGGAAAACCAGCCCAAACTTATTTTACATCCCTGAAATCATACCGAAATTATACCCTGGTAGAGTGCCGCCCTATCACGGGTCGCATGCATCAGATCCGGGTTCACCTGTCATTGCTTAATGCTCCTATTACGGGAGATGAAATGTATGGGGGAAAGCCATTTTTCCTTTCGTCAGTAAAAAAAGGGTTCAATCTGAAGAAGTTTACTGATGAACAACCCCTGCTAAAACGCATGGCTTTACATGCTTTTGCCCTTGAATTCCAAAATTTGGCAGGAAAGATGGAAAAAATTATCGCACCTTATCCTAAGGATATTCAGGCGCTGATCAGGCAGTTAGAATTAAATACTTGAAGTTTTCTTTGAATTAAATTGGGCTGGAATAAGGCAAAATTCGATAAGCACTTGCTTTTCAGGCATTATCAATTTACCTTTGTGTCCCTTTTTAAGAGAAGGGTGTATTTTGTTGATTTTTAAGCAAAAAGATGGATCACAATAGTTATAAAACTACACACGCTAACAAGGCTACAGTTGAAAAAAACTGGATCGTGGTAGATGCCGAGGCGCAGGTATTGGGCCGCTTGGCCAGCCAGATTGCCCGTATTATACGCGGTAAACACAAGACTAGCTTTACTCCGAACGTGGATTGCGGTGACAATGTAATTGTTATCAATGCTGCTAAGGTAAAGATGACAGGTAAGAAATGGACTGACAGAGTTCTTTTCACCCACTCTGGTTATCCAGGTGGTCAGAGAGAACACTCACCATCACTTATCCGCTCTAAGCATCCTGAGCGTCTTGTAGAACATGCTGTAAAAGGTATGCTACCTAAAAACAGATTAGGTCGTGAACTTTATCGCAGCCTTCATGTTTATGCCGGAACAGAGCATCCGCACACTGCACAACAACCGAAAGAATTAAAGTTCTGATAAATGGAAGTTATCAACACAATAGGTAGAAGAAAAACCTCCATCGCGCGGGTTTATGTTAAACCAGGAAACGGCGAGATCAAGGTAAACAACAAGGACCTGAAAGTATATTTCTTGTCTGAAATACATCAAACAACCGTAAAACAGGCTTTTGCTACAGTTAAGGCTGATGGTGCTTACGATGTTTCTGTTAACGTTGAAGGTGGTGGAATTACAGGTCAGGCAGAGGCTGTACGTTTAGCTATTGCTCGTGCTTTAGTTAAAATCAATGGCGAAAACAAATCGGCTTTACGTAAGGAAGGACTTGTTACTCGTGATTCGAGAATGGTTGAACGTAAGAAACCAGGTAGAAGAAAAGCAAGAAGAAGATTCCAGTTTAGCAAGCGTTAATCGAAAAAGAAATGGCTCAAAAATTAACATATCAGGAATTGTTGGATGCAGGTGTACATTTTGGTCACCTTACCCGCAAGTGGAATCCAAAGATGTCAGAGTACATCTTTATGGAGAACAACGGTATCCATATTATAGATCTGAACAAGACGTTAGCGTGTATCGAAGAAGCTTCTTTTGCTCTTAAGAACATTGTACGTTCTGGTCGTAAGATCATGTTCGTAGCGACAAAGAAGCAAGCTAAAGATATCGTAACAGAAGAAGCAAAACGCCTTAACATGCCGTTCGTAACAGAGCGTTGGTTAGGAGGTATGCTTACAAACTTCGCGACGATCCGTAAGTCTTTGAAGAAACTTTCACAGATAGACAAGTTGATGAAGGATGAAGCTTTCAACAACCTTGCAAAACGTGAGCGTTTGATGATTACTCGTGAGAAAGCTAAGTTAGAGAAATTGTTAGGTGGTATCACTGATCTTAACAGACTTCCTGCAGCTCTTTTCGTGATCGACGTAAAACGTGAACACATTGCAGTTACTGAAGCTCAGAAATTAAATATCCCTGTATTTGCTATGGTGGATACTAACTCTGATCCTAAAGGAGTTGATTTCCCAATCCCTGCAAATGACGATGCATTTAAATCTATTTCAATTATCACTAACCACATTGGTAAAGTAATTGAGGAGGCTTTATCTGAACGTAAGAAAGATAAAGAAGATGCAGCTCAGAAGAGAGACGAAGACGACAAGCGCAAAGTAGACGAAGCTGTCGAAGAAGCAAACTAATAAATCACTCACTGATGTTCCTGCCTGTCAGGTAATCAGAATACGATAACTTCTGAACTAAACATCGGTCACAAGCCGGTGTTTAGTTTTTTAAGGCCTTTCCCAATATAAAGGCCAGATCAAATAAAAGTTAAATCAAAATAAAATCTAAAATCGTAACGATATGTCAGCAATTTCAGCTCAAGATGTAAACAAACTCAGACAAATGACCGGTGCAGGTATGATGGACTGTAAAAAGGCCCTTACTGAATCTGAAGGTGATTTCGAAAAAGCCATTGAAATTTTAAGAAAGAAAGGACAGAAAGTTTCTGCATCCCGTTCTGATCGCGATGCTAAAGAAGGAACTGTTTTTGTTAAGTCTAGCGATGATAAGAAAGAAGCAATTCTTATTGCATTGAATTGCGAAACTGACTTCGTAGCAAAGAATGAAGAATTCCAGAGCTTGGGTAAGCTTATCCTTGATTCAGCTTTTGCTCACAAGCCTGCTGATAAAGAAGCATTATTGAATATCAAAGCTGGTGATTTAACACTTAATGAGAAAATCGTTGAGCTTGTTGGTAAAATAGGTGAGAAGATTGAAGTGAGTGAGTTCATTCACATGAAAGGCGAAGCAGTTGTATCATATATTCACGCAGGTTCTAAGCTGGGTGTATTGGTTTCATTGAAAGGTGTAAATGGTAAGGATGTAACAGATGCTGGCAAAGATGTTGGTATGCAAATCGCTGCCATGAATCCATTAGCAGTTGATGAGAAATCTATCGATCCGACAATTATCGAGAAAGAACTTGAAATTGCCAGAGATGTAGTTAAAGCGGAAGGTAAACCTGAGAACATGATTGAGAAAATCGCTCAAGGTAAACTTCAGAAGTTCTTCAAAGAAAGCACATTGTTACCACAAGCTTTCGTGAAAGACAATACTAAAACTGTTGCACAATATTTAGATAGTATCACTAAAGGTTTAACAGTTGCTGAATTCAAGAGAGTATCGATTGGGTAATTAATTTCAAGTTTTGAATTTCAAATTTCAGATTGAGATTTGAATCAAGTTATAAAGGTCAGTAGCAATACTGGCCTTTCTTTTTTGTCGCAGATAATTAGAAACCAAATCTGAAATCCGAGATTTGAACTGAAATAACGCTCAGGCCGTTGATGTAGAACAGGGATCATTAAGTGTAAATACTTCAGTCGAACTCTTTAATAAATCGTATGTTGAGATAGAGGTTTTGCTATGGCTGAATAAATCTTCCTTTGAGTAAAAGCTGATACAGTGATTTTCTTTTGAACAATTCATTAAAATTCAAGAGCTATGTTTAAATCAATCAATCCATACAATCAATCCGTTATTGCAGAGTTTGAGCCATTGAATGACTCTGCTCTTCAAAAAAAATTGAATCTAGCCACAGCTGCTTACAAGGACTGGCGTAGAGAGAGTTTTTCTAAGCGGGCACAGTTGCTTATTAATGCTGCTAAACTCATGAGGCAAAATAAAGAAGAGTATGCCCGTATCACCACTCTTGAAATGGGTAAGGCTATCAATGAAGCTCGGGCTGAAGTTGAAAAATGTGCTGGTGGTCTTGACTACTATGCACAACATGGTGAGCGTCTTTTGGCAAATGAAATTATAGCAACAGAAGCTAAGCAAAGTTATGTAACGTATCAGCCTACAGGTGCTGTGTTTGCAATCATGCCGTGGAATTTTCCATTCTGGCAAGTAATACGATTTGCAGCGCCCACTATTATGGCAGGTAATGTAGGCTTGCTTAAACATGCACCCAACGTTTGTCAGACATCATTAACAATAGAAAATATTTTTCGAGAAGCGGGTTTTCCTGAAGGCGTATTTCAATCATTGATTATTGATGTTGATAAAGTAGAAGGCATAATCCAGAACTCCATTGTTCAGGCTGTAACCTTAACAGGAAGTGAATACGCAGGATCAAGTGTTGCTGCCCTGGCAGGAAAAAATATTAAGCGCTCTGTTCTTGAGCTAGGAGGTAGTGATGCTTTCATTGTATTGAAAGATGCAGATATAGAAAAGGCAGCTAAAGTGGCAACGCTATCACGCATGCAGAATGCAGGGCAAAGTTGCATTGCGGCCAAGCGTTTCATTGTTGAAGAATCTGTTAAAGACGAATTCATTAAACACTTCAATGCAAATATTCAATCCCTGAAGCAAGGAGATCCTTTAGATGAAAAAGTAACGACAGGTCCTATGGCACGTATTGATCTTGCTGAAAAACTTGAAAAGCAGATGAATGCTTCTATTCAGTCCGGTGCGCGAATGTTGACTGGTGGAGATCGGAAGGGATGTAATTTCCTACCAACATTATTAGATCATGTTCAACCAGGGATGACTGCGTTTGACGAAGAAACATTTGGTCCGCTTGCTGCCGTGATAACTGTTAAAGATGAGAAGGAGGCAATAGCCACAGCTAACAATAGTCGTTATGGTTTGGGTGCCGCTATCTGGACAAAAGATCTTGATCGTGCAGCAACATTAGCGAAAGACATTGAAGCAGGCGCTGTATTTGTTAATTCACTCATGCGCTCTGATTCAAGATTGCCTTTCGGCGGAATAAAAAAATCAGGTTATGGAAGAGAATTATCCGAGCTCGGTATTAAAGAGTTTGTTAATGCCAAAACTGTTTTGATAGAAAGTTAGATTCTGTCCTATGCGCCTAATTTCTCGCGCATGATCTGCTTTAATGCTGCTTTGGATCCGGTGCCATATGATTCAATATTTTTACTCTGAGCAATAGGGGGAAGACTTACTTTGATTGTCATAGCTCTAAATAATAAATAGTGAGTTATGAAAAAGTACTACACCAGAATCCTCTCGTTTCTTCTTGTTTTATCATGTATCGTATTGCTATCATCATGCTATACAGAAGACCCTGGTTCTTTACAGGAATCAGAAAAACAATTTTCAATTATCGATTTTGATCGCCTTGAATTAGGAAGTGCATTTATCATCGAAGTAAAAGAAGGTGATAGCTTTAGTGTGTCTGCTAAAGGCGATGTTCGCAATCTAGATGACATAAAGGTTTATAAAAACGGATCATCACTCGTTGTGAAGTATGATGATAATCACAATCGCAAGCACGACACTTACATCTACATCACGATGCCTGAATTGTTGGGGGCAACTCTATCAGGGGCAACTGATTCTAAAATTTCAGGTTTTTCAAGTGATAATGACAGCTTTGACTTTCATCTATCAGGTGCATCGTATGCACAAATAGACATGGTTACCTCAGCCATGAATCTGAATATTTCAGGAGCTTCACAGCTTCGGATCTCAGGCACAACTACAAATATGGATGTAGATGTATCAGGGGCTTCCGTGTTGAGCGCATTTAACCTGACAGCAGAAGATGCTCATGTACATGCTTCTGGAGCAAGCGAAGCTAAGGTTAATGTCACAACCACCTTGCATGCAACGGCAAGTGGAGCAAGTACAATTGTTTACAGAGGATCCCCAGCATTAACAAGAGATTCCTCAGGAGCAAGCTCGATTCATCACGATTAGTATTATTTGAACTGTGAATAAAAGAGGGTGTGTGCTCCCTCTTTTATTTTCTTTTTTCAATTCAAGAAAACAGTAATGGCTATCGAAAATCGAAATTCTTGTAGGAATTAATGTTAGGGGATTTGTAATCATTAGCTTAGAAAAGATTTAATAAGTTCGGTTAATTCTAAACTTTTTAACGAACTTAACGTAAGCTTAACTGCTTGCATTTTTCATGCCTATGATAGTCACATTCTAAATTTGGTTACGCACCAATTCATTTCTTAAAACCAGCTTCTGGTTTTGTTTAATTATTATCCTATCTTATTAATTCTTATATGAAATTCTTTACGAAGATAAAGTCTGTATTTTCTTTATTTAATACTGCTATCCGAGGAGGAGAACAATCCTTTACTGAAGGTGGTATTGATCGTGCCATCTTTTTGTTATCAGTACCTATGGTTCTTGAAATGGCAATGGAAGCCGTGTTCGCCATTGTTGATGTTTTCTTTGTTAGCAAACTGCACGACAATGATGCTGTCGCTACCATTGGTCTTACCGAATCTGTTCTTACGTTGATTTACTCCATTGCTATTGGCTTAAGCATGGGTGCTACAGCTATGGTGGCACGACGCGTTGGTGAAAAAGATGAAACTGCTGCCCGTGTTGCTGCGGTTCAGGCCATCTATATAGGCGTAAGTATTGCATTGGTTATTTCATTCGTGGGTTTATTTTTTTCAACGGATATCCTGCGAATCATGGGAGCCAACGAAAATATCATCAATCACTGTTCGGGTTACACCAAATGGATGATTACGGGTAACATCGTTATTATGATGCTGTTTCTTATCAATGCAATTTTTCGTGGTGCCGGTGATGCATCATTGGCTATGTATTCATTGGGTATTGCAAACCTGATGAACATTGCACTTGATCCGATTTTTATTTTTGGTCTTGGTCCAATTCCTTCCTTTGGAGTTGAAGGTGCAGGCATCGCCACAACTATTGGCAGAGGTACAGGTGTTTTGTTTCAGCTGTATCATCTTTATAGAGGAAAAGGTGTTATTAAAATTCATGCTGATAACTGGACTATAAAAGGTGATATTATAGTTCGTTTATTAAAAGTTGCAGCTGGAGGTACAGGTCAGTTTTTAATTGGTTCTGCCAGTTGGATTTTTCTTGTACGAATCATGTCATCATTCGGAAGTTCTGCGTTGGCGGGATATACCATTGCAATACGCGTAATTGTTTTTGCAATACTTCCTGCGTGGGGTATGGCTAATGCTGCAGCAACATTGGTAGGACAGAATCTTGGTGCGGGTCATCCAGACAGAGCAGAGAAATCAGTTTGGCGAGCGGGGTTTTTTAATATGATTTTTCTGGGGTCAGTAACAATTCTGTTTTTATTTTTCGCACAATCTATCGTCAATATATTTACGACTGATGTTGAGGTAAGAGAACTCGGTGTTCGATGTCTTCAGATTGTTTCGATTGGTTATATATTCTATGCTTATGGTATGGTGATTAACCAATCATTTAATGGAGCAGGTGATACACGAACGCCGACTTTGCTTAGTCTCTTTGGTTTTTGGGCAGTGCAAATTCCGCTTGCATATCTGTTAGCCAAGCCGCTAGATTTTGGTCCTAGTGGTGTGTATATCGCCATTGTATTTGCTGAAACACTAATGGCAATTATAGGCATCACAATCTTCAGAAGAGGTAAATGGAAGTTGACTAAGATCTGATTTTGATCCGAATCACATAATGTTAAGAGTAGTTAGTAGCTGGATGATTCCAACTATTGACTCTCTTTTTTGCTGAAAGCTGCCTTAAAAGCTTTACCAAGTTCATCACCGGCCTTTTTGAGACTTTCCTCAACTTCCCTCCATCGTTCCTTGTTTTCGGCCTCTTTTTTTAGTTTTTCTGCTGAAACTTTTAGCTCTTCAAATTTCTCATGGAACTCTTTTTGGAGCTTTTGGCCTGCTTCGTTAAGTTCTACCATGAAATCATCCACCTTCTTACCGAAGTTTTTGAATGTTTTCTCGTTTTTTCCTTCTTCTGTGGTTTCCATTGTAATGGCGATTGGATAAGTTCTCTTAAATTAGACTTCAATTCTATCAAAACAAAATTGAGTTCTGTTGAAATCCCTTAACGTAAAAAGCTTAGTTGAAACCATCGTTTTAATAGATTTTATATTTTTATACCGAAAAATATTATAGCATTGAAAATCAGAAATATCGTATTAAGCATTTTAATCACTGGTGTTTTGGCCGGAGCCTGCGCATCATCGCACGGTCATAAAAACAAGAAGTTAAAACCTGGTAAGCCAATTCCTTGTCCACTAAAAGATTGCTAATGAATCTACGCAAAATAATAATAGCCATTGATGGATATTCGGCGTGTGGTAAGAGCACAACCGCCAAGGATGTAGCCGCTATTTTAGGTTACAAGTATATTGACACAGGCGCTATGTACCGGGCGGTGACCTTGTATTTTCTGGAGCATCACATTTCGCTTACCAACCCTAAGGAGATCAGTAAAGCGTTGAAGGATATTCATATCGCATTTAATATTACAGCTAAAGGTGGATGCGAAACTTTTCTTAATGGGCTTAGTGTTGAAAAAGATATTCGCAAGATGCGGATCTCTGAAAGTGTGAGTCCAGTTAGTGCCATACGTGAAGTGAGAACGGCCATGGTTGAACAGCAACGCCGTATGGGTAAAGAAAGGGGCATTGTTATGGATGGACGCGATATCGGTACAGTTGTGTTTCCGGATGCTGATCTTAAATTCTTTATGACGGCTGATATTATGGTGAGAGCTTTCCGAAGACAAAAAGAGTTGCTGGATAAAGATCAGCTTGTTGATCTTGACGATGTGGTAGAAAATATTCTGGAGCGCGATAAAATTGACACAACACGTAAAGAGAGTCCGTTGCGAAAAGCTGATGATGCTATGGAAATAGACACCACTCATATTACTATTGACGAGCAGGTTGATGAAGTAGTGAGGCGAGCCCTGGGAAGTATGATTCGACCTCATTAATAACGAATGAATTTTTAACGAAAAGAATACAGAAAGGCTTCCCGATGTAAGGAAGCCTTTTATACTTTTGAGCCATGCAAAAAACTTTACGCCGTTTTCTCCGGTACTTCTTTAGTGGTACGCTCTTTATTGTGCCGTTATTAGCAACAGCGTATTTTATCTATGTTTCATTTCGGCAATTGGATAGCCTGCTTAATTTACCTTACCCAGGACTTGGCTTTCTTATAATTTTTGGTGCCATTACTATCTTTGGTTATCTCACTACAAATTTTGCTTTCAAAACATTTACGGATTGGTTTGATCATGGCATGAACAGAATTCCATTCGTTAAATTAATTTATTCATCTATTAAAGATTTGATTGGTGCATTTGTTGGTGATAAAAAGAAGTTTGACAAGCCTGTACTGGTTGAGATTAATAAAGAAAATAAACTCTATCAGATTGGCTTCATTACACAAGATGATTTGTCTGAGTTGGGCTTGAATGATATGATCTCAGTTTACCTGCCGCATTCTTATGCCTTTTCAGGGATACACTATATCATTTCGAAAGACAGAGTAAAGCCATTGAATATCTCGGGACCAACGGCTATGAAATACATAGTGTCAGGTGGTGTCTCCGGATTTCATGAGTTGTAAATTCTTTTTTGATCAACGCAACTTAACGCTCTTAACATCGTTTTAAATAAAAGTCTATTAAATTTATAGACTATTAAAATTTATTGTTTTACTTTTACATTACTGTACAGAATTTATAAAGAAGAAGGGAGAGATGGCCTCGTTGAACTTCTAGCAACTTTCTGAAATGAATAAGTGCTAAATGCCAAACCTAATTTGGGGAATATAAACACTAACAAAATTTATGAACACATTAAGAAAACATTCGCAACACTGTCCACCTGTCACAACAAATTGTTTTGCAGTAGTCATGCTGTTTTGTTGTTGATATCCTTAATAATCTTTTAACACGCTTAATTAAATTCTTTTCCTGGTTCAACGTTGAAGAACAGGATTGAAGCAAATAACTATATCCCAAAGCCTCCTGCGCCAACGCAATGGTATTGCTCCCATTAGCTGCAGGAGGTTTCTGGGGCCAATTAAATTAAAACAATTACTGAAATGGCTACACTAACTATGAATATTGAACACTCAAAGCTTGATATCATCAACTGGATTGAAAGAATCCACGATGAAAGAATCATTCACAAACTTGAATTGCTCCGTGCCGAACAGTTTGATTTCAAACATCAGCTAACAGAAGAACAAAAACTTGAGATTATCAGAGCGATTGGTACTTTGGAAGAAGACTAGTTTTTTGACAGATTGATTTTATAGCTGCCATTAATAGTTACTGAAACTAGCTAATCACTCCAGACCCAACAAGATCCTCGCCGTTATACCAGGCTGCAAATTGACCTGGTGTAACGCCGCGTTGAGGTTTATCGAATATAATATACAATCCGTTTTCTTTTTTGTGTAGTATGCAAGGTTCCAGTGGTTGTCTGTAGCGAATTCTTGCAAGATAATTTGCACTCTCACCAACGTTTAGAGCAAGATCGGTTCTAATCCAATGTTCATCTGCATTGGGTATAAATAATCCTTTTCTATAAAGACCAGGGTGATCGTCACCCATGCCCATATAGATTACATTTTTGTCGGTATCAGTACCGATGACGAAGAGTGGCTTTGCATGCCCACCCAGATTTAATCCTCTTCGTTGACCTATAGTATAGTAATGCGCGCCATTATGTTCACCAATAACTTTACCATAATCTGGCGAAAGATCATACGGTGCTGTAACAGCATCAAGATCTGTTTCTGGTCTTGCTTCCGAAAAGGCGCTAAGCGTTGCAGGCACTTCAATGGCTTTACCTTTTTTAGGCACAAGTCGTTGTTGTAAAAAGTCAGGAAGGTGAACCTTGCCAACAAAACATAATCCTTGAGAGTCTTTCTTTTCGGCAGTAACCAATCCAATTTTTTTGGCAACGTCGCGTACTGCTGGCTTTAACATGTCTCCAATAGGGAACAATGCCTTTGAAAGTTGTTCTTGTGTAAGCTGACATAGAAAATAACTCTGATCTTTATTCGGATCTTTTCCGGCTAGCAATTGATAAACAGTCTTTCCGTCTTTTTGAATTTCACCTTTACGGCAATAGTGTCCTGTAGCAACAAAGTCTGCTCCGAGCTTTAATGCAGCATTCAAAAAAACATCAAACTTTATTTCACGATTACAAAGTACATCGGGGTTTGGTGTTCGTCCCCTTTGATATTCAGCAAACATATAATCAACAATACGTGCTTTGTATTCTGCACTAAGATCAATGGCTTGAAAAGGAATGCCTAAATGCTGAGCAACAATCATGGCATCATTGCTATCATCTAACCAGGGACATTCATCACTAATGGTAACGGTATCATCATGCCAGTTCTTCATGAACATGCCTATCACTTCATAACCTTGTTCCTGTAACAAGTATGCTGCCACGCTTGAATCTACTCCACCTGATAAACCTACAACGACACGCTTTTTCATAGACTTAATTGACATTCTCTTTTAACAATTCATTCATGGTGTTGTTAAACTGTTGAATGAACTGTTCATAATAAACACCTGTGCCTGGTCCTGAAAAACCGGTGTGAATCTTTTTTACTTTACCATCACGACCAATAAATATTGTGGTAGGAAATGCCACTACTTTCGAGAGCATAGGTAATGTTTCTGATGCTTTAGCCTTATCATTTGTACCAGCAATAACAAAGTCATATCCTACGGATAGTTTGTCTTTCATTTTCTTAACTCGTGAGCTTGCGTAAGCAAAATCATCTTTGCGTTCATAAGCTAAGCCAATGATTTCAACACCACGTGACTGATTGATTTTATACCATGGTGCAAGAAATTTGGTTTCATCCATGCAATTAGGGCACCACGTTCCAAACAATTGAAGGATCACAACTTTGTTTTTGAATTTTGTATCAGATGGTGAAATGATTTTTCCATCCACATCAGGAAATTTAAAATCAATTTTATCGTAACCTGGTTTTAGAAATGTCAGTGATTCGGCATCGGGTAAAGAAGCATTTTCATTTTTGATTCCTGTCCATGTTTCGTACCATGATTTACCAGACCAGTATTCACCATGAAGTACACCACCATCTTTTTTAGCAGTGAACAGATAAGCGTAGTTCCCATCGAACGTACTGAGATGAAGAACATTATTTATAACATTGCCCTCAAGAAATCTGTAGTCACCCGTTGGTGTCAGGAAGGTTCCTGTAACATGATTCTGATCTTGTTTGAAGATTCCGATAGCTTGTGTTGTATCAGTTTTATGTACAAATGTTACCGTATATTTTCCAGAGAAATCAGTTGTTGGTGAATTATCAGTTTTAGCAAAGCGATAATCCTGCCCGAAAGCAGCCTTGAACGGGAGCTTATAATTAGCATCGTAGTTCTTGATAAAAAGTCCTTTAAGACTATCACCATCAATAAGTGCTACGAGCTTTGCGTCAAAGATATGAAGGTTCATAGTCACAGAGTCATCATGGATAGAGATCTCATCGAGGAGCAGATTCTCCTCTCCATTTTTCAGATAAGCATTCCATTTCCCAGATGAGTCCTTTGTTGTACTGAAATTAAAAGGCAGCACCTGGCCCTGCATGGTAATGGTACCTCGCCAGATTCCCGCCTTCATAACAGGCTTTGGCTTGGAGGAACATGCTATTAAAACGGTTGAAATGACGATAACTGTTAATAACCTCATTATTTTTGACTTTGAAATAAGAAGAACGGTACAAAATAAAGAAATGTTCATTGTAATGGCGTTATCTTAAATAAGTTATCCGTCGAATAGCAGACATCCTGAGAACAAACACCATTATGATTTCGAAGCTTAAAGTCATCGAATTAGCATCCGTTCTTGCCGGACCAAGCGTGGGTCAGTTTTTTGCAGAACTCGGTGCTGAAGTTATTAAAATAGAAAACATCAACACGGGTGGCGATGTGACCCGCAGTTGGAAAGGAGCAGGTGAACAAACTGATGATCGCTCAGCCTACTTCTGTTCTGTGAACTGGGGCAAGAAATCTCTGGCGCTCGACTTATCTAAAAAAGAAGATCAAGCCATCGTTCACAAACTTGTTGAGCGTGCAGATATAGTTATAGCCAGTTACAAACCTGGCGATGATAAAAAACTTGCTGTTGATTACGATACTCTTTCAAAAATTAATCCTGCTCTGATCTATGGACAAATAACAGGATACGGTTCTGACAACTCACGTGTTGGGTATGATGCAGTTCTACAAGCCGAAGCCGGCTTCATGTACATGAATGGAGAGGAAGGTGGCCCATCATTAAAAATGCCTGTGGCTTTAATTGATGTTCTTGCCGGACATCAGTTAAAAGAAGCATTACTGCTAGCCATGCTCGAGAAGACAGTAACGAATAAAGGTAAACATGTTGAAGTGTCCCTAATTCAAACGGCTGTTTCTTCATTGGCAAATCAGGCAACTAATTGGTTAGTAGCAGGTCAAATGCCCAAGAAGCACGGATCAGCTCATCCCAACATTGCGCCTTATGGTGATGTGTTTTTTACAAAAGACAAGACAGAAATATTATTGGCCGTTGGTAATGACAGGCAGTTTGAAGATTTGTGCAAGATCCTTAATAGAGAATCACTAGCAAAAGATTCACTGTTCAATACAAATCAAAAGCGAGTAGAAAACAGAGAACAGTTAAACATTCAACTACAAAAGGAATTCAATCTTTTTTACTGTGATGAATTGCTTAATAAAATCAATCATGCAAAAATACCTGCAGGAGTAATTCAAAATCTGAAGCAGGTATTTGAAATGCCTGAAGCTAAAGATCTTCTTATATCGTCAGATGAGCTTCGAGGTGTAAGAACATTCGTCGGAACAACAGGTCGAACACCACTCTTAGCACCACCGCATTTAGGGGAGCATACAATAGAGATTCTTAATGCTATTGATAATCATCAATAATTGATTTTCAAACATCTCGCTCTGCTGAGTAATAAACTCTCAATATTTTATAAGCTATAAAAGCTGTTTTCGTCGTTTTTGGCTGAAATAATGCGTTGCGTACTCGAAATATTTTAAAATTTCCCCCACTTCCCTCCACCATGCCAAAATATGGTCTAAATACGCTAAAAAGGCCATTTTATCTATTACTATAATATTTTTCAACTGTTGAAAAGGGTGTCTAAAGGCCGTTTTTAGGCTAAAAAACGATTAAATAAGCAAAAAAGTGGTGTAAAGTGGTTGAAAGTGGTTTAAAATTACCTATGTTTGCTTAGGAGAAAAAGACAACCACTACGTCCATGACTTTCTTCACCAGTGAATATGAGAGTAAGCTTGATGCCAAGGGCAGATTAGTTCTGCCTTCGCGGATCAAAGCTCAATTGCCCGAAGGAGGAGGGCATGAGCTTGTCATTCGACGAGGCTTTGAGCAATGTCTTATACTTTACCCAATGGTGGAGTTCAAAAAGGTCTTCTCGAAAATTTCAGGTTTGAGTGAGTTTAATGAAGAGTATCGCAAACTCCAGCGCAACTTCTTCTCGGGTACAGTTACGGTAGAGCTTGATAGCAACGGCCGGATGCTGATACCAAAAAACATGCTTACGTACGCAGGCATCGACAAGGATATGATTCTTGTTGGTATGGGTAATAAAGTAGAACTCTGGAATCCTTCGATCTATGAGAAGCACCAAATCCATGACCCCGGTGAGTTGTCCAAGTTGGCACAAAAGCACCTCGAAGAATAATACTCTTCAGGAGATAAGCTTAACGCTGCAATCCAGGTTGATAATTTTTGACTTAGTATAAAATTACTATGCGCGATTTTAAAAAATTATTGGTTTGGCAGAAAGGGATGGAAATAGCAGAAGAGATTAATAAAGCTTCTTATGATTTTCCTTCAGAGGAGAAGTATGGCTTGCGCACAGAAGTAATACGAAATGCCATGTCAATATCTTCAAGTATAGCAGAAGGAAGTGTTAAGTGGAATGAAAAGGAACATAAGCAATATATAGAGATAGCATTAGGTTCTTCATTTGAATTGGAGACTCAGATTCTGGTAGTACAGCGATTAGGTTGGTTAAAGGAAGAAGCGATTCAAAAGTTGTTGGTAATGATTACGGAAGAGCAACGTATGCTCGCTTCGTTGTGGATGAGATTAAAGCTTGAAGCTTGTGGGTAGAAGCTTAGAGCTATGAGCTATCACAAACCAGTAATGCTGGCAGAGTGCCTGGAAGGACTTAACATAAATCCCAAAGGCATATATGTAGATGTGACATTTGGAGGAGGAGGGCATAGTACTAAAATACTTGAGAAGTTGGATGGTGGCAGACTCATCTCATTTGATCAGGATGATGACGCAAAGCAACAAGCAGAAAAAATAACAAGTAGTTCTTTTACATTTTGTCAGGCCAATTTCAGATACCTCAAAAGGTTTCTGCGATTGAACGGAGTAACCAAAGTCAATGGCATACTGGCTGATCTCGGTGTTTCATCACATCAGATCGATTCACCCGAGCGAGGATTTTCAACTCGCTTTGATGGACCACTAGATATGCGCATGGACAAGCAAGCACCAACAACGGCAGCCAGCGTTCTTAATGAATATAGTGAAGAAAATCTTCACAAACTCTTTGGAATGTATGGCGAGTTGAAGAATGCTAAAACAGTAGCCCGGCTCATAACACAACAGCGGGTTAATCAGCCTTTTGTGCGAACAGAAGATCTGAAAGCAACATTGCAAACTGTAGCTCCTCGTGGTAAGGAGAACAAATATTTCGCCCAGGTGTTTCAGGCGCTACGCATCGAAGTTAACGCAGAGATGAAAGCACTTGAAGATTTTTTGCACCAATGTGGCGAAGTGATGGAGCAAGATGGAAGGCTCGTGGTTATGTCGTATCACTCGCTGGAAGACAGAATGGTGAAGAACTACATCAACAAAGGGAAAGTATTCGGTGAAGTAGAAAAGGATTTTTACGGAAACCAAATAAAACCTTTTGAAGCTGTAAATCGAAAACCGATCGAAGCATCGGAAGAGGAGATACAGGAAAACAAAAGAGCACGAAGTGCTAAGTTAAGGATAGCAGTAAAATTATAAGTTGAAAGTTAATAGTGAGCGGTTGCTGTAAACTCACCATTAACTATTAACTGATAACAATTAACTAATGACAGACTGATAAGAATGGAAAACAAATTCAAAATCGGAGCAAAGAAAGAAAGCGTGAAGAGTGATAAGCCTTCAGGCGGAGGCACGAGCTTTTTCTCTGGTATTGAAAAGAAGTTAAAGCTTGAGAACTACTTCGAAGAAGGATTTCCAACGCAATATCTTCCAAAGATTTTGTTTGTGATGGCAATTGGTTTACTCTATATCGGCAATACCCATTACGCTGAAAAAACAGTAAGACAGATAAATGCTATTCAGGCAGAGGTTGAAGATCTGAGAGCTGACTATACCACACTAAAGTCAGATTTGATGTTCGCCAGCAAGCAGTCTGAAGTAGCACGAAAAGTAAAAGCATACGGATTAAAAGAAAGTTTAACACCACCCTATAAAGTGGTAGTCGAAGAAGGTGAATATTAAGAAGTCCATATTATTAAGAGTAAGAATAGCATTTCTGTTTGTAATGCTTTTTGCCATTGCGGTGGTGATTAAGACAGGACACATACAGTTTGTTGAAGGGGAGAAGTGGGCAAAAATGGGTGAACGAATTTCTTTCGATTATAAAGAAGTAAAAGCAACTCGCGGAAACATTTATTCAGATAACGGTAGTCTTCTCGCTACCTCACTTCCTTTTTACAAGATAGCGTTCGATGCAACACTTCCTAAAGACGAAGTGTTTAAGGCAGGTATTGATTCCCTATCATATCAGTTGTCAAAATTCTTTAAGGATAAATCAAAAGTTGACTATAAGAACATGCTTGTTGATGCACGTGCCAGCAATAAGCAATATATAATTCTAAGTAGGCGTCAGATTGATTATCAGGATAAGAAGATTATGATGAGTTGGCCGATCTTCCGTGAAGGTCGCTTGCGTGGTGGTGCCATCTTTGAAAAAGTAGATGTTCGCTACAGACCATTCTCAAACCTTAGCAGAAGAACAATTGGTTTTGTTAATGAGAATGATAAAGGTGCGGGCATTGAATACAGTTTCGATAAACAACTTGGCGGACAAAATGGTTATGCATATTATCAAAAAATAGCAGGTGGAATCTGGAAGCCAGTATTCGACGCAAACAATGTAAAGGCAGTTGATGGTTTTGATTTGCAAACTACACTTGACATCAACCTTCAGGATGTTGCCGAGACTGCGCTTGAAAAAGCTATGTATCAACATAATGCTGATGATGGCCTTGTTGTTGTAATGGAAGTAAAGACTGGTGAAGTAAAAGCTATCTCAAACTTAAGCAGCGATGGTAGCGGCAATTTTACAGAGAAATTCAATTTCGCAGCGGGCATGGCATTCGAGCCCGGCTCAACCTTTAAATTGGTTACCATGATTGCTTTGCTTGAAGATACAAACATGGAATTGTCTGATAGCATAGCAACAGGAAATGGAGAAGCTACATTCTACAATAAAAAGATTCGCGATCACGAAGAAGAAGGCTTAGGTACAGTTACAGTTCAAGAAGCATTTGAACATTCATCAAATGTGGCGATGGCTAAACTGGCTGATAAATATTTTGGATTGAAGCCACAGAAGTTTGTGGATTACATTGATAGATTAAAATTATCAAAACCCTTAGGTATACAGATTGCAGGCGAAGCTTCACCTAAAATTAAGAGACCAGGCGAAAAAGGATGGAGTGGAATAAGTTTACCATGGATGGCTTATGGTTATGGATTGGAAATCACACCACTGCATACACTTGCATTGTATAATGCAGTTGCTAATGATGGTAAGATGATTAAGCCAGTTTTTGTAAAAGCTGTCAGCAGAGCAGACGAAGTTGAAGAAAAATTTGAAACAGAAGAACTCAATAGTAAAATATGTTCCAGTAAAACATTAGATAAGCTTAAGCTTTTATTAGAAGGTGTTGTACAAAAAGGTACGGCTAAAAATATTAAAGGAGCTCACTATCCTATTGCTGGCAAAACAGGTACAGCGCAGATTTTAGATGATGGGCATTACACAAAGAAATATATTACCTCATTTGTTGGATATTTTCCTGCACAAGCGCCAAAGTATAGTGCCATTGTTTTAATCAAGAATCCACGTGGTTGGTACCAATATGGTAGCAATGTGGCAGCTCCTGTGTTTAAAGAAATAGCTGATAATATTTATGCGCGTGATATCAGTTTACATCAGGCCATGGACAAACGTCGTGTTAATGAACATGGAGTTTTTCCAGTGATAAAAGCTGGCAACCAGGAAGAGCTTACCATGCTTTGTAATGAGTTTGGAGTTGCTAACCACTCCAAGTCAGAAGACGAATGGGTT